>NZ_JACJQV010000159.1 GCF_014696875.1 Microcystis wesenbergii FACHB-1317 | reverse complement strand
ACAACTATAGGATTGAATCTTTTCAGAGGTTTGGGTTTTCTCTCAATAACAGAGGGACAGAGGTGGTTAGCTGAACGTTGGGAAAAACTGATAGTTTTATCGACGTAAGAAGCGGAAAAATTAGCTAAATTAACAGGATGTACTCTCAGAAAATTTCAAGAGAGATAGGCTTTTAGTGGCTTGGGAACAGGCTTTATCAATCTATTCATAATAAATATTGGCAGAAGATTAAATATTAGTTATTGTGACTAACTCTTTTGATTAGAAAAAGATAAACTTGAGAATTTTCATTCAAATTTATTGACTCAAAATCAGCTGTACTTAATTTAAATGAATCAACCCTACCGATGTCGGGGGGGTTGGGGGGGGTCACACCCCACACCCCACTTCCCCAACAATTGTAAAGAAATATTACAATTATGCCGTTATAACAGCTTACCATCTTGACAGGAGAGAAAGACAGTGGTTATAGTAGAGACACATACCCGGGTAAACCAATTTAGTGATATGCAAGACAAGCAAAAAGTCACACTGTACCTTCCCCCTGGAGTCCATCGTCAACTAAAGATAAAAGCTGCGATCAATGAAGAATCGATGTCAGGGCTGGTGGAGAAAGCGATCGCTTTCTACCTGAAATACCCCGAAAAGGTAGAGGAAATCGAAGCCACCGCCTATGGCAAAACCTATCAGGTTCATGTCTGTCCCGAGTGTGATGCCGCGTTAGTGATGAAAGAAGATCGGCTAAGGTCGATCAAACGCCAGCCCGCAATAGTGGGCGATGAGTTCCCGATCGAAGTTCCCGAACCCGTTGGCGCTCAAGGAACCACAGAGGGAGAAGCAGCCTTAGTTCCCTGCTAAACTCGCAGTAGCCGAACAAGGCATCTACAGCCATCAGCCGCCCAAGGTCTAAACCGTTACCAAAAATAGGGTCGATGTTATGAAAGAAGAGCTAGAAATTCTCGTCAAGGCTCAGTATCCCCTGATTTACCTCGTCACCTCCGAGGAGGAAAGGGCAGAAGAAGCCATCAGCAAAATAGCCCAACTAAATACACAACATCGACGGGTGTTTGTCTGGACTGTCACCCACGGCATGATCGAACTGGGTCAACCGCGCCAAACCAGTCAACATAATACCGTGTCGCCAGAAGCGGCGATCGAATGGGTAGTGCGTCAACGGGAAGCGGGCATCTACATCTTCAAAGACCTGCATCCGTTCATCACTTCCGCCCCGGTCACTCGTTGGTTAAGAGATGCGATCGCCAGCTTTAAGGGCAGCGAGAAAATCATTATTTTAATGTCTCCCCTGCAAGAAGTCCCCATAGAACTAGAGAAAGACGTGGTAGTTCTAGATTTTCCCCTGCCGGACATGGGAGAGTTAGATACGGTTCTCTCGCAACACCTAGGCAAAAATAAAAATCGTCGTACCACCACAGAGGTCCGGGAAAAACTCCTGAAAGCGGCCTTGGGCTTAACCAAAGATGAAGCCGAAAAGGTGTACCGCAAGGCCTATGTAAAAGCGAACAAATTGACGGAAGACGAGGTAGAAATCGTCCTTTCCGAGAAAAAACAACTGATTCGCCGCAACGGAATTTTAGAATACATTGAAGAGGACGAGACCATCAATGCCGTCGGCGGTCTGGAAGAACTAAAAAGATGGTTAAAACAGCGCTCAAATGCCTTTACAGAAAGAGCCAGAGGTTACGGACTCCCCCAACCGAAAGGAATGCTAATTTTAGGAGTACCAGGCTGTGGTAAGTCCTTAATCGCTAAAACCACCTCGCGCCTCTGGAGTTTACCGCTCCTGCGCCTAGATATGGGACGGGTTTACGATGGTTCCATGGTGGGACGGTCCGAGGCCAACCTGCGTAATGCCCTAAAAACTGCTGAATCCATCTCTCCGGCCATTCTTTTCATCGATGAATTAGATAAAGCTTTTGCCGGTGGTACAGGATCCGCCGATTCCGATGGGGGAACCTCTAGCCGCATCTTCGGCTCCTTCCTGACTTGGATGCAGGAAAAAACCTCGCCCGTCTTCGTCATGGCCACAGCTAACCGGATTGAACGGCTACCGGGGGAATTTCTCCGCAAGGGGCGCTTCGATGAAATCTTCTTTGTCGATTTGCCCAATTCCGAAGAAAGACAAGATATCTTTAATATTCACCTGACTAAACGACGCTCCGACATTTCTCGCTTCGATTTGGAGCAGTTAGCCAAGGTATCCGATGGGTTTTCCGGTGCGGAAATAGAACAGGCGCTGATTGCCGCCATGTATGAGGCCTTTGCCCAAGATCGCGAATTCACGCAATTGGACATTATTGCGGCGATTAAGGCGACTCTGCCCCTATCTCGCACCATGACCGAACAGGTGACAGCCCTGCGTGATTGGGCCAGACAACGCGCCCGACCTGCTTCGGCCTCCGTCGCTGAGTACCAGCGATTGGAGTTCTAACAGACTTTCGCCCGCTCCCAACGGGATGAAAGGCTAGTTCTCAGGGACTAGCAATGCCTCGAAAAGCCGCTTGGCGGCACTCTTTAACTCTCAATCTGTTGTTGTTAATTCTTAATCTACAAAGAGGAAATTCCAATGTCTCATTTCAGCACTCTCCGGACCAAAATCACCGATGCCGAAATCCTCAAAGCTTCTCTCCGCGACCTCGGCATTAGCGTAAAAACCGAAGCCGACGTTCGTGGTTACAACGGTCAACGGGTTCGCTCAGACATCGTTGCTGTTCTCGATGGCGAATATGATCTCGGTTGGTCCCGCAATAGCGACGGCAGTTTCGATTTAATCGCTGACCTCTGGGGTGTGGCCAAAAAACACAATCAAACCGAATTGATCAACTCGATCAACCAAAAATACGCTGTGAACAAAACCCTATCCGAAGTGAAACAGCGCGGTCTGCAAAACGCTAACGTTAAGCTAGTCGTTCAAAGCTAAGATTTACAGCGCGTTCCCAAGCCTAGGGGTTGACCAGTTCGGTTAACCCTTTTTTCTGTCTGTGGGGTATGTTAAGAATAAAATTAACTTGACAAAAATGCTCCGACCCGAAGAAAGAACTAAACTCGATCCGACGAAAGACAGCGATTTTTATGCTTTTCCCCGCTTTGTCACCCACGTGGATCAGGGTTTTATCGATCGATTAACCGCTCTCTACCGAGAGATCTTATCGCCGAATACGCGCATTTTAGACCTGATGAGCAGCTGGGTGTCCCATTTACCGGAGGAGATGGAATTTGAGCATATCGAAGGTCACGGGATGAATGGGGAGGAGTTAGCCAAAAATCCCCGCTTGCATAGTTATTTTGTCCAGGACCTCAATGCACAGCCAAAATTGCCCCTAGAGGATAGTTCTTTTGATGCGGTGTTAATAACGGTGTCGGTGCAGTATTTGCAGTATCCAGAGGCGATTTTTGCGGAACTGTACCGCATTTTAAAGCCTAATGGTCTGGTGGTGGTCAGTTTTTCCAATCGTATGTTTTACCAAAAAGCGATCGCTGTTTGGCGCGATAATAGCGATTTAGGCCGGGTAGCGTTAGTGAAATCCTATTTTAAATCGGTGGCGGGATTTAGGGAAGTACAGGGGATCGTTCGTCCTGCTACTACCCCCAGTTTCCTGCAAATGTTAGGAATTATGGTCGCTGATCCCTTCTATGCAGTGATAGGAAAAAAGAATCCTCTCTAGGATTGTAATCATCGTTAACACTCCTAGGGTTATTCCTAATATTGACTCTCCCCCGCTAACCGCGGAGCGCGGTGTAGCGGGGGATTCTCGGTTCATAGGCTTTTAACTAGATCGACTGGGTTTAACCCGGTCGATCCCCGTCAAATCGCCTCCGCGAGCATTTTCTAACACGGTCAGTCCGACCGCGTTTTTGCCTCGATTCTCGATTACCTTCGCTGATGCTGTATCTCTTGGTTCGATGTGACCGCAAGAATCACACCGGTGAACTCTTTCCGATAACGACTTTTTGCCAGTAATCGCGCCACAATTCGGACACTCTTGCGAGGTTCCGTTTTTATCGACTTTAAGATAATATTTTCCCCGTTTCCAAGCGACAAACGGTAGTATCTCGTTAATAAAACTACCGATACCCGAATCTAGAGATTGTTTTCTAACGATCCCTCTAGACCAGGAAACGAAGTTAATATCTTCAACGAAAATATTATCAGCAAGATCGCAAAGGTAATGACTTAATTTAAAGTGCCAATCTCTACGAGTATTAGACACTTTTTCGTGTAATCTCGCTATCTTCTCTTGGAGTTTCAACCAATTGTTCGAGCCTTTGACTTGATGTTTTAAGCGTCTTTGTAGCAATTTAAGCTTACTCTGTACTTTCAACAAAAATCGAGGGGCTTTGATTAAATCTCCTCGTGAAGTAGCGACAAAACTTTCAATTCCCGCGTCAATTCCTAAACAGGTCTTCCCAACTGTCATATCGGGAACTAATTCCGGAGATTGGAAAGAAACCGAAACGTAAAATCCCGACGCTTTTTGGATAATTCGAGCTTGTTTAGGCTCAAACCCAGACGGGTACTCCCTAGATTTCCTAATCCGAATTTTTCCCAATTGTGGAAAATTTAAGTATTCGTCACCTAAGAAGTTTTTTGACAGCGCAGGAAAAACAAAACTCCGCATCTTTTTCTTAAATCTAGGAAAGCCGAAGCCTTTCGATTTCATGTCAGAAAAAGCTTTATCTACAGTTTTTAAAACTTGCTGTAAAACTTGAGCGTTAACCGTCTTTAATATCGGATAGATTTTTTTAGCTTCCGTTAGATTTTTGGCTTGAACGAAGTAATTAGGATAAGGTTCATCCGCGGAAATTATATACTCGGAAACTAAAGAACAGCGATCCGCAAGAGACTTTCGAGAGTTTAGCCAGTCTTTTCGCTCCGAGAGCGCGTAATTATAAACGCTCTTACAAACATCAAGAATGTGGACGATCTCCCGTTCCTGTTGCCTGTTTACCTTTAGTTTGTACTGGTAGGTAAGCGTTATCACTGTCGTTTGTTTCGTGATGTAAAATTAAATTCTAACACTTACTGCCTAATATGTCAACCGATTACAATCATGGATTTCGCTCTGTTTACAAACTTACTGCTCATGTTGTATTTGTCATCAAATACCGACGAAAAGTTATTAACAATGAAATCTTAGCCCGACTTAAAGAAATCTTTGTATCAACGTCACAAAATGGGACAGCACATTACTTGATTTCAACGGTGAATCGGATCACGTTCACCTGATTATTGATGACAAGCCTGACATTGCTTTATCCAAATTAATCGCTAACCTTAAAACAGTTAGTAGTCGCTTAATTAGAAAGGAATTTCTGGATTTGGCGGCAAAGTATTTCTACAACAAACCCTATTTTTGGACGGGAGGTTATTTCGTGGCCAGTTGTGGCGGAGTAACTGTTGAACAACTAAAAAAATATGTTGAGAATCAAAACTCCCCGAAAGTGGAAACGCTACCGCGTTAGTTTTATTCTGGTGGCGATTTATCTCCCGTTAACCGCTACGCAGTTTAACGGGAGTCCTCTCGCGACCTTGAGATAGTTATATTTTTAGCCGTCAGCCATCAGCCGTCGGCCGCCAGCTAGATAAGCTGTTGTCTATGGGCTTTGTTAGACTAATATCCCATACTCTCAGGAATCGATCGGTAAGGTGCGTTCTCCCTCGTTGCAGCAGGGAACGCACCCGACAAAATCAGCGTAATCGCACTACCTCCTGTAAACCAATATGGCTCTTCGTTACTTGGTATGGTTCGATAGGGGAGCATAAATCGACTAAATCCTTATCTGGCAAGAGACTTAATTGATTAGTTCGCTCTAGATCAAAAACAATTGACAAAAATCGCTAAATGCTTTTCTATATAAGGGTTCCATCCCTTATAACCCCCGTCTATTGCATAACATAAACCGAAGAGCCACCAATATCTAGATTATAGTAGGACAGTATCGGGCGAAAGTTGAGAAGATTGTCCAGTATGGTTAAATGTCGCGCTGATGTTTTAATATTACTTATCGACTAAAACTATGATTACTTATATTAAAATTCATGGCTTTAAATCCTTTCATAATTTTGAAATGGTATTCACGCCGCTTACTGTAGTTGCTGGGGTTAATGCTTCTGGTAAGAGTAATTTATTTGATGCTTTGCAATTGTTGGCGCGGCTGGCAGAAGTGGATCTGAAGACGGCTTTTAGCGAGCAAAGAGGACATCCTAGCGAACTTTTTACCCAGTATGATGAGGACGACTACGCCACGGAAATGGAATTTATAGTTGAAATGTTAGTCAATCGCAAGGTAAAAGATAATTGGGGTGGGGAAGTCGATCTTAAATATACAAGGTTGCGCTATCAATTAAAAATTAAACGAGAGTCTAATATAAGTGGATTTGAAAACTTGTATATTGTTGATGAACGTTTAGAAAACTTAAAGCACAATGAAGATAATTGGGTAAAAAATTATATTCCTAAGACAGTATTGGAAACTTGGCGACCAAAAGTAACGGGTAGGAGAGCGATTCCTTATATTAAGACTGAAGATAAGAGTGGTATTGCTACCATTGTTGTACATCAAGACGGTCAAGCGGGGAATAAAAAAGTATTTCCCGCAAAAAACGCATCACAAACTGTTTTAAGCAGCATTAATACCATAGATTTTCAACATATATTAGCCGCCAAACAAGAAATGCTGAGTTGGAAGTTTATGCAGCTTAATCCCGAAGATCTGCGAGAACCTACTCGTCAAGATCTAGGCATCAGAGATACAATAACAGCAAGCGGAAAGAATTTAGCCGCTGCTTTATTTCGCATTAAACAAGATGATGAATATACCCTCACAGCAATTTCCCGTGATCTCAATAATCTGCTACCGAATCTTACAGAAGTTAATGTTTATGATGACAAAGCAAATCGACAATTTATTATCAAGGTAAAAGGTGATGATGGTCGGGAGTTTTCTTCGAGAGTGCTTTCGGAAGGAACCCTACGTTTATTAACATTATGTGTCCTGCAATACGACCAACAACACACAGGATTACTGTGTTTTGAAGAGCCAGAAAATGGCATTCATCCTTTTCGTATTGAAGCAATGGCAAGATTATTAAAAGAGCTAACTGTCGATTTTAAAGATACTGAAATGCCTTTACGCCAAGTAATAGTGAACACTCATTCTCCAGTTCTGGTGAGTCAATTAATTAATTGGCAAGATGATGAAAATGTCAGCATTTGGCTTTCTCAACTTACCAATCGAATATCCACTATTGAAGGGAAACGAATTAAGATGAAAAGCAGTAATTTTCACCCTGTTATCAAAGAGAATAAAAAGCAATTAACCTTATTTTACTCCGAAAATGAGGCCAAGCTAACTCTCTCGGAAGTTGTCGAATATCTAAAAACTGCTGATGCTGAAAGTGCGATTAAAAATATTAAAAATCAACCAAACCAATTAACGTAAATCAATTAAGATGGCAAAAAAAATCAAACAAATAATTATTGCCTTAGCTACAGAAGGCAGTTCTGATCATAGATTTTTACCGAATATTATTCAGCGCACTTTCGAGAGAGTTGCTCTTGACGATAAACAAGAAATAGAAATTTTTGAACCAATTTGTCTTCCACAAATCTCTGGCGAAAATATCCGAGAAAAAGCTAAAAAATACGCAATTCAAGCGGTGGAGAAGGGAGCAATGGTTTTGTGCTTCCATGCAGACGCAGATGATAAAACAGATAAAAACGCATTTAAGGAAAGAATTAATCCGGCTTTTAATGCTATTAAATTAGACGAGCGAGACTTATGTAAAAATTTAGTTGCTATCGTTCCAATACAAATGACTGAAGCTTGGATATTAGCAGACAAAGAATTACTAAAAAAAGAATTGTGTACAAATAAAAGTGATAGTGAGTTGGCAATCGATAAAGATCCCGAATCTTTTAGCAATCCGAAAGAAACGATTAAAAATGCCATCAATAAAGCCAGAGAAGGTATAACTAAACGGTATCGAAATAAACTAAAAATTGACGATTTATATTCACCGCTTGGTACAAAAATCCCATTGTCGAAATTAGAATCCTTATCTTCCTACAAAAAATTTGAAGAGGCAGTACGAGATATTTTTCCACAATTAACGAAAGTCAACAATATAGAGGATAATCCTGATCAAACGTGAATAGGACTTTGCTAATAGCATTTTTCTAAAGTAATGGCAGAGATGGTTAATTTTCCTCAACCCCAACCCCCCCCAACCCTAGGGCTGATTCATTCTCTAGTTTGATTCCTTGTTTGTCTGTCTTCAATCGCTTACGGGGCAAGCAAAGCAAGGCATTTTAAAAATTTTTCAGATATTTGTTCTGAGAAATTGACTGAAAACCTTGCCAGATAAGGATTTGATTGAATGACATTTGCGAGAATGAAACAGCCCTACGATGTCGGGGGGGTTGCCTTTTGCCTGTTGCCTCATCTCAACAAGCAATTTAAATGCGCGGGCAGCTTACTTTTGACCGTTACCCTGCATAGCTAAAACCGCATCGCGCAGTTTATCCGGCACTTCTTGCAGGTGATCCTCATCCCACTGGAAAAAACCGACACCCATAGTCAAAGAACGCAATTCAACGATCAAATCGTGCATTTCCGCTTGGGGGAGATAGGCCGTCACCTGATCCCAACCTTTCCACTCCCCAGAAGCTTCAAAACCCTGAATTTGACCGCGTTTACCACTGATTAACTGTAAAACCTTGGCGGTGTATTCCGAGGGAGCGAGAACCGTCACCGATAGAATTGGTTCTAATAAGACCGGATGACATTTAGGCAGTCCTTCCGTCATCGCTAGACGGGCCGCTTGTTTAAAAGCTTGTTCGGAACTATCGACACTGTGATAGGAACCATCGGTGAGAGTAACATCGATATCCACCACGGGGAAACCCAAAGGACCATGACCGAGATATTCCCGCACTCCCGTTTCCACCCCGGGGATATACTGTTTGGGGACGACACCACCGACAATGGTTTCATGGAATTGGAAACCTTCCCCCCGGGCCAGGGGTTTAATATCGAGATACACATCGCCAAAAGCACCGTGACCGCCGGTTTGGTGTTTATAACGTCCGTGGGATTTGGTGCTGGTTTTGATCGTTTCCTTGTAGGGAACTTGGGGTAGATGGGTGGTCATCGGTAGATTATACTTGCGCGCTAGGCGATCGAGAGCCACTTGCAGATGAATTTCTCCCTGTCCCCAGAGAATCACTTCTTTAGTATCGCCGTGTTGTTCCCAGTAGAGGGAAGGATCTTCTTCGATCAGTTTCGTCAAAGCTGAACTTAATTTAACTTCATCCTTGCGATTTGCGGCGGCAATAGCGAGAGCAAAGACGGGTTTAAGCTGTAATCCTCTGGGAAGGTCGGGTTTTTGACTACCGCTGCTAACCACGTCTCCGGTGGCGATTCCTTCCAAACGACCGAGAGCGATAATTTCCCCCGCTTGGGCCTGCTGTAAGGGTTGTTGTTGTTGTCCCATGAGACGATAGATACCACCAATCCGCACACCGTTCAAGGCCATGCCATCGTTAAGGGTTCCCTGCCAGATTCGCCCTAGGGACAGGCGACCGCCCTGGGGAGTAAAATAGGTTTTGAGGATTTGTACCACTGCATCTCCATCCGCACTGGGATCGAGACCGCGACGGTTGGCAGTAATTGTCGGGGCCGGTGTTTCTTCCACTAAAGCGGTGAGGAGATGACGCACACCATAATCCCGTTCCGCCATACCGAAGAACACGGGTACTATCTGATCGGCTCCCAGTTCTTGTTTTAAGTCTTGGAGAATTTCTTCCCGGGAGGGGTTAATATCTTCGAGGAGTTCTTCTAAAAGATGATCGTCAAATTCGGCGATCGTTTCTAGCATTTCTTGTCGAGCAATCTGTTCTTCTTCCTTGAGGTGGTCGGGTAAAGCTACAGGGTCGGCGGGACTGTTAGCATGGTAATGATAAGCCTGTTCGTTGATTAAATCGATGAATCCGATAATTTCGTTGTTCTGACGGATAGGATATTGCTGGGGAACGAGGGGACGACTAGAAACGGATTTGATAGCTTGTAGGACTTCGTTAAAGTGACTATTACAGCGATCCATCTTGTTGATGAAGATTAGATGCGGAATTTCCCAATCATCGAGGAATTTTAGCAAGGGAGCCAGGGTGAGAACTCGATCGACTACTGGTTCACAAACGATAATAGCAGCACCGGCCCCGACGAGGGCATTATAGGTTTCACTGGCAAATTCGATCGAACCAGGGCAATCGAGAAAGGTAAAATTTAGGTCTTGGTATTGACTATGGGCAACGGAAACTTCTACACTCATCTGTCGATCCCGCGCTTGGGTGGAACTATCAGCGACGGTGTTGCGATCGCTGATTTTGCCTTTTCTGGTGATTGCTCCTGTTACGAAAAGTAAACTTTCCAGTAAGGAGGTTTTTCCACTGGAGTAGGGGCCGACAAGGGCCACATTACGGGTGTTTGCTCCGATACTTTGATTCATACAGATACCCCCAACAATGATTTAGTGATTAGTTGTGGCGATTGGACGATATTTACACTTGATCGCCCTAGAAAATATACTGTCATAGCACTGAAAATTACTCTCAGGACGTATTTAGAAGTGAAAGGCCTGTCTTGCCATAATTTTGCCCAGTGCTACAGGTGTATTCTTTCCTACTCTTCACCCTAACTCAGTCTCAAGCATTACATCCTATTCTCGCAATCTCTTGTAAAGTCTCGCCTACTTTTAGTTAAGGAACTTGAATAAATGTTAACTAGGGTTTGCTAAATAAGTTTTTCGTGGGTGTGGGGTGTGGGGTGTGGGGTGTGGGGTGTGGGGAAATGGGGAAATGGGGAAATGGGGAAATGGGGAAATGGGGAGAATAAATAAAAATAATCTCCTGTCTCCTGAATCGGAGTCTCCTGAATCGGAGTCTCCTACCTCCAGGAAAAATTTTTTCAGCAAATGTTAACTAAGCTGTTGACTATCGAGAGTCTTTCTCATCAACTGGACTCACAAAAACGAGATGCAGCCTGATATAGTGAGAGGTCGGGATGATGTTTATCAAGCAATTTTTATGTTAAAAGCTGGAATCGTGGGACTGCCAAATGTGGGGAAATCGACCCTATTTAACGCTCTGGTGGCTAATGCCAAGGCCGAGGCCGCTAATTTCCCTTTTTGTACCATTGAACCGAATGTGGGTGTGGTATCCGTCCCCGATGAACGTCTGGAGGTTTTGGCTAAAATCTCTAATTCTGAGAAAATCGTGCCGACGCGGATTGAATTTGTCGATATCGCCGGATTAGTCAAGGGTGCGAGTCGCGGGGAAGGATTGGGTAATCAATTTTTGGCTAATATCCGGGAAGTGGACGCGATCGTTCATGTGGTGCGCTGTTTTGATAATGATGATATTATTCATGTTTCCGGTTCCGTGGATCCGGCCCGGGATATCGAGGTGATTAATCTAGAGTTAGCTCTAGCGGATTTGGGACAGGTGGAGAAGCGGGTGGAACGTTTACGCAAACAGGCGAAAAATAGCAAGGAAGCCGCCGAAGAATTGGCTATCCTTGAAAAAATCCTAATTTGTCTTAATGACGGTATTTCGGCGCGAAAAGTGGATTTAAGCAAAGAGGAAGAAGAATTAATTAAAAATCTCGGTTTATTGAGTCGTAAACCGATTATTTATGCCGCTAATGTGAGCGAAGATGATCTGGCCACGGGTAATGATTGGGTAGAAAGTGTCCGTCAAATTGCCCAAGAGGAACAGGCAAAAGTTGTGATCGTTTCTGCTCAAGTAGAATCGGAATTAGTGGAATTGTCGGAGGAAGAAAGAAAAGATTTTCTTGGTTCTTTAGGAGTAGAAGAAGGGGGATTAAAATCTTTAATTAAAGCTACCTACGAGTTATTAGGACTGCGTACCTATCTCACCACCGGTCCCCAAGAAACCCGCGCATGGACGATTATTTCTGGTATGAAAGCACCCCAAGCAGCCGGAGTTATTCACTCGGATTTTGAACGGGGTTTTATTCGTGCAGAAACCGTGTCTTATCAGGATTTAGTTAATAGTGGCACGATGAGCGCAGCCAAAGAAAAAGGTTTAGTCAGAAGTGAAGGCAAGGAATACATTGTTCAAGAGGGTGATGTTTTACTATTCCGTTTTAATGTATAGCTAAAAATAAATCAGGTGGGTGGCACTCACCTGATCAAAAGGCTAAACAATAGGCCTTGTCAATAGCTGTAGGGCTAATTCATGAATTAGCCCTACAATTGGCGCTAATTCCGGAATCAGCCCTACAATTGGCGTTATCAAATTGAAAGATGCTCCGAATTTCTGTCATCAACAATCTCTCAGCTTTTTTTACTTACTTTGGTTAACATGAAACTGAATTTTTTATCTCTTGACATACTCTAATTTATATTCTATAATTAGGTATAGGGGCAAGTTCTTGTTTAATCAAGATGGCGATGATCTCTGTCCACTAAAAGACTGGTTTGGTAGGAATGCAGTCGAGGCTAAAAATAGTTTATCTATTCAACAACCCGCAAGGGGAAACGGTCAAATCAAACTGGAAAAATGAAAGAGCAAGGATTGTTATTTTCCGAAGATAGCCTGTTACCTGAAAAACTCCCGCAAATTCAGGAATTACGACCTTCTAACAATCTTTCCGCAGTTTTTGAAGAGTGCCATAATTATATTTACGCCAACGAAGGAATGCTCAAAGACAAGATTTTTCACGAGATGGTTAAACTAATCATCATCAAACTTCATGATGAAAAATCTGCCAAGCAATCTGTAAATTTTGGCGTTACAGCAAGTGAATATAAAGCCATCGTCGCCAATAAGTCCGATGAATTTATGTCGCGTCTCAGTCAATTATTTACCTCCATCAAGAATCATTATCGGGGATTTTTCACCGATGACAAATTCAAGTTAAAACCTTTGACTCTTGCTTATATTGTAGGCAGGTTACAGTACATTAATTTAACTAAAACATCTGGCGATATAAAAGGTGAAGCCTTTCAGACTTTTGTAAATAGACACCAGCGTGGAGATAGGGGAGAATTTTTTACGCCTCATCCAATTGTCCGTCTTGCGGTTGAAATGATAGACCCCAAACCAAACGAAAAAATTATAGATCCTGCTTGCGGAAGTGGTGGTTTTTTAATTCAAGCAATCAACCATGTTCGACAAAATAATCCAGAGTTCAATATAGCAAGTTTTGTGCAAGAAAGTATTACAGGAATTGAATTTAATCCCGATGTCGCCCTTTCGGGAATGATTCGTTTAGTTTTTGAAGGTGGCACAGGTTCAGAAATTATCTGCACTAATGCGCTTATCGAAGATGAAAAATTAAATAATTCTTTTGATGTTATCTTGACCAATCCTCCTTTCGGAAATAAAGGCAAAGTAGAAGACCAGAAAATTCTTAAATCATATCTTCTTGCCCGGAAATGGCATAAATCAGCGTCCAATGGTTGGGAAGTTTCCCCAACCGTTTTAGCGGGTCAGTCGCCCGATATTTTATTTATTGAGAAATCTATAAAATTATTGCGGGTAGGTGGGCGCATGGCGATTATTCTGCCCGATGGTCTATTACAAAATATCTCTAATGGACCGATTCGCCATTGGTTGCGCTCCCAAACAAAAATATTAGGTGTTGTTTCCATACCGCCGGAAGCCTTTGTACCCTACGGCACTGGAATCAAGACATCACTTTTGGTAGTTCAAAAATTACCAGCAAACCATGATTCTTGTTTTATGGCACAAATCAAAAAAATAGGCTATGACGTTAAAGGACAAACAATATATAAGCGCAACGAGTCGGGAGTTATAGCCCGAACAAAATCAGGTTTGCCAATAGTTGACGATGATATAGATGATATTTCTCAATCTTTTAGGTCATTTATCAATGGGGAATTTGCACAAAACAGCGATTGTATTTATACAGTTAAGAATACCCTGCTCAATTCGAGACTGGATGCCGAACATTATTTACCCAATGACCAAAAATTATTAGAACATCTAAAATCTATTGGGGCGAAACCTTTAGGTGAAATTGCCGATATTTTGAGAGATTCAGCTGATTTTCGTTTAGCTAGGGACAGTGAAATTAGATATATCGCCATTTCCGATGTTGATTACCGTACAATGCAAGTTGTTTCTCAACAAATAATTAAGGCACATGAGGCCCCATCTCGCGCAACTTATAGATTGTACAAAGGCGATATTATTACAGCAATTTCAGGAGCAAGTACAGGAACACCACGCCAAGCAACAGCCCTAATCACGGAAGATGAAGACGGAGCAATTTGCTCAAATGGATTTTCAGTATTAAGAAATATTCAGGGAGTCGAGCCTTTGTTTTTATTAGTATATATGCGAACAGACTTTTTTTTGCGTCAGATTAAAAGGTACATGACAGGTCATGCTATTCCTACTATTTTAGTAGATGATTTGTCTAAAGTTTTAGTGCCTATTCCACCCAAATCTAAACAGCAGAGAATCGCCAAAAGTATGACCGAAATTCAAGCAATTAGAAAAGAAGCGTTAAAAGCAAGTGAGAATGTTGTTAACGAAATCAGTCTTTTACTTGGCCAATTTGAGTAAGGCAAAAAGCAGGTTAAGCTTAGAACAAGTCTTAATATTAAATCTGGTTATTAAAGACTGATTAAGTAGGTGGGTGGAATTAAATATAAGATGAACGTAGGTTGGGTTGAAGTATGAAACCCAACGCTAAATCTGGTTATTAAAAACTGATTATTTATTCACCCTTTTGTCTGTCCTGATATGTAGCCTATACTCAACGGATTTAGTATGAGTCGCTAGTCGAGGAGAAAAATGTAAAGATTTATTAAATTGTAACTTTTGATACAATCGTGCTTAAAAACCTTGCGTCTTCATCGGCCCGCGTCCTGTAGGGGCGAAGCATTCGAGCAATAACCTATCGGTGAAACCGTAGATTTTCTATCCGAATGCTTCGCCCGTACTTTTTCAGCAAGCCCTATTCATTGATTTTTTTGATCCAATGGCAACTTTTAAATCATACTAAATCCGTTGAGTAACGCACAGAAAACGGGTTTCTCCGAGAAACCCGTTTTCTGTTAAAAGTAAAAAAAACAATCAATTACCATGAATAGCAAGACAGAAATCACTATTCAAGTTCCTTTAGAAATTGCTAGATATTACGCTAAAATTAAACCCAATGACCGAGCGAACATAGAAAACAAATTAACTGAAACTATTCAATTAGAATTAGAAAAATATCGTCAAAAAGCAGCGGCAAGATTATCACCAATTATGGATCAAGCTAGTGATGAAGCAGAAGCTAACGGATTAACTCCAGATATTTTCGCCTCTATTTTAGAAGAAGATGAGAGTTAATCACATTATTAAAAACGGATTAGGTGTAAATCGGCGTTGTTATTCTGATCTGACAACGCCGATAAATCAACAGAGATTCTCAATTTGCCCGGGAAATATGCGTCGCCAGGGCCGCCGATTGTAGGATGGGGGTAGTGGTGACGGAATCCGTCGCTAGGGTAAAGAGAGGATTGGAAAGGATACCAGCTAGGGAAGTCGCCACTAGGGAGAGGACAATACCCACCTGTAGGGGACGCATCCCAGTAAGAGTCCAATTGATAACGGGGTAATTTTTCACCGCATCGGACATCTCTTGGGGTTCCTTGACTACCATCATTTTGACCACACGGATATAGTAGTAAATCGAGGCCACACTGGTGACTAAACCAACGAGGACGAGGGCATAAAGTCCCGCTTGCCAACCGGCCCAGAATAGATAAATCTTACCAAAGAAGCCCGCTAGAGGCGGAATTCCCCCTAAAGAAAGCAGACAGATGCTTAAACATAGGGTTAGGAGCGGATCTTTCTGGTAGAGTCCCGAATACTCAGCGATCTGATCGGTTCCGGTTCTCAGAGCAAAGAGAATCACACAGGCAAAAGCCCCTAGGTTCATGAACAGGTAAATTAACAGATAGAAAATCATGCTAGAGTAACCCGCGTCAGTACCGGCGGTTAAACCAATCATGACAAAACCCGCCTGACCGATCGAGGAATAGGCTAACATCCGTTTCATGCTAGTTTGGGCCAAGGCGACCACGTTGCCGAGGATCATGCTCAAAATTGCTAGAGCGATAAAGATAAACCGCCATTGTTCGCTCACTAGACCGAAAACCGTCACTAATAAGCGAATTGCTAGGGCAAAACCGGCCGCTTTGGAACCCACCGAGAGGAAAGCGACCACGGGAGTGGGTGAACCTTCGTACACATCAGGAGTCCACTGGTGAAAGGGAACCGCCGAAATTTTGAAGGCGATACCAGCAATCACAAACACTAATGCGATCGCTAAGGCCAGGGACTGACCACCGTTAACATCAGTTAATTTTTGGGCAATGGCACTTAAACTGGTTTCACCTCCGGATAAACCGTAGAGAAGGGAAACACCATAGAGGAAAATCGCCGAACTAGAAGCTCCAATTAACAGGTATTTTAAGGCGGCCTCGTTCGATCGAGGATCCCGCTTCATGTAACCGGTCATTAGATAGGAGGAAATACTGAGCATTTCTAGGGAGATGAAGATCATCACCAATTCACTAGCGCCAGATAGGAACATTCCCCCGAGGGTCGCGGTGAGCATAATGGCCAAGAATTCCGCCAGGGAGGTTCCCGCTTGTTCCACATAACGGATAGACATCAGCACTGTGGAGGCGGTAGAAAGGGCAATAATCCCCCTAAAGACGATACTGAGATTATCCCCCTCAAAAGCCCCTAAAAAGGCCACCGGTTTCGGATTGTCCCAGGCAAAATAGAGAGCAACCACAGCAGCGAGCAGACCAGCGATCGCAACGTAGGGCAGCCAACTTCTGGCACTTCGTCCCACGATTAAATCGCCGATTAAAATCACCATCAGGGTAATAATCAGGATTCCTTCGGGCCAGATAACGCCGGCGTTTAGCTGACTGGCAACAAGACTAGAAAAATCCATATTGATTGAGGTTAAAGGAATTTGAAGTTAAAAAAGGCTTAATACAAGCTTAGGGCATTTGATCAGCGATTCAGTGATCAGTTATCAGTTATCAGTGATCAGATGTGAGTTTTTAGTTCACTGATCGCCGCTATCGGGTCAAAATTTCTAAAAAACCAGATAAATTTGAGATAATCTTAGTTTTTATCGTTAGTTTAGTTCTCTCTTGTCTTTTTTATCTTCCTGTCTCGGAGTCTCCTCAGCTAAGGGAAAATCTTTGATTTTTGCAGCAGAGCTAATTTCTGATGATGACAACTTGTCACCGAAATGTATCCAAGTTAACAGGGAAAAAGTGAAAACTCAGGAAATCATGACATAGACTGGCATCGTTAGTTGTCATTGAAGGATTCTGGTAGAATCAGGCTAGGGGAAACACCCAGAAAATCAATTGTTTTCGAGCCATCCGCTTGATTTTGTTGTTGAAAAACTTTCTAGTTCGCTCCATCCTTTTCCTTTAGCGATCGCTTGAATGAGTAACGAAACCTATCTCAATCATCCTACTTTCGGTCTATTATACAGAGTGTGTCTATTAGAAGAACATCGGGAATTATTCACCACTCTTTATGCCCAACGTCTTTTTTTTCTGGTGACGGTGGAACCCAAAAAAGTCTCGTTCGATCCGATTAGTCGTTCCGATGCTCGTCTTTTGGTGGAAAACCGGCTGCGGAATTTGCGCCGGGGCAGTAATGTGCAAGAATTTAACAGTCTCAACCAAATTTATCAACAAACTTTTTAAGTCTAGTTCATGACGATCGCTAGTCGTATCGAGTCAATCCGTCTTACCCTACCCCCCTGCACGCGTCTGATTGCCGTCAGTAAACAGGTATCTGGCGATTATATCCGTCAAGCTTACCGAGCAGGAGTGAGAGATTTTGCTGAAAGTAAGCTACAGGAAGCAATCTCGAAGCAGCAAGAACTAAAAGACCTGCCAGATATTTCTTGGCACTTTATTGGGCATCTACAGGCAAATAAAGCGCGCAAAGTCCTAGAATCTTTCGATTTAATCCATTCCCTCGATAGTTTAAAATTAGCCCAAAGACTCGATCGCCTAGCTGGGGAATTAGAGATTAATCCCCAAGTTTTGCTACAGGTGAAAGTTGTCCCCGATCCCGATAAGTTCGGTTGGGACAAGGCCGAATTACTAGCAGCTCTTCCCGCTTTAGTCAACTGTCAACAGCTAAAAATTCAAGGTTTGATGACAATTCTGCCCCGGGGATTATCCGCTGGGGAAAAGTTGGCCGCCTTTGAAAAAACCAGCGATTTAGCCCAAATAATCGAGAATAGCTCTAGTTTACGCCTGCCTCATCTATCCATGGGGATGTCTAACGATTATCCTCTCGCCATCAAGGCTGGAGCCACTTTGATCCGGGTGGGAACCAGCATTTTTGGTGATCGCACTTACTAAACTATCTCCCTAAATTTACAGAAAAACCCCCCTAGAAAATTTAATGATCGGTGATAATATATATTAGAATTGCAGCGCCCAATCTAGAAGCTGGTGGTTAGAAATGAGGAATTGACTTTTTCCCAATCCCTGAAAACTATCCCCTGATCACAAAGACCGAATCTAAAACCTAATTGGTTAAGCTAAAAGCTTTGATGTGCTTAGTTTCTAACCTTATTTTTAGGTAGGAGAATTGCCAGATTCTGTCTTCTGCACGAGTGCCTGTTGCCTCTTGCCTTCAGCAGCTGATAACTGATAGCTTAATTTGGGAACTAACCGCTGCCTCCAGACGACTAAAATGACGAACCCTTAACAAAATAGTTCCCCTGTACTAAGTTAGAGCAAAAATTGTTAAAGGCCAATAAATAACCCCGACTCTAGACAAGACCACCCAAAAAAATCTTGTGAAGGACCTTAGACTGTGAACAACATTTTTACCAAACTCAAAGATTTTGTCGGCATCTCCGAACAACCAGAAGACGAAGACGAAACCGACTACGAAGAAATGAACTGGGAAAAGTCTTCCCCCCAAGAGAAGGATCAAAACGAAGAAGAAGAACCGCTTAATCGTCGTCAACGCGAACCTTTAAATCTCAACACAGCCACATCTATGGGACCCAACAGAAGCAACGTGATCGGTATGCCAGGTATTAACAACAATAATGCAGAAGTAGTCGTGATCGAACCCCATTCCTTCGAGGAAATGCCCCAAGTTATCCAAACCCTGAGAGAACGCAAATCGGTGGTTTTAAACCTCAACGTCATGGATCCCGAAGAAGCACAAAGAGCCGTGGATTTTGTCGCCGGTGGCACTTACGCAATTGATGGTCATCAAGAACGCATCGGTGAGAGTATTTTCCTATTTACCCCCAGCTGCGTTAAAGTTAGCACCCTTTCGGGAACTATTCACGATATCGCCGACAATCCGAAAATGGCTCGACCCGTTTCCTCCGCACCTGCTTGGGGCGCTGAAATCAATCGATTAGCTCAATGAATCCGCCCATAGTCCTCTCGTCAAGTTTGTCGAAGTTGGAAATCGCTCGATTGCTCGAGAGGATGTGTTTTTTCTGGGTAGGATAGCTAAATCTCTCTTTTTTACTTTTTACTTTCAATAATACTGTGTCTATTCGTTTAGGAATTATTGGCGGTGGCGTGATGGCCGAGGCCATTCTCAGCCGTTTATTAAAAAAAAATATTTATAGTCCCGAAACGGTGTTAGTCAGTGAACCCCAATCCCAACGGCGCAACTTTTGGGTTAACACCTACGGAGTGCAAGTCAGCGAGGATAACCGGGAAGCCGCTAGAGCAACTGAGGTGTTAATCTTAGCGGTAAAACCGCAAATTTTAGAGCAAGTAGTGAATAGTTTGCTAGGAATACCCGAAAAACCCCTAATTATCTCGATTTTGGCGGGAGTTACCCTCAATCGCTTAGAAATGGGCTTTCCCGATCGCCCCGTAATCCGGACGATGCCCAATACCCCGGCCACGGTGGGACAAGGGGTTACAGCGATCGCATCTGGTCGTCATGCGGAACCAGAACATCTGGCCGTAGCCAGAGATATTTTTGCTGCGGTCGGTTCGGTGGTGGAAGTTCCCGAGGCTTTGATGGACGCGGTAACGGGATTATCGGGATCGGGTCCGGCATTTGTGGCCCTGATGGTGGAAGCTTTAAGCGATGGTGGTGTGGCGGCGGGATTACCACGAGCGATCGCATCTCAATTGGCCATAGAAACAGTTTTAGGGACGGCAACCCTATTAAAAGAATCGGCCATACACCCTGGGGAATTAAAGGATCGCGTCACTAGCCCCGGGGGAACTACGATTGCTGGGGTGAGACAATTAGAAAAAGGCTCTTTTCGATCGACTATTATCGAGGCAGTAGTGGCGGCCTATCATAGATCTAAAGATTTAGGGCGTAGTTCCGAAAAGTAATTTTTGTATCTTTTTTAACCCATAATTAGGTAGGCGTTAAAAATTATCAGACACCCCCCTTATCAAGGGGGGACTAAGGGGGGATCGAACCTAAAATCCATTTTTAATTTAATTATAACCATCTACTTAACTGGTGTCTCAATCTGTGATAAGATACGCAGCAATTCTTGTCCAGAAAAAGTTATGAATAAGAAATCTTATCGTTTTGATTTAATGGCATTAATTGCCATTGCTGTTTTTTTCCTAGGAATTGTTTTCTGGAAAGTCCCGCTTCATTATCCCTATATCCTTAATTTTGATGAAGCGGTGGCCCTGGTACTTGCCTACGTCACTAAACAAGGTTATCGTCTCTACGAACAAGTTTGGCACGATCATTTATCGGGTTTATCTCTTTTACTAAATGGTTGGTTAAGCGTGACAGGATTTACCATCCATGCGGCGCGCCTTATGGTGCTTTCTTTATCCACAATTATGTTAGGAATTTTTTATCTAATTCTGAGAGTTAATTGCGGAATATTAGCTTCTTGTTTATCGGTATTTATTCTCTCAACCTGTCTAGTGTATATTACCCTGTCAACGACAATGTTGCGGGAGTTACCCGCACTTTTTTTTACAATCCTAAGTATTTTTATCATCTTTAAAGCCGTTCAATTCACGGGTAAGCTTAAGTATGGACTGTACTTACTCAGTGCCATTGCTTTTGTTTTTTCCCTGCAAATTAAACTTTCAGGCATTACTATTATCCCAACTGTAGCTTTAATTATTTTTCTCAATCAACAGAATAATTTTATTAAAAGAATCATTGATATTGTTATTTGGTTAGTCGCTGTTGTTTTAGTCTTTGTCTTGGGTTCCCTGACTATTTTTCCTTTTTCCTACGCAAATATTATTAAATCTCATGTCAGTGTTGCCGCTAGTTTCGCTGAAGAAAATCTCACCTTATTGAATCTCTTACAAATCGGACTGAAGCACGAACCAATTTATATAATATTCACAGCGATCGCTATTATAGCGATGGTTTTTACTCGCAATATAATACCACTTTTACCGCCCTTGGTCTGGTTAGGTTCTAATCTATTCAGATTCGCCACGGTCGCCCCAATTTGGCACTATTATTATATCCATTTAATCATTCCTGCCGTTTGGATAATTGCCTTATTTGTCGAACAGTTAAAAATTAGTGATAGTCTCGGGGAATTTAGGCAAAATCGAAAAATAACCCAGGAATTAGTTCTCAAAATGCTGATTTTTCTCCCCCTTTCTGGTCAATTTCTCTTTAATACCTTGAGAATAATCAGCAATCGTGATCCAGCAATTAATGCCTACGTTCAATATAATAAAAAGTATAAACCTCTTTTAGCAGAAGCTGTGTTTGAAAAATTTAAAAACTCCGATAAACTTCTGTTAACCGATAATCCTCACTACATATATAAATATTTCTTGAAAACACCCCCAGAAACTGCTGTCATCACCAGAAAGAGATTTATCAATCAGAATCTTGATGGGGATTTTATCCTAGAAGTCATCGAAAAAAGACAGCCCGATTTGGTTTTTCTCTATCGATTTGAAAAGGAATTTCTGCAATCACCAAAACTCAAGGATTATTTAGAGAAAAATTATATCCAGTTTCCCGACAAGCAAGAAAAAGGAACTCTCTTTATCAGTCCGAAAACTTGGCAAGAATATAAAAGTAAGGCTAATTAGGGCTTGCTGAATAAATCTAAAAACCTTGTTGGGTAAGACTTTTAGACTTTTTGTCAATCAAAAAGTACCAGATCTGGGAGTGATCGGCTTCAGGTACTTTTTCCCTGAAAATTAGGTAATTGACCCCCTCAAAATCGCTAAAACCCTACACCCTACACCCCACACCCCACACCCCACACCCTGCCCCCACGAACAACTTTTTGCCGCAAACCCTAATGAGAAATTGTGGACGGGGACTATTAACGTTTTTTCTTTTTTACCGGTTTTTGAGCCACTTTTCGAGAACGTTTGTAGGCCGATCCGATCCAATCACTACAACTATGACTCATCGCCCCTAATTCTAAACCTAGGAAAATAGCGATCGCTACCCGGGGATACTGTTGCCATAATGCGATCGCTTGCTGCGGCCACAGTCGCCAATCCCAGTCTATACCCCAGAAACTTTGCAGGATCGGAATGATGACGATCGCCGCTAGTAAAAGAAAACTACCGAAGTAAAATAACCGAAAAATTGTGCCGATCAATAAACCGTGGGATAACCAACCGCGATGACGGATCATGGAACGGTAGGGTAGCCACAACCAGCGCAGATAACCCCAACGTTTGTATTGTACCGAGTGGATGTCAAGATCCGGTCCAAACAGAAATCCGCTAAACAAATAACTGGCCAACAGTAACAGGGTTAATTTCCCACTGCCACTGACCAAAAAACTCGCCCCCGCAATCGGTGGCAGCAGAATTAGGGTAATGCGATCGTGAGTTCGACCAGAGGGCATCGGAAAAAAATTAACTCGCTCAAAAAAATAATATACTTTTTTGAAAATATATGTTATACTGAGAAAGTACGAAATTGATTCGGGCGTTTAGCTCAGTGGTAGAGCGCCTGCCTTACAAGCAGGATGCCGTAAGTTCGACCCTTACAACGCCCATTTTATTCGATCCTTGCCTAGTCAAGCTCTCACTCCCGATCGCCGGTTTAGATTAAAACTATTGAGGGTAATTGCTGCTGGAAGGCAAAATTGCGACTATTTGCTAGTAAGCTAGTCAGTAGGTACTAGGATTAATTCATCGTGGCACACCAGTTATAGCGTTTCCTAAGCTAGTGAGGTACACCTGTTTTTCTTCCCCTTTGCCTTTTGCCTCTGGCCTTTTGCCTAAAACCCATAACTTTTGTACCTCAGCAGACTGAAAAACGCTATATATGGCCAATTGGAAATGTATTAAAAATTGTGGAGCTTGTTGTCAACTAAATCCCGATGAGCGTCCTGACTTAGAAGAATATCTGACTCCCGCACAATTAAGTCAATATCTCAGCATGGTGGGGGAAGAAGGTTGGTGTATAAACTTTGATCGCCAAACCCGTCTCTGTACCATTTATGACCAGAGACCAGAATTTTGTCGTGTTCAACCCGATATTTTTGCCAAAATGTATCAAATTGAACCGGGAGAATTTGAGCAATTTGCGATCGATTGTTGTCATGAACACATTGAGGATCTTTATGGGGAAGATAGCCTAGAAATGAATAGCTATCGTCAGCAAGTAGGCTAAGATTTACCCCTATCCCAGAAATAACTTAGACGGGGAAGAAAATAAGTGGTCTGGTTATTGTCCCGATCCTCTCCATCGCTAAACCAGTGACCCACTTTCCGCACTTCTTAACATTCAATTAATGATTTTACTCAAATATTGCTTACAACCCTTTGCCAGTAAGGATTATAGCTACAATCATCGATTTCTGTCAATGTAAAGGATTGTAAACTTTTTTATCAGAAAAAATCAATTATTGAAAATGTTCTCAATAGTAGTTTCTACAATGAAGGTTTTTCGTTAAAACATCTTGGGGAATGTAAAAATATATACAAGTATATGAAGATGTGCGGAATGTCGGCAAAAATTACGGAATCGATTGTTTCCCTGTTGAGGAGAAGTCTATAGGAAACTCAAAACCTCTAGGGGTGTAGAGTTTGAGTTCAGGACAGGGAAAAACTATCATGAAAAAACCAGAAAAACAGCGCCGCAGACGCGGGATTATCCTCACCCCCACGGGACTAGAAAAATTACTTACTGCTAAACAAGAAGCGGAATATCGGGATAATCGTGGTTATCGTTTCACCCTAGAAGTCCTCAGCGAGAAAACTCTTTTAGGGGTAGATACTCTGATGAAGGTATTTGCTTGTGAATCGGGAGTGGATAAACAAACCCTAAAACATTGTTTTCAAGCTTTTAATTTAACTTTAGAAAATAGCGATTATTATCGTCCTAACTTACCAGAAACTGATACTATTAATCCTCAACTATTGCCTGAGTTACCAGAGGGACAAGTCCCTCTCGATTCCCCCTTTTATATCAACAGAAATAATCTGGAACAGACTTGTTATCAAGAGATTTTGCGCGGGGGCAGTCTGATCCGGATTAATGCGGCCAGAAAAATGGGAAAAACTTCCCTGATAACCAGAATTATTAATCATGCACAACAACAGCAATATCATACACTTTATTTCAGTTTTCGGTTAGCAGAAAGATCAATTTTTCAAGACTTAAATCACTGGCTGCGTTGGCTTTGTGTTAGTATTAGTCGCCAGTTAGATTTAGATAATCATCTCCCACAGGATTGGGATGAATTCTTAGGGGGTAAAATTAACTGTAAAATCTATCTAGAAAAGCATATTCTCTCCCATCTCGATCGACCTTTAGTGATTGCCTTTGATGATCTTGAATATCTTTTCCCTTATCCACAGCTAAGGGAAGAATTTTTCAGTATTCTGCACCTCTGGCACGAGGAAGGCAAAAACAAACCCCTCTGGCAAAAATTACGTTTAATTGTTGCCTATTCCCCTGCACAGGAGCTTGATAAAACCTCAGATATCTATCAATCTCCTTTTAGTCTTGGTTTACCGATCGAATTGCCTAATTTTACCAGCGCACAAGTACGAGAATTAAGTCAAAGACAGGGATTAGATCAGAATTTTGACTGCGAAAAATTACGGATATTTCTAGGGGGTAATCCCTATTTAATTCGTCTTGCTTGCTATCATATTGATCGAGGCAATTGTACCCTAGAAAGCATTTTGGCTACTTCTATCGACGAGGAAAGTAATATTTTTGCAGGGCATCTTAAACGTTTACTTTGGCATCTGCAATACTTAAAGGGCAATTTAGCGGCTATCTTTGCTAAGGTGGTGATGGCAGAAAAAGACATAGAAATTGATTTAATGGCAGCTTTTCACCTAGAAAGTCTCGGACTAATTCACCGACAAGGTAAGTTTTGCCGAGTCAGTTGTCCTCTCTACCGTCAATATTTTGGCGAATATTTCCGGCAACGTTATGTTTTTTTGCCTCGAAAAACTTCTATCTTCGCCAAAAAAATTACGCTTGCTCACTTTGATAATTCCAGAAAAAGTCGCTATGCTATCTAGTTTATTGAATGTCATTATGAGGGAGTGATGCTAAATACTGTTTAAAAAGTATAGGAGAGTGGCAAGTGGGTTTTTAAAGTTCGAGTGGAATAGGCTTGTAGTTCCTGTGTTTGATATTCAGGGACAATTAGTGATATAATTAGTACCTAGTGCGTGGATTGTTAATTTTATTTTTTTGACCGAATTACTAACCGCAAACACGCACTCTACAATCTACAATCATTGGTGAGCGCACCAATTAATTAGGAGTCTAATCCATGAGCGGCCCCACCATCGAAACCGATTTAGGAAAAATCCTAGACCAGATTAATCAGAATCTTAAAGAGACCAGTCAGAAGCTAGACGCGCTCCAGAAAGATGTCACAGAGATCAGGATTGTTCAAGTCAGATTCGAGGCCGAAGTCAAGGGAGATCTCAAGGCATTACAGGGAGAATTCAACACCTTACAAGGTGATTTAAAAGAGATTAAAGGCTCCCAGAAAGCCCAAATTTGGGCATTAATCACCATCTTGGCAACAGCAGTTATCGGAACTGTTATCCGCTTTGTCATCACTGTTCCCCCTGTTAGCAACCCCTAACTCCCACTGCTGGGGAACAGGCTTCTAGTTCCTGTTTGATATTCAGGTAGAATTAATGATAGAATTGGTGCGTTACGGCGGATTGTTAATTTTGGTTTTTTGACCGGATTTGTAACCGCCTAATCCACCCTACACTTTACTAATTCTTAAGATTCCCATAGTTCACCCACTTCAAAAATTTGGGAGGCTTGAAAAAATGTCAAAAAGATGGTCGCGCCGTAAAGTTTTAAAACAGTTGGGGTTAGTTACAGCCGGGAGTGTCGCTAGTGTTGTTTCTTCATGTCAGTCTATTACTCAATTTCGTCCTCAACCGATAAATCTAACTCCATTTACAGAGAAACTACCCAAGGGAGTAACACTGGAGATGGTAGGCTTACCAGCAGGTCAATTTCTCATGGGATCTCCTGACAGTGATCCCGATGCTGACAAGTCTGAAAAGCCTCAACATCTAGTTAAAGTAAACAGTTTTGCGATTGGCAAATATCCGGTGACTCAGGCACAATATGAAGCAGTAATGGGAAAAAATCCCTCTAATTTTAAAAACAATCCCCAAAATCCGGTAGAATGGGTTTATTGGAACGATGCTCAAGCCTTTTGTAAAAAATTGAGTCAAATAACCGGGAAAACCTATCGCCTCCCCACAGAAGCGGAATGGGAATATGCCTGTCGTGCAGGGACAACCACTCGCTTTTATTTTGGTGATCATGCCAATCAGTTAGGAGATTATGCTTGGTATGACGGAAATTCTCAGTATACAACTCATCCTGTTGGTCAGAAAAAGCCAAATGCTTGGGGGCTTTATGACATGAGTGGCAATGTTTGGGAGTGGTGCGAAGACAATTGGCACTATAACTATGAGAATGCACCAAGGGATGGCAGTGCTTGGCTGACAAATGATAATGATGATCGAATACTGCGGGGCGGTTCTTGGTTCAACTTTCCTTCTGACTGCCGTTCCGCTTACCGCAACCCCCACTACCGCCGCAACAGCGACGACACCGTCAACAACGGTTTTCGGGTGGTGTGCAGTGCTGGGAGGACTCTGTAACCCTTATTTTCTTTTTACCCTTTTTACCCTTTTTTACTTTTTTCAATTTTTCTCTTTTTCCCGCCTAGCGGCGGGTCGATTTTTTTTGAAAAAATTGAGGTAGTAATCTGTAGGTTAAGTTAAGGTTCGTAGTTGCGCTGAATTCGCCAACTTCTGGGGAAAATCGGGCTAGAGCCTCGACAACGAACCTAGTTTTATTACATAGTGAATCTGTGAATGATAATGCTCTCATCGATCAACTCAAACAAGCAGCGATCACCGATCTCGTAAGGTGCGTTAATATTAATGTAACGCACCAGCCAACTTGACATGGTGGGTTACTGTAACCTGTAATATATATAGCGGTATTCAAAGTCAT
Organism: Microcystis wesenbergii FACHB-1317; assembly: GCF_014696875.1. GTDB lineage: Bacteria > Cyanobacteriota > Cyanobacteriia > Cyanobacteriales > Microcystaceae > Microcystis > Microcystis wesenbergii_A. The sequence continues at coordinate 18,336 of NZ_JACJQV010000159.1, read as the reverse complement.
GAAGTACGCCGATTTTCTGGCTTGTTACCTGTTACCTCGCTCCCCATTCATAATTCATAATTCATAATTCATAATTCATAATTCAAAGGACTAACCGCAATGTCATCGATCATTACCGAAGAAAAAACCAAAGAAATCCTAACCGAAATCCTCATTGAAATGATGCAAAACAAACGGGAACTATTTTATGAAATTGTTATCGAAGCCTTAGAAGATATTGGTTTAGCTAATGCTATTACGGAAGGATTAAATGGTGAATTTGTTCCAGAAGAAGAAGTTTTTGCTATTCTCAATGGAGAAGCTGAATGAAAATTCAATTTGTAGCTAAATTCTCCAAAGACTTAAGAAAAATTAAAGATCAAAAACTATTATCTGAGATCAAAACTGTTGTCAATGAATGCAAATTAGCTCAAACACTGGATGATATAAAAAACCTCAAAAAGCTTAAAGGTTATCAGGGTTTTTATCGTATCAAAATAGGAGATTATCGCATTGGTGTTGCAATTATTAACGATGAACTGATCTTTAGTCGATTCTTACACAGAAGAGAAGTTTATAGATTTTTTCCCTAATCCAATCCATAAAATCGTCCATTCTTTGGATAAGCCTGACTCTTTTGATAGCTTGTAGGGTGCGTGTTTGCGAGTACTTAAAGGAAATTTGTTAATAATTAAATTATGATCGCGCCGTAACGCACCATCTTAAGAAAATTGCTGCGTTACGCTATTACTAACGCACCCGACAAAAGCTTTATATGGTATGATACCAGAGTTAACCTTGATCTCTCAATCAATATCCCCCCGTAGCAATCTCTCCCTAGTAACAGGTTTCTAGTTCCTGTTTGCTATTTAGGTAGAATGAATGATATAATTGCTGCCTGGGGCGTGGCTCTCTCGTGCCAAGGCTTGTAACCTGTAGAATATAGCGATCTCAGGTCTTTTGTTAAGTCTAATTTTAGGGGTTTTGCTCACGGAAACATCAGCTTTTCAGGAACTCGATAGATAAATTATGAATTATGAATTATGAAAGAGATTCGATTTAGCGATCATGCGAAATTTAAAATCGACATCCTTGCTAATCACGAACTAAATATTTCTCCAGAATTTATTATTGATACGATTTGTAATCCTGATAAAATAGAAATATTGCCAGAATCCAAAGTCATCTTTCAAAGGAGATTAAATGAAAACTTAGTTCTACGAGTTATTTGTCGAGAATTTAGTGCTTTTATCTTGATCATTACTTTATACCCTGGAAGGACAAATAGATATGAAAAAGATTAAATACAGTAAAGATGTTGATATCCTGTTAATTGAGTTATCGGATAAACCTATCAGTTATGCAGAAGACAATGGACAGGTTATCTTGCACTATTCTAATGACGATATGCTAGTTCTTATCGAAGTCTTAGACTTCCGAAAATTTATTTCAGAAGACACCACTGCTGAATTGGTATCAATCTCCTAGCTTCTGTCGGTTAGATATATGAACTATGAAAGAGAAGATTAATGAGAAAAAGTTATTAGTAATTAGAATTAGTTTTAGCTTAATTGTTTCAGTAATTTGCTGCAATGAGAATAAGCTGTCGCGCATTTAAACAATGACAATGATAAACCTAGAAACAATTCGCAAAGAGTAGTAATAGATGTCCCAAAAAGTGAATTATCAAAAAGAATAGAAGAAACAAATAGATATTCGGGAACGTTGTTTTGAGTATGCACTGCGAGCAATTAAACTTTATCAATAAACAATAATTTGAGAAAATGAACCAAAAAACTTACCAACTAACCTTAAACTTTGACCAGATTTTAGATTTGGTTAAACAACTCCCAGAAAGTGACAAAATAAAACTCAGTAAAGAACTCGAAAAAGAAACTTTAAATCACAAATTAACCCAACTTTTAGAAACCTTTAAAACTGATGAGCTTTCCCTAGAGACAATTACCGAAGAAGTGGAGGAAGTTAGGGCTGAAATTTATGGACAACAAGCCACCGATTAAAGTTATTATTGATACTAACCTTTGGATTAGCTTTCTTATTGGTAAACAGTTAGCTGGTTTAAAATATCTACTGATTGAAAAAACTCTTGTGCCGATTTTTTCTCCACAGCTACTTAATGAGATTAACCTTGTTACCAAAAGACCAAAATTACAAAAGCATTTTTCCCAAAGTAAAGTTCAAGAATTACTTGAACTTTTAAGCATAATTGGGTTATGTATTGAGACTAAATCAAAAATTAATATCTGTAGAGATGCTAAAGATAACTACCTTTTAGCCTTAGCCAAAGATAGTCAAGCCGACTTTTTAATTACAGGCGATCAAGATTTATTAATTTTGCAACAATTTGGAATAACTAAAATTGTTACTTATCAACAATTTTTAGTAATCTGTAGATTGGGTTTCGTTCCTCAACCCAATCTAATTATTTAAAAGTGTTGGGTTTCACTATCGTTCAACCCAACCTACGATAATACTTTATTGATGATCGCTGTCAATTTAATTGATGCCCGTAATATGTTGTAAAATCGTATCTAATTTTTGGTTAATCTCATCACGAAACTCTTCAAAATTCGATTGAAGCCGATCAACTTTATCTTCAAGATGATCAATTTCCTCATAGACCCGATCAAAACTCCGGTTTAGCTCTCTTCCTGTCACTTGGGTATCTTCCAGACGCTCCAGGCGCCGATTAAGACTCCTCAATTGACGCTCCACTTCATAATTTTTATCGTTCGGTTCCTGAGCTTGTGCCATAGGGAAAATTGTTGAATGAGAATGTCTTAACTCAATTATATGTTAACTTATTGACTAAATAAAGGATTCTACTTCTCTTAAATCAGCTTGTAGGGTGCGTGTTTGCGCGTATTTAAAAGAAATTTGTTAATAATTAAATTATTATTGCGTCGTAACGCACCATCTTAAGAAAATGGGTGCGTTACGCTATCACTAACGCACCCTAGAAGAGCGGCTACTGTGTCCTCTGTGTCTGGAGTGGTTTTTGTTATGATTATTTAACTGCTACCGAATATTCCCCCGTTTAATAGTGTGATTAACTTCCAATCGAACTTTAAAAACCCACTTCTCAGTTCTCACTCTCCTTTATATCAAAGTTTACCTGATAAATATCCTCTAATTTCTTAAGCTATAATTAAAACTCAATAACTTTAACCAGAGGCGAGGATTGTCTTTTTCTAGCCAGCTTTGGGAGTTTTCTAACCATTGGGGAAACCAGGAACCAAAAAGCAGATTTTTGACTCCATCAAGGCTAAAATCGAGATAGGAACCCAACCAACGTATTAAATCCTTACTGCCGGCCATTTCTGCTATCCACAACAGTAAAGCGGGGTTTTTTCTGGCCGCTTTAATTGCTAAACGGCTAAAAGTCAACCAATCGGTTTTATCCTTAATAAAAGTTTCAGAAACCTCCGGCGGTTCGTCGGCCAATAAACCGAAAAATGTGTTTAACATGGCGTTAATTCTTTGGGGTGGTAAAGTTTTTCCCGTGGCCACCATCATTCCTTTAGAAAATAACCAAGTTACCGCCACATTACTTTGATAGGCCCGCACGTTTTCTAGGTCTTTAGCTGTTAGTAAATCGTGTTTCAATGCCGTATCCAAAAGATCGGTTAAGCGCTCTAAATTACGCACCAAAGAACCGAATCCAGTAAAGATTAACGGTGATTGCAGGGAGGCGGCATCCCCAATAGCTAAAATGCGATTAAAGGAGACAATTCGATCTTTTTTTCCTGCGCTAAAATGCCCCGGTATATAACCAAATGTGGGTTTTTTCCAAGTTAATTTTTCTGGGTCACACTGTCGATATTCGGGCAAAATAGTAAAGAAATCTTCGTACATTTCTAACAGAGAACCGGGATTATCGGGATGGACTTGATGATAGTGAAATAGATAAAAGGTTAATTCTTTTCCTTCCCCCGGAAATAATTCCCAAATTAGTTGTCTGCCTTTAGAAATATCGCCATGGGAATTTAAGACATCACCATAGTGAGAATCCCACACCACCGGATCGAATCCTTCTACTACTGCTCCCACCGTCGGACAGACACTATCAAAGGCACGCACTCCGTTTAATTGCCAGGCAATGGGGGAGGCGGAACCCATAGCATCAATCAATAAACGGCCTTTTATCTGTTGAATTTCTCCACCATGATTAAGGGTGACAGTAACACTATTGGCAGTAATATCAGCCTTGATAAATTCCGTTTGATCGAGAATTTTACCGCCATGATCCTGTATTTTTTTACCGCAGGATTGCAGCAATTTATCGGAATTAATGGCGATATTTAAAACCGTGGGAGTATGGAGAATCTCCGCCTTCAAATGGGGGGGATTATTGCCATCAAAAAACTTATTAAAGCCATCGATGTATTCTTGGAAGATTAATTCCTCGAATTCTTCGGCGGTAAATAGGCCTAAATTAATTAAACTTTGAAACTCCGATCGAGAGATATTCCATTCCCGATTCATCCGTCCGAAAGGCAGTCTTTCTACTAAGAGGACTCGATAACCTAATTTGGCCATCTGTGCCGCATGAATTGCCCCCAAGGCACCACCAATATAAATTAAGTCGTAGGTGATGGGATGATCATTTTCCTCACTACTAGAGAAAATTACTGGCTGCGGTTGTTGGGGATTTTTGGCACTGTCGCGCCAACGTTTTTCCCACCAATACAAACGTTCTAAGTCTGCCTCTCCTTGGGGCATTTTGCGGAAGTAGTGAACCGTTAGGGGATAGTCCGCTTCTAAATCTGTAAAAATTGAGTGATTTTTTTGATCGATGTTTGGTATCGTGCTAAACTGCGGCGGAAAACGCTTTTGTAAAGCTCGATCGAGCTGCCGAGTCAGGGATGTTTCTTGATCATGCGATCGCTCACCCCAGCGGAAAACTTTTAAATAAGTAGTCCGTTGCAGCGTCCAGACAAAAATCGACAATTCGATCGCCTCCGATAAGCGCAATCTCACCCCGTTAGGTGTATTTGTCTTGACACCGTTTGCGGGTTGCCAATCGGATTGTAACCACTGACAAACGGCGATCGAGTCAGGAGTCGGAATTTCTCTGTAAAGTATTTCTCTCATCTTGATTTAGCTATTACACCTAAAAATCGTCTGATTACGCTAGACTACACAAAAAGTTTTTTCTGAAAAAAGTTTAAAAAACTTTACATACCTAGATTAATACACAGCCAGGACCATCTGATTATGAATTATCCCATCCCGACTACCCCCGAAGAAATTGCCGCCCTCCGACAGCGTCCCGTCGATGAGGAGATGATCGCTGCCGTGATTGCGGGAATTATTAGAATGGCCCGCGCTCAGGGTCAATCTCTCGATGATCTGACTGAAGAAATTCTCGCAGAAGACCCGATTTTAGATCAAGTGCAACGACGTTGGTTAAGTCAGCTTTTGACTAATGCTTGGCAAAATTTAGCTGGATGGGTGTAATTGAGCGATGGAATGGCTAACAATCACTCTCGCTAGTGTTTTGACCCTGTTAACTCCCGCAGGGGCAATTATTGATACGGTTTTAGCCCATACCCTTCGCTCTCAAGTCCAAAAAGTGGAACAATTATCCGTGAGGGTCGATAATACTCCCAATTATCAGGTTCTGCAAGGCAAAATCGATCGAGTTCGCATTTCTGCACGGGGAATTTATCCCCTTGCTGATGTTCGCATTGAGAAGATCGAGCTAGAAACTGAGCCAATTAGCCTCGATTTGCGGCAATTACAGCAGAAAAACAGCAGTTTAGCCGCCGCACTGCGCCGACCGGCTGCGGGAGCATTGCATCTTGTCCTCACGGAAACTAATGTTAATCAAGCTTTACAATCGGCAGCGGTCAAAGAACAAATTCAGACCCTGATTAATAATCTGATTCCCTCTAGGGAAGAATTTGGTAGCACAAAATATCAACTTAGTCAAGCAAATTTTAACTTTCTTAATAATAATCGAGTCGCCCTCAGCCTGCAGCTAGAGACCCAACGGCCAGACGAACCGGCAGCCAGCCTCGATCTGAGCTTAGAAGTGGGATTTAAGCTAGTGCAGGGGCGAAAAATCGAGCTTATTGACCCCACAGCTACTCTTAATGGTCGTCGCATCTCCTCGCGCCTTCTCAAGGGGTTTGCTGAGGGTATATCCACCCAGTTAGATTTAAAAAACTTCGAGAAACAAGGAATTATCGCCCGCCTTCTCCAATTGCAGATCGACGATGATAAGCTGAGTATAGCCGCCTTTGGCAGAATTGAACCTCGATCGGGGAACCCCAATTAAATTTAACGGTCAGAAAAGAGGAGATATTTCAGTGATCAGTGATCAGTAATCAGTAATCAGTGAAAAGAAAACGGCAATTTCTCTTTCAGTGATCGGTAAAAAGTGAAAAGACACTGGGAAACTGCTATTTAATACTGCTCACTTAAAACTCAAATCTAATAACTGATAACTGATAACTGATAACTAATAACTGATAACTGATAACTGATAACTAATAACTGATAACTGATAACTGATAACTGATAACTGATAACTGATAACTGATAACTGAATTATGCCTAGTTCTCGCTCTAGTGATCAAATCTCTTTGCCTTGGATAATTGGTATCGGCCTCGCTTTATTTACTGCTGGTGGTGCCACTGCTTGGTTTGCCGTCCATCACCTATCTTTCTCCCAGAAAACCAGCGAAAACCCGATTGAATCTCCCAGTCCGGCGCCGATAAGTCAATCGCCAATTGTTGAACCGATTTCTCCCGGTCCAGTGAAGACAAGTCCGACAGCAACTCCTGCAGCTATTCCTGTTAGGGAAACTCGACAGGTTTATTGGTTAAAAGTGACCGATAGGGGTAATCAATTAGTCACCCAAGAAATTACCGTTCAAAAAGCGGATAGCGACGACCGAGAGTTAACAGCAGTATTGCAAACTCTATTAGCAGGTCCAAGTAATCCTCAGGATATGACTACTATTCCCCCCGGGACTAAATTACTTGATTTAAAAGTAGATAAAACGGGAATTAAAGTTAATCTCTCGCGGGAGTTTGGCACTGATGATGGTCCTGATATGTTGATCGGTCGTTTGGCACAAATCATCTATACTACTACTACCGAGGATCCCAATGCCAAAGTCTGGATTCAAGTGGAAGGAAAACCCCTAGAATTACTAGGAGAAGGCCACGGTATTGAAGTTGCCCAACCGATGACTCGTAAGTTTTTTGAGGAGAATTATCAATTGTAAGTTGTCCGCGCATTTCAATTGTTGGTTGCGATAGCAAATTGAGGTTAACTAGGGGGATTACTGGGGGGATAGGGAAAAAAAATCGGATAGGGAATTTTAATTCCTTCTTGCTGATAGCGTCGGTGTAGGAGTTTAATAAATTCGTGTTTAATGGTGAGGTGTTGAAAAAATTCTTCTTCTACCACCTTGAGATAAACCGTCAGCAGGATACTATAGTAATCGAATTTACGATAAAGGATCAAGGGTTGATAGTCACCGAGGTTAGGTTGCAATAACTGGGCGATTTCTTGCATGACTTCTAGGGTAACTTTTTCGACTTTTTCTAAGTCACTATCGTAACTAATGCCCACTTCCACGGGAACCAGGAGGGAGTTATCTGGTAAACTATAGTTACGGAAACTAGAAGAAATGATCTGAGCATTGGGAATAACCAAAAGATTATTGGTAATTTCTTCGATGACTGTGCATCTTAAATCCACATCTCGCACATAACCAGCTTCTCCCGTTCTCAGTTCAATATAATCTCCCGGTCTAACTTTTTTAGAAGTGATAATATTAATACCTGACATTAAATTAGCTAGGGTATTTTGGAGAGCTAAACCGAGGGAAACACCCCCAATACCAAAGGCAGTAAGCAGGGGAGTTATCGAAATGCCAATCGAGCTTAAAATCAGCAAAAAACCGCAGCTAAAAATCAGAACTTTGGCGAGAAATTCAAATAGGGAAGTTAGGGAAGAAATGCCATCATCTCCCGTGGTATAAACTCGTAATATTTCCACGGATAATTGAGCAACAACCCAAGTAGCCGAAGCTAAAAAAGCCACTAGCAGAAATGTTTTGCTCAGGAGAATCAGGGAGGGAAAGAGGGGAAGATTGGGAAGGGAGAGGGCAATATTTAACCCCAAAAGTCCGAACCAAAGTATGCTTAATCCACGAAGGGAACGTAAAACCCCTTCCGAGAAACGCAGGTTTTTTTCTCTGGCAATCGATAAAAGTTGACTGACAACGCGCTTTTCTACGAGCCATCCCAACAGCAGGAAACTGAGGATGATGGTGATAGGTAGGATAATATAGGGCCAATCTTCCAGTCTGGTTAATAGGTTCATTGCTAGAGGGTTAGAAAAAGATGCAGTTTTGTCTTATATTATTCTCCATTTGCCTATCTCTAGCAGCGGCGGTGGAATTTTCGGGCAAAAAGTTGCAAAATGTAAAGAGAAACTCATCTTTTCTTCGGCGGCCTTCGTGAATAGTCAGTTAGTTAAACCCAAATTCGGGATTTATCGATTCTCAATGGTTATAATCGTGGTTTTGTTCCTGATTAGCACCTTTTTAATCACCTTTCATCTGGCTAAGATGTCGGATCCCTACATTAAAGAGGTGTTATCCCGACAAGGTAATGTCAGTCGCGGTTACGAAATCTTTCAGATTAACTGTGCTGCTTGTCACGGTCAGTTTGCTGATGGCATCGTCGGACCAAGTTTAGAGGACGTTTCCCATCGCAAATCGAGAATTAGTCTGATTGAACAGGTAATTAGTGGGAAAACCCCGCCAATGCCCAAATTTCAGCCCGATCCTCAAGCTATGGCTGATTTATTGGTTTATTTAGAAAATCTTTCAAAAAACTGACTTGAAAGAGGGTGTGGGGTGTAGGGTGTGGGGTGTGGGGTGTAGGGAAGGAAACCTCTTTCATCTGTGGGGGTGAAAACTTTTTCATCGGGACTGACTCTTGGCTGAGATTGATGATAAGCTAAGTAGGGAGGCACAATTATTTGTAGGATGGGTTAGCGGTAGCGTAACCCATGCGGGCGTTGGGTTTCATGCTTCAACCCAACCTACGTTCATCTTATATTTAATTCCACCCACCTACTTAGGACGCGTTGAAACTGGGTGGAGAGTGACAGGTGGGAAGTGGGGGAATGGGGGAATGGGGAATTTCAACTAAAACCCCAACACCCCCCGCAACGCGCACGCAGTGACCACCCCAAAACCCAACCCCTGAGAAACTGATAAATTTTACTTATATAGAAAAATTTTGCTTCTATTTGGGTACGCTAGTAGAAACACTTAACCATAAATACTTATGTCTTGGCATTCCCAAGTTGAATCGGCAATTATCCAAGGGGATTTCTGGCAAGTTAGCCAATTTTATCAAGAATTAATAGAAAAGGAACCCTTAGAAATTAGTCATTATTGGTATTTAGGATTAGCCTATCTTTTGGAAGCTAGGGAAGAAGAAGCGCAAACCACATGGTTATTCGTCCTCAGTCAAAGGGATGAAGGGGAAGTGATGGGGTGGACAGCAGATTTAGTCAATATTTTGGATGGGGAAGCGCGAAGACAATTAGAGTTAGGCAATTTAGAAACCAGTTGGTTAATTCGAGGACATATTCGCGAGATTAGTCCCGATAATGTTGATAATTTACTGCGGTTTATTTTATTAGCAATTAATTTGAATTATTTCGAGCAGGAGCAGTTACAATCTTGGTTATTTGTTGATGTGTTAAAAACAAATAATTTCCAGAGTCTAGAGTTAAGTTTATTAGCAGAAGTTTTCGGAAAATTTATCGATTATCAGATACCAGAAACCGTCCCTTACTTAGAGGCAATATTTCAATCTAACTGTCAGCGACAAACTTTTATCAAAGTAGTAGAAGCTAAAGTAACTTCTCTAGTCATTAATAATAAACCATTGGCTATTGATATTATTAATACTTGTTTAGCAGTAGAACCGGGGCAAATTTATCTGTTAGCTGAACTTTATCAATGTTATTTTGATAATCGAGATTTTCCCGCTGCTATGCAAGTAGCTAATCAATTAAAAACAATTTGTCGAGGTTTGCCTTCTCAAGCTGTCGCTGATTATATTGCTCTTTATGTCAAATTATTCAGTGGTAATTGGATCGATATTAAGACAGATATTGAAGAATATGCAGAATCCTTGCAAAAAAGTATCGCTAATCGAGAATGTCCCAGATTTTTGGAGAAACCATCCCTAACAATTTTATCTGCTCTAGTTTACCTAGAAGATAACCCCAAAAAAAACCGTTACATTAATAATTGTATTGGTCAACTTTTTCAGGAGTATGTTCGCAATAACTCTAACTATAATTACTATCAAAAATCGACTATTAAAGATACCAATAAGGTTCTTAAAATTGGCTATATTGCCCATACATTATATAATCATTCTATCGGATTAATCTCTAGGTGGTTAATGAAGTATCATGATTATAACCAGTTTCATGTATCTTTATACCTAGTATCTCAAAAAGAAGACCTTATCACTGAAAATAGTTTTAGAAATCAGGTAAATGCTTGCTATAATTTACCTGTCGATCCTCAAATGATTGCTGAAAGAATTAGTCAAGATAATATTGATATTTTGGTAGATTTAGACAGTATCACTAATAACACAACTTGTCAAGTCATGGCACTTAAACCCGCACCAATACAAGTGACTTGGTTAGGTTTTGATGCGTCAGGAATTCCCGCAATTGATTACTATCTTGCTGATAATTACGTTTTACCAGCAGATGCACAGGAATATTACCGAGAAAAAATTTGGCGCTTACCTAATTCCTATATTTGTGTGGATGGTGTCGAGGTTGCTTACCCCTCTCTCCGAAGGGATGATTTAGGGATTCCAGAGGATGCAATTAATTACTTAACCGTACAAACGGGGGTTAAACGTAACCCTGAAACTATTCGACTTCAGCTACAAATTTTAAAGGCAGTTCCTAATAGTTATTTGAGTATTCAAGGGTTAAGTGATGCTAAATCAGTGGAAAAATTATTTTTCAAAGTTGCCGAGGAAGAAGGAATTAATTATGAGAGATTAAAAATATTACCCCTCTATCCCACAGGAATTTATCGAGCAAATTTAAGAATAGCTGATGTGGTTTTAGATACCTATCCTTTTACGGGAGGAATGACGACTTTAGATGTGCTGTGGATGGGAATTCCTTTAGTTACAAAAGTTGGTCAACAATGGTCATCGAGAAATAGTTATACTTTAATGGTTAATGTGGGAATTAGTGAGGGTATTGCTTGGAGTGATGAGGAGTATATCGACTGGGGGATTAAGTTAGGTAAGGATGAAAACCTGAGACGCAAAGTTATCGCTAAATTAGATGAATCTAGACAAACTTCCCCGATTTGGAATGCACGTCAGTTTACTAAAAATGTGGAAAATGCCTATCGTCAAATGTGGCAAATCTATTGTGAAAGTTAATCAGGGAGAATTAAATCATGTCTTGGCAAAATGAAGTTAAAACCGCTTTAGAAAACAATCAATACGATATTGTTAGTCAGTTTTACGAAGAACTGATAGAAAGAGAAGCCACAGAAATTAGTTATTATTGGTATTTAGGATTAGCCTATCTTTTGGAAGCTAGGGAAGAAGAAGCACAAACCACATGGTTATTCGTCCTCAGTCAAGGGGATGAACAGGAGGTGATGCTGTGGACAGCAGATTTAGTCAATATTTTGGATGGGGAAGCGCGAAGACAAGTTAAGCTAAAAAATTGGCAATTAAGCTGGGTAATTCGTCAGCATATCTACCAGATAAATCCAGATAACCTAGAAAATTTATTATATCTAGTGCTGTTAGAAATTAAGCTAGAATATTTTTATCCCCAAAAACTTAAAGATTGGCAAATAGTTAATTTAATTAATTCGGACAAGTTAGAAAATTTCGATATAAATTTACTCCTACACACGATCTATAAACTTCTAGATTGGCCAGCGCAAGAAGTTTTAGATATTATCATAACCATTTTAAAAATAGAGTCACAACAATCAGCGATATTGGAAATTATCGAACAACATATTGACAAAATTTATTATACCGATAAAACTAATGCTGTTATTTTGACTCTTAGCTGTCTAGATATTATACCCGATCGCTTACTACTTTTGTACAAAATTCATCAATACTATATCGAGACTGGTAACTTTGAGTTGGCCTTAGAAACTGCTAATAAAATCAAGAATTTATCCAGTGATAAAGTATCAAAAATAGCTGGTATTTATCTGCTCCTCTATACGGAACTTTTAGCAGGTAATTGGTTAAATATTGACAATAAAACCCAAGAATATTATCAAGCAATTCAAAATAATTTAGAACGGTGTCAATGTCCCATGATAAATCAAGCTGAGGTTATGTCTATCACTTCTCCCTTAGCTTATTTAAAAGATGACTTAGTAGGTAATCGCAGGTTAACTAATCAGTTAGCCAAACTTTTTCAAGAGGCAGTTAGAAAAAAATTTAATCAAGTTACTATCGAGTCTCAGAAACCTAAAGATGTCAATAAAAAGCTAAATATTGGCTATATTGCCCATACTTTACGGCGACATTCTGTCGGGTTTCTAAGTCGCTGGTTAATTCATTATCATCAACGAGATAACTTTAATATTCATCTCTACCTAGTCAATCAAGTCGAGGACGATATTACGGAACAATGGTTTAAAAATAAGGCGCATAAGTATAATAATTTACCAGCAAACCACCAAATTATTGCCGATAAAATTAATCAAGATAACATCGATATTTTAGTAGATTTAGATAGTATAACTCGTGATAGCACCTGTCGAGTTATGGCCCTTAAACCTGCACCGATTCAAATAACATGGTTAGGATTAGATGCCACGGGAATACCTGCTATTGATTACTTCCTTGTAGATAATTTAGTTTTAGAAAAAAATGCTCAGGAGTTTTATCAAGAGAAGCTTTGGCGCTTACCTAATTGTTATCTTGCCGTGGATGGATTTGAAATCGGAACACCAACGCTAACCCGACAGGATTTAAACATACCAGCAGACGCAATTACTTATTTAACTTTGCAAGTGGGATTAAAAAGAAATCCTGCCACAATTCGCTTACAAATGCAGATTATTAAAGCAGTACCCAACAGTTATTTATTAATCAAAGGTGCGGGGAGTGAAAAGCTTATCAAAGATTTATTTATCAGCATTGCTAAAGAGGAAGGAATCGATGAAAATAGATTGCGCTTTCTCTCAGGAGTTGCTAACGAAGAAATTCATCGCGCTAATCTCCAAATTGCCGATGTGGTAATCGATACCTATCCCTATAGTGGTGCAACCACTACTCTAGAAACTCTTTGGATGGGTATTCCTGTAGTGACAAAAGTTGGTCAACAATGGTCATCGAGAAATAGTTATACTTTAATGGTTAATGCGGGAATTAGTGAGGGTATCGCTTGGAGTGATGAGGAGTATATCGATTGGGGAATTAAGTTAGGTAAGGATGAAAACCTGAGACGCAAAGTTATCGCTAAATTAGATGAATCTAGACAAACTTCCCCGCTTTGGAATGCACGTCAGTTTACTAAAGATGTGGAAAGCGCCTATCGTCAAATGTGGCAAATCTATTGTGAAAGTTAATTAGGGAGAATTAAATCATGTCTTGGCAAAATGAAGTAAAAACCGCTTTAGAAAACAATCAATACGATATTGTTAGTCAGTTTTACGAAGAACTGATAGAAAGAGAAACCCTAGAAATTAGTCATTATTGGTATTTAGGATTAGCCTATCTTTTACAAGGAAGAGAAGAAGAAGCACAAGCTACTTGGTTATTTGTTTTCACTCAAGGAGAAGAACAGGAAACCGAGTCATGGCTGCTAGAATTAAGCAATATTTTAGCTGACGAAGCTAACCGACAATTAGAGTTAGAAAATCTAGAAATCTCTTGGTTAATTCGTAAACATCTACAGGAAATTAATCCCAGTTATCTCGATAATTTACTGCATTTAACCCTCATTGAAATTAAATTAAATAGATTTCATCCTCAACAACTGCAAGAATGGCAAATACTAGAATTAATTACTCAGGGTTCAGTTAACTCTCAATTATTGGAACAGGTAGTAATTGCCGTCATACCTTACGCTCATAAATATACCATAGAATTAGTTCGGTTAAGTTTATCCTATCTTGGCAATTCTCTAGAATTACTTAATCACGTCATCACTGTCACCCGACACTTTGCTTTTGAGAAATATCAACCTATTTATTCCGTTGACTTAGCGGAAGCTTTTCTTTCCCTTTATCCAGAAAGTTGGTACTTAGCCGTTAATTTATTCTGGTTTTATGTTGCTGTACCTGACTATGAAAAAGCAATAAATTTAGTCAATAAGTTGAAAGAGAAAAGTCAAACGATTGATTTAAAAATGTTTAGTCAATCTCTCCTTTTTAATGCTTCTTTGCGAGCCTCAAAATGGAATAACATTCCTAGTATTTGTCAAGAGTATAAACACTTAATTAAAGAATTTATAGAAAAAAAGCCCCAAGACATACATCCCTTAGTTAGAGAAGCTTTACTAACAGTTATGAATCCGATTTCTTACTATGAAGATAACCCGAAAGAGAATCGAACGCTTTTAAATCAGATTGGCAGTTTTTTCCAAGAAACCTACAAAGCAATGCTGGGTTTTCAGGAGGAAAGTTTTGACAAACCCAGAGAAAATAATCCCAACAAAAAACTTAAAATTGGTTACATTGCCCAAAGCTTAAAACGTCATCCCGTAGGTTTATTGAGTCGTTGGACTATTAATTATCACAATCGTGAGCAGTTTGATATTCACCTTTATATGGTGAGTCAACCTGTGGATGAAATAACTAAAAAATGGTTTTCTAATCCCGCAGATAAAATCTATCATGCTACTGCTGATTCCCTGGCAACCTACCGCAAAATTAAAGAAGATAACATCGATATTCTTGTGGATTTAGATAGTGGTACTGGGGCAATCGTTGCCCAAGTTATTGCCTTAAAACCTGCCCCTATTCAAGTTAACTGGTTAGGTTTTGATGGTTCCGGTTTACCCGCAGTGGATTATCTTTTAGCGGACCCTTATGTACTACCAGAAAATGCCCAAGAATATTATCAAGAAAAAATCTGGCGTTTACCTGATGCTTTTGTCGCTGTAGATGGGTTTGAAATAGCCGTTCCTACTCTGCGAAGAGAAGATTTAGATATTAATAACGATGCGGTTATTTATCTAAGTTCTCAAACAGCAATTAAGCGTAATCCTGCGATGATTCGCTTACAAATGCAAATCCTCAAATCCGTAGCTAATAGTTATTTCCTGATTCAAGGAGTTGCTGATGATAATTCTCTCTGGGATTTATTCTGTCAAATTGCCGCAGAAGTTGGGGTAGAAACTAATCGAATTAAGATGCTTCCTCTCTATAAAACGGAAACCTACAGGGCAAATTTAGCCATCGCTGATGTGGTTTTGGACACCTATCCCTTTAATGGTGGTACAACCACCTTAGAAACCCTCTGGATGGGAATTCCTCTCGTGGTTAAAGTGGGGCAACAATGGTCATCACGCAACGGTTATACTTTAATGATGAATGCGGGAATAACTGAGGGTATATCTTGGAGTGATGAGGAATATGTGCAGTGGGGAATTAAGTTAGGATTGGATAGAAATTTAAGAGAAGAAGTCCGTTGGAAACTCCGAAAGTCTCGTCATACATCTCCCCTCTGGAATGCCAGACAATTTACCAGAGATTTAGAAACTGCTTATCGGCAAATGTGGAATATTTATTGTCAATCTTAGCGGATAAAAACTATGCAATGGCATCAAGACATACAAACACACTTAAACGACAACAATTATCAACTGGTATTGCAGTTTTATGAACAATTAACTGAAAACAATTCTCCTGTAATTGAGGATTATTTTTATCTAGGATTAGCCTATCTTTTACAAGATAGAGAAGAAGACGCACAAGCTACTTGGTTACTGGTGTTGAGTCAAGCAGCTGAATCAGAATTATCGGGGTGGATAGAAACTTTAACTCAAATCTTAGATGCAGAGGCAACCAGACAAGAAAATTCCCAAAGACTAGAGACAAGTTATCTAATTCGATGGCAGCTACAAAATCTTAATCCTAGTTTTTTAAATAATCTCCTGCATCTGATGGAATTAGAAATACAATTCCAAAATTTTGCTATGGAAAAGTGCAATGATTGGTGTGTATTTGAACTGTTAGAGAATACAGCTACAGCAGCAATTAATCTTGATTTACTGCTGCGAGTGACGGAAAAAGTTTTAATCTACCCCTGCACTAATACCATCCACTTTTTAGAATTAGCAGCCTTACATATCAATAATCCAGAAATAATTGCGGCCAAAGTTATCTCAGCAATTGTCAATTATGGTTATCAACAAAAACAAAGTGTATTTGCCATTAATTTAGTAGAACTTTGTTTGCGCTTTCTACCAGAGGATTTATACTTACAAAATAGTTTGTTTAATCTTTATAAAACCACCACTTTTGACTATAAAAAAGCTCTAGAAATCGCCGATAATTTTTATAAAAATTGCCAAACAAATACTGAAAAGCTGTTCGGAATTTCTCTAGTGATTGGTATTTTACAAGCTAAGGGAGACTGGGGAAATTTACCTAAATTTATCGATGAATTAACACAACTAATCGAGCGACAAATTAATGCCGAACAATTTAATGCACGTCCCTTTATTATCGACTCTATTTTAGGCGTTACTAGCTGTCTTCCCTACTATCAAGATAATCCGAAAATTAATCGCTATTTACAAAGTAAACTAGCAGAAATTTTTCAAGCAGATGTAAGAACCCGCTATAACTATATTGCTCCTGTTTATTCTCCAAAATCTCCAGCAAGAAAAATAAAAATTGGTTATATTGCCTATACTCTCCGTCGCCATTCTGTGGGTTGGTTAAGTCGCTGGTTATTTCACTATCATAATCGAGATAAATTTGAAATTTACACCTATTTTGTCAACCAAGGAGCAGACGAAATTACTGAAAAATGGTTTATAAATAACTCAGATTATAGCTATAACTTGCCCGCAAAAATTGAACAAATAACTACCCAAATTCGTCAAGACAAATTAGATATTTTAGTGGATATTGATAGCTTAACTAATAATACAACTTATCTAGTAATGGCATTAAAACCCGCACCGATACAGGTAACTTGGTTAGGATTAGATGCGTCGGGAATCCCTGCGATTGATTATTTTATTGCCGATAACTACGTTTTACCCGAAAATGCTGAAGAAATTTATTCAGAAAAAATCATCCGACTTCCTAACTCTTATTTATCCGTGGATGGTTTTGAAGTGGGTGTTCCCACCAGGAGAAGAACTGATTTAAATATTCCCGATGATGCTATTATTTATCTGACCGTGCAATCGGGATTAAAACGCACCTTAAACATGATTTATCTGCAATTGCAGATTCTCCAACAGGTTCCTAATAGCTATCTTTTAATCAAAGGTTTTGCCGACAAAGAAACCATTCGAGAATTATTTCTCAAAAGTGCTGACGAATTGGGAATTAGTCAAGATAGATTAAGATTTTTGCCCAATGATTTGCATGAGGAAACCCATCGCGCTAATCTAGGAATTGCTGATATAGTTCTCGATACCTATCCCTATAATGGTGCTACCACAACCCTAGAAACCCTCTGGATGGGGATTCCTTTAGTCACTAGGGTTGGTGAACAATTCGCAGCCCGCAATAGCTATACTTTTATGAAAAATGCTGGCATTAGTCAGGGTATAGCTTGGAGTGATGAGGAATATGTGCAGTGGGGAATTAAGCTAGGATTGGATAAAAATTTGCGGGAAGAAGTCCGTTATCAATTACGTCAATCTCGTCATACATCTCCCCTCTGGAATGCCAAACAATTTACCAGAGATTTAGAAACTGCTTATCAACAAATGTGGAATATTTACAGCCTTTCTCATCAAGATGAAGTCTAACCTAATTTGCCATCGCCGACCGAAGACCGACTCCCTTCGGTTTGGTGGGTAAAATGTATTCTAAGATACAGTGCTGCTGGCGAGTGCGTGGAACGAACCACAAAGACACAAAGGACACGAAGATCGATCGATCCTATGTAAGTTAAACTTATCACACAGAACCTAGAAGAGCCAAATTTGTTTTTAATAGTGTGATTAACTCCCAAGTTATCGGGCTCTTCGTTACTCTTTATGCTAAATCAACAGACAAGATGCCAAGACAACATACTTCTAACCCAAAAATTCCGAAAGTTTCTCAAGCCATAGGCTCTCCGTTTTATTAGTTT
>NZ_JACJQV010000158.1 GCF_014696875.1 Microcystis wesenbergii FACHB-1317 | reverse complement strand
CGATAGCCTCTGCTTAAGCTCCGGTCAATTAAATCTATCGCTATCTCCGGTTTCTTCTTAAATTCTTTGTCTTCTTTCCCCTCGGCTAAGGAACTAGCCGGTTGATAAATTTCAATGTCTAGGGGGACACTTTTTTTGCCGTCGTAGAGATGAGTAGTGACGGCGACTATTCCGTTGTCTGTCTTGCCAATTTCTCCCAAGTACTGCCTGCCAACTCCGGCGGTCAGATTGCCACTTTTTCGATGTCCTGAGTCATCGACAATCAGGGAAAATCCTCGGGGGATTTGCGTCTGGCGGCATTGGTTCATCACTTGCAACCGACATTCATTCACCTGACGGTCTGACCAAGGAGATTCGGTCAAAAAGTGATGTAATCGGTTATAAACTACTCCGACGGCATTATTGGCCATTTGAGTGAGGTTTTTCCTCTCACTTTCCCCTAATAATCCTCCTAAATATTGTCTGAAGCCGTTTTTTTGCGCTTCGTTTTTGAAGCAATTGTCAAACCGCCGACACCATCGGTCAAAGCATGGGGGCATCGCGGCTGGGGTTGTCTCTTTCATCGCTGCTCTTTCAACGTAAAGTGCTTATTCTTTAACGATTATACTCTATTATACTCTTGTTGATCGTTTAAGTCCCACTAGGTTTTAAAAATCCCACAAAAGAAGATTCGTATCTCAAATCAGCAACGCCATTTTCTGTTTGTGGCCAGGAATAGATTTGTGGTTTTAGGACTGACAGCCTTAGTTAGGGTTTGCGGCAAAAAGTTTTTCCTGGGGGCAGGGTGTGACCCCCCCAACCCCCCCGACATCGGGGGGGGTGTGGGGTGTGGGGTGTGGGGTTTTACCAGTTTTGAGGTGGCCAATTACCTAATTTTCAGGGAAAAAGTACCTAAATTTCCCCCCGATCACTCCCATATCCAGTACTTTTTGATTGACAAAAGGTCTAAAAGTCTTACCCAACAAGGTTTTTAGATTTATTCAGCAAGCCTTAGTTAACTAAAACGCAGAGATTAGACACTAAGCCCAGAAATTTCGGCTTATACCAGTGGAGAGTAACTTTTAAACCATTAATTCGGGCAGCTTGTTCAATAATACGGGCAAATTCATCTTCCGCAAGCAAGCGCAGATTTTTTTCACTAGCCCAAAACTTCATCCCAATTAAGTTTAAGACAGCGCGATGCCAACTTCTCGGCAGCCAGTGCAAGAGGGGTAAGCGCGTATGAAATTCTAGCCAGTGGTAGCGGTTAGGAGTGGTAATAAATAAGCGGGGACATAATCGCAGCAGGCTGCTGACGTATTCAATCTGCGATTGTTCATTGCCGACGTGTTCGATAACCGCCGATGAGATGATATAGTCAATTCCTTCTACTTGGGAAGGTGTGGGAGGCCAATCAAGGACAAGTAATCCGGGGAAAAATGCCGCTAAATGGCTAATTTCTTCAGGAGAACAGGCATAAACCTTAGCATCATCTTCCAGCAACCAGCGGATAAAGCAGTTACTCGCTTGTCTGGTGGTTTCCGGTGTGGAACCATGGTCTAAAAATTTTTTTCCCCTCACACCATCCACGGCATTCTCTAAAAAATCATACATTTTGCGGCGCATTTGCAGGGTGGTCTTGCCGTGAAGTTTCGCCAGGGGGCGGTTTTTGCCAAAATAATCGATGCCTAATTTTTCTGCCATAAATCTATTCCTTAATTTTTTTTGAAGGACTTGACAACTGTTCAATATACACTGATATACTTGTGGCGTAGGAAAAGTACTGAGCAGTTGAGGACTTGTTCTACCCCCACTGATCAAGTAAATCAGTACAGAAACTGCTGAGCGGTTGACTCCTTGACAACTGTTCAGCATAAATTGAATATACTAGCTGGACACAGACAGAAAGTTCTAAGGGGTTGAGAAAAAGTTTTTCTTGACGGCCTCTGACCTTCGACGAAATATGATTATGTACCTAAGCAAAATTAATTACACATCTAAGCCGCTACTCTGTCAGATGTCGGCTTTATTTCGTTAGAACGCTTTTTATGTCTGTCACCAGTCAACAGTGATCAGTAATCAGTGAAAAGACAGTCAGACCAATGATAACTGATGGCTGTCGACCTTCGACCGTCTCGACTAGGAAATTGATTTTACACGGTTACTTATGGTTAACTCTGACGAGGATATCTCTGAAGAAACCAATCATAATGAGCGGATAAACTAATGAAAATTGATCTAGAAATAATGGAAAGCCGTACAAAATTGGAGAGTCAATTATCGCCAAGTTCAGCAAGAAAGAAGGGCAGTGCTGCTTTTTCTATTGTCATTCCCGTCTATAATGAGGAAAAGGGTATTACTCCGACTTTAGAACTTCTCCAAGAACAACTAAAACTCTCTAATTGTACCTATGAGATTGTGGTGGTTAATGATGGTTCTAAGGATCGAACGGGTGAAATCTTGCGAGAACTTCAGGAATTGATCACATTTAGGGTAATCGAACATCCCAGAAATCGTGGCTATGGTGCGGCGCTAAAAACGGGAATTAGACAGGCTAAATATGGGGCAATCGTGATTACGGATGGGGATGGAACCTATCCTAACGAAAGAATTCCCCAATTAGTTGCCCTGCTAGAGAAGGCCGATATGGTGGTCGGGGCGCGCACTGGTGCTAATGTCGTTTATCCAACAATTCGCAAAATTCCTAAGTGGTTTCTTATCCGTTTTGCCGAATGGATTACCAATAGTCGCATTCTGGATCTTAATAGTGGCTTACGGGTTTTTCGTAAGAGCGTGGTAGAGAGATTTTTTACTATCTTACCCGATACTTTTAGTTTTACCACTACGATTACCCTAGCCATGTTAACTAATGGTTATTTAGTCCATTATGAACCGATTGACTATTTTGCTCGCCAAGGCAAGAGTAAAATTAAGCCTATCCGCGATACTTTGCGCTTTGTCCAGTTAATCCTCAGGGTGGGAATGTATTTTGCACCACTTCGGGTTTTTCTACCGATTTCTGGGTTTTTCTTCCTTTGGTTTTTATTGACCTTAATTCAAGATCTTGTTGTTTATCAAGATCTCACAGAAAGAACTATACTGCTATTAATAGCGACAACCCAAACAGGAATGTTTGCTCTTTTAGCAGACATGATTGATAAACGAACTTGATAATAAATATCGGGATAGTCAGCATTTTTTGTAACAATTTGGAGAGGTAAGCTAAAACGCACTTAAACCACCTAAAATAGAAATAGTAACTTGAGAAAAATCCTACTTATGCCAGCCAAAGATTTCCTAGACTTCGCCAATTCAGACTTGAATTGGCGAATGAACTATTGGTTAAGTCCAAAAACTATAATAAGTAAAGGTATAGTAGAAATTAAGCGTCAAGTCGTGTGGAAAATTTTTCCAATTATTTTGACTTTAATTTGTTTAATTAAACTATTCTTAACGAGAACCAGTGAAATAGTGGCTTCTCCCACTGATACTCACTACAGGCGAAATAAACACCCCAGTAACTCAACACAGTATTGCTTGTTAAAATCGCACTTTGTTTGAGAGAATTTTAACCTGTTATCCCAATCTAAAAAACATTATGCTAATTTCTTTTATCCATAGATGGTTAACTGGCCCCACCGAAAAATTCTTCAGGGCCAGAAATTTATTTTGGTTCAGTTTAAGTTTAATTTTTGCAATAATTAACATTATTGTTTTGGTAAAAGCTGGTTTTAATAGTGAATATGCTATCGAAGGAGATGCCAGATTTCATGTAACTTGGCTATTGCGTTTTTGGCAATCATCTCTATTCCCTCAAGATTTTATAGGTGACTACTTTTTATCATCTCTACCAGCCGGCTATACTGCACTTTATCGTACCTTTGCTAGTCTAGGAATCAACCCCATCCTTTTGAGTAAATTGTTGCCTATCCCCTTGCTTTTGCTGACAACAAGCTATGGCTTTGTTTTAGCACGACAGTTGTTACCTGTGCCAGCAGTGGGATTTATTTTTACCGTTTTACTCAATCAAAAAATTACCGGGGTCTTACTGTCTGGTAGTACACCAAGAGCTTTTGGTCCTTTACTATTTTTAGCATTTTTATACTATCTGCTACGCCGCTCTTTCTGGCCTTGCTTAGTGACTATTGTCCTGCAAGGTTTATTTTATCCACCCTATCTTCTTGTAAGTGGTGGAATTTTAGTTTTAAGATTATTAAGTTGGCGAAAAGGATGGCCGCATCCGTCCCTAGAGCCAAGTAATTTTCTTTTATGCGGTGCAGGATTAGTTGTCACTTTTTTGGTGCTTTTACCCTATGTTTTGAGTTCTTCCGAATATGGACCAATGATTACGGTCGCACAGGCTAAAAGTTTGCCACAGTTTCAGACCAGAGGTTCAGTAGTGTTTTTTGGTCAAAACTGGTGGAATTACTGGTTTGCTAGTAGAAATAGTCGCAGTAGTTTACAACTTAATTGGCTTTTTTCTAGTCAAATTTTATTCTTAGGCTTATTCTTACCGATTTTACTACGCTATCCATCTCGTTTTCCTTTAGCCAATCGGGTTACTTCTGCCACTACAATTCTGAGCCAAATCATTTTTGTATCTTTATTTCTATTCTTTTTAGCCCATGCCTTGCTATTCAAGCTTTATCTTCCCAGTCGCTATGCCCACTCACTTTTGTATGTTATTTGTCTGGCTAGTGCCATGACTTTAATTATAGTTGTAGATGCTTTTATTTGCTTCCTAGAAAAATGGGTATCTCAGGGTAATAATAAAAACCAAAAACTCCAGAATAAAAAACAAATATTAGCTCAGGTAATTGTATTACTCCTAGCCATAATTTTTCTACTCTATCCCAGTCGTTTTTTAAATCTCACCTCTACTCATCGTTATGTTTATGGAATGGAAAAAGAACTATATCAGTTTTTGGCACAACAACCAAAAGATATACTAATTGCTTCCCTGTCCAACGAAGCATCTAATTTACCAAGCTTTGCCCAACGTTCAGTTTTAGCTGCCCCCAAATTTGATGTTCCTTATGAGCTAGGCTATTACAATCAGTTTCGTTCACGAGTAACTGATTCTATTAACTCTCAATATAGCGATAATTTAGAAGTAGTCAAAACTTTTATCAATAAGTATGGAATAGATTTTTGGTTATTAGACAAGGGATCTTTAACTTCTGATTATGTTCGTAACAATTCTTGGCTAAAACAGTTTCAGCCTGCCACCGAAGAAGCTTTACAAAAGTTAGAACAAGGTTCTGTTCCTGTCCTTACTAATCTCAAGGAACAATGCACGGTTTTTGAGAATGAAAAATTGCTGTTATTGGAAGCAAAATGTATTCTTCAATCTTCTTTGTGATTCAGGACTATTGCGTTCTAAATGCTATGATATCTATTGAAGTAAAGGCAAATAAAATAAATGACTGAAATAGCTATTACAGCGTTTCTCAGATTGTGCTTCACCTTGACGAGAAAGGCTGTATTAGGGGTTTTGAAGGAGTGCCAGATTACAGGCGAAATAAACATAGCAGGAACTCAACAAAGTTAGGCTTGCCCTTATTTATAGTCGATATTACTTGTCAAAATCGCACTTGGTTTGAGAGAATTTTAACCTGTCATTCCAATCTAAAAAACATCATGCTAATTTCTTTTCTCCATAGATGGTTAACTGCCCCCACCGAAAAACTCTTCAGTTCCATAAATTTATCGGGAATTTCTCCAGGACGTATTGCCAGAGTTACAGGTGTAAGTTGGCCGTGGTTACAAAATTACGTCAACGATAAATTGGTGGCTGTTCCCCGTCAAGTAAAGGTTTGTTGAAAAATCAAAAGGCCAATTAATTATAGGGTGTGATGAATGTGGTCTTTGGTTTATTGTAAGAAGATAAGGTTGTGCATTTGGCTGGCAATTGATAGAACAGGGAAATTAGATGTTTCACCCCCATCCAGGGGATTTTCGATGACAATTCCTAAGAGCTACTATATCATGGTAGATCACCTGTGATTCCTCAGACTGGCCAAGATAAAGACGGCAACAGGCAAAAATTAGGAAAAATCAGCGACAATCGAAACGGCAAGATCAAAAAAAATTCTATTCTAGATTGACCCTTTCAGCAGACCAACTATCCCACCCTTCTAGACAACGACCCTAAGGATAACTTCTATGGCGCAACAAAATAACCTAAAAACCGACAATATACACCAAATCGAT
Source organism: Microcystis wesenbergii FACHB-1317 (assembly GCF_014696875.1). Lineage (GTDB taxonomy): Bacteria > Cyanobacteriota > Cyanobacteriia > Cyanobacteriales > Microcystaceae > Microcystis > Microcystis wesenbergii_A. Next base: position 28,123 of record NZ_JACJQV010000158.1, on the reverse strand, counting down.
CCCTATTGGGGTCCCCCATGGCTCGTAGAGGAACGGGACGCTTGCGGAGTCGGTTTTATGGCCGATGTGCGCGGTTCTGGCAGCCATCAACTGATTGAACAGGCCCTTTTAGCCTTAGCTTGTTTGGAACACCGGGGAGGCTGCAGCGCCGATCAGGATTCCGGTGACGGTTCCGGTATGATGACCGCTATCCCCAGAGATGTCCTCGCTCCTTGGTTCGCCGAAAATGGCTTAAATATGCCAGAATCTGAGCGACTAGGGGTGGGTATGGTCTTTCTTCCCCAAGCGGCCCAAGAACGCGCCGACGCTAAAGCACACATCGAAGAAATTGTCAATAAATATAATATTAAGATTTTAGGTTGGCGCGCTGTTCCCGTCCGTCCCGAAGTCCTCGGAAGACAAGCAAGGGAAAATCAACCCTACGTCGAGCAAATTCTGGTTACTTCCCCCGATTTAGCCGGTTCTCAATTCGATCGCCTACTCTATATTGCCCGTTCTGAAGTCGGTAAGCAACTGGCCGATGATTTCTATTTCTGTTCCTTTTCCTGTCGCACCATTGTCTATAAAGGCATGGTACGGGGCGAAATCCTGCGAGAATTCTATCTAGACCTGCAAAATCCCGCCTATAGCAGTCAATTCGCTATTTATCACCGACGTTTTAGCACCAATACCCAACCGAAATGGCCCCTCGCTCAACCGATGCGCTTATTGGGTCATAACGGCGAAATTAACACCCTTTTGGGCAATATTAACTGGATGTCGGCCCGGGAACCCGCTTTAGAAACGGAAGGTTGGACCCACGAAGAATTACAATCCCTGACCCCGATTGTTAACCCCGCTAACAGCGACTCCTATAACCTCGATAGCGCCCTAGAATTATTGGTGAGAACCGGTCGCAGTCCCCTAGAAGCGGCTATGATCCTAGTGCCGGAGGCCTACAATAATCAGCCGGATTTACAGAATTATCCCGAAATTATCGACTTCTACGAATACTATAGCGGTTTACAGGAACCCTGGGACGGTCCGGCTTTACTGGTCTTCAGTGACGGGGGAATCGTCGGCGCTTGTTTGGATCGCAACGGTTTGCGACCGGCCCGTTATAGCATTACTAACAACGGTTATATCGTCGTTTCCTCGGAAGCGGGAACTATTCCCCTCGATGAAACCACCATTATGGAAAAAGGTCGTCTCGGCCCCGGTCAAATGCTCGCAGTGGACCTAGAAAAAGGCGAAATTAAGCGTAATTGGCCGATTAAACAGGAAATTGCTGGAGCTAATCCCTACGGTGAATGGGTTAAATCCCAACGCACCTTTATTGACAAAGAAACAGCGATCGACATTCCCGCTCCCAGCAATCTCCTTCCCCTGCAAACCGCTTTCGGTTATACTGCCGAAGATGTGGATATGATTATCGTTCCCATGGCAGAACAGGGAAAAGAACCGACTTTCTGTATGGGTGATGACACTCCCCTAGCGGTCCTCTCCAGTAAACCCCATCTTCTCTACGATTACTTTAAACAACGTTTTGCCCAAGTTACTAACCCCCCCATCGATCCCTTACGCGAAAGTTTAGTCATGTCCTTGACTATGTATCTGGGACGACGGGGTAATATCCTTAAATTAGGGGTTGATGACGCACATTTACTGAAATTAGACTCTCCCCTGCTCAATAATGCGGAATTAGCCACAGTTAAAACCTCTAGCTACAAAACAGCCGAACTTTCTACCCTTTATGATCTGACCACCGGCCCCCGGGGATTAGAAACCGCGATCGCTAATTTGTGTGCTGAGGCCGCCAAGAAAGTAGCATCGGGAGCGGAAATTTTAATTCTCAGTGACAGGACTGCTCCTATTGACGAAAAAACTAGCTATATTCCCCCCTTATTAGCCGTTGGTGCCGTCCATCATCACCTGATTCGCTCACACTTGCGTTTAAAAGCTTCGATCGTTATCGACACGGCCCAATGTTGGAGTACCCATCACTTCGCTTGTCTAATTGGTTATGGCGCTTCCGCAGTCTGTCCCTATCTGGCCCTAGAAACGATCGCCCAGTGGTGGATCGAGCCAAAAACCCAGAAATTGATGGAAAACGGCAAATTAGAAGCTATTAGTCTCGAAAAAGCCCTAATTAATTACCGCAAATCCGTAGAAGCAGGATTACTGAAAATCCTCTCGAAAATGGGCATTTCTCTCCTATCTTCCTACCATGGGGCGCAAATTTTCGAGGCGATCGGATTATCGGCAGATTTAGTTAAACTAGCTTTTAACGGTACTACCAGTCGCGTCGGGGGTTTAAGCATTGCTGAGGTGGCCCAAGAAGCGATCGCATTCCACAGCAAAGCTTTTCCCAATCTTACCGCTAAAAAACTAGAAAACTACGGTTTTGTCAACTACCGTCCGGGGGGAGAATACCACATGAATTCCCCGGAAATGGCGAAAGCACTCCATAAAGCCGTGGCTGCTCACTCCCAGGGTCAAGGATACGACCATTACGAAACCTATCGTCAAATCTTGCAGGAAAGACCCGTTACTGCTTTACGCGATCTATTAGAATTTAATAGCGATCGAGCCTCAATTCCCCTCGAAGCAGTAGAATCGATCGAAAGTATCCTGCAACGCTTCTGCACAGGGGGAATGTCCCTCGGTGCCTTGGGCCGGGAAGCACACGAAACCCTAGCGATCGCCATGAATCGTATCGGAGGTAAGTCCAATTCCGGAGAAGGGGGAGAAGATCCGATCCGCTACACCAGCTTAAGCGATGTGGATGCCGAGGGACATTCCGTGACCATGCCTCACCTAAACGGCTTAAAAAACGGTGATACAGCCAATTCTGCCATTAAACAGATAGCTTCGGGTCGTTTTGGAGTCACTCCCGAATACTTAATGAGTGGAAAACAGCTAGAGATTAAAATGGCCCAGGGAGCAAAACCGGGAGAAGGAGGTCAATTACCGGGGAAAAAAGTCAGTCCCTATATTGCCATGTTACGGCGATCAAAACCGGGTGTTACCTTGATTTCTCCCCCTCCTCACCACGATATCTACTCGATCGAAGATTTAGCACAATTAATCTACGATTTACACCAAATTAACCCCCGGGCCAAAGTTTCCGTCAAATTAGTGGCCGAGATCGGTATCGGCACAATTGCGGCCGGAGTTGCCAAAGCTAACGCTGATATTATCCAGATTTCTGGCCACGATGGTGGTACAGGTGCATCACCCCTAAGTTCGATCAAACACGCGGGTAGTCCCTGGGAATTGGGAGTGACGGAAGTGCATCGGATGTTAATGGAAAATCAACTGCGTCATCGGGTGATTTTGCGCGCAGATGGAGGACTAAAAACCGGTTGGGATATCCTCATGGCTGCTCTCATGGGTGCGGAGGAATTCGGTTTTGGTTCCATTTCCATGATTGCCGAGGGGTGCATCATGGCCCGCGTCTGTCACACGAATAATTGCCCTGTGGGAGTCGCTACCCAGCAGGAACGTCTGCGAGCTCGTTTTCCAGGAATTCCCGCTCATGTGGTCAATTTCTTTACTTTGGTGGCTGAGGAAACGCGGCAATTATTGGCGAAATTAGGCTATCACAGTTTAAATGAGGTGATTGGCCGGGCAGATCTGTTAAAAGTGCGCTCCGATGCTCGTTTAACTAAGACAGAATCCCTCAATCTCGATTGTTTATTGAATTTACCCGATGGCCGTGGCGATCGCTCTTGGTTGCAGCACGAGGAAGTACATAGTAACGGTGCTGTTCTCGATGACGATATTCTAGCCGATAGCGAGATTAAACAGGCGATCGAGCAACAGGGAACCGTCAGCAAAACCTACAGGATTGTCAATACCGATCGCTCCGTGGGGGCGAGAATTGCGGGGGTAATTGCCCAAAAATACGGTAATGACGGCTTTGAAGGCGAAATTAAGCTCAATTTCCAGGGTGCGGCCGGTCAAAGTTTCGGAGCATTTAATTTACCCGGTGTCAATCTCCATTTAGAGGGAGAAGCTAACGATTATGTGGGTAAAGGCATCTACGGCGGCGAAATCGTCATCTTACCGCCCCAAAACGCCAATTATCAGCCCGAAGATAACGCTATCATCGGTAATACCTGTCTCTACGGGGCCACCGGTGGGGTGTTATACGCTAATGGTCGCGCTGGTGAACGTTTTGCTGTCCGCAATTCCACTGCGAAAGCAGTTATCGAAGGGGCCGGGGACCACCTCTGTGAATATATGACCGGGGGGGTAATTGTCGTGCTTGGTTCCGTCGGTCGCAACGTCGGCGCCGGGATGACGGGAGGATTAGCTTATATCCTTGATCCGTCCCTACCGGAGAAACTCAACCCCGAAATTGTCAAGATTCAACGGGTTGGCACGGCTGCTGGTGCGGAACAGTTAAAATCTTTAATTGAGGCCCATGTAGAACGCACTAATAGCCCCAAAGGTAAGTTAATTTTAGCTAATTGGGATAGCTATCTCGGTCAATTCTGGCAAGTGGTCCCTCCCTCGGAAGCGGATAGTCCCGAAGCGCAAATTAGCGCGGAGAAAACCTTAACTTCGGTGTAATTTCTTTGGGGTGCGTTACGCTTTGTTAACGCACCCATTGATTAATTTTTTGACTGCGGAGTTGATTAATGGCCATGCTGCCCATCCCCACCACCTATACTAGCTATACCCAAGCACAGGAACATTTTCTTCAGGTTTTAGAACAAGTAGAACTGGGAAACTCGATCGTTATTGTCCAACGTCAGGGTCATCATGATGTGGCCTTGATTGCTGCTGACGAATTATCCGCTTTATTAGAAGAAGTTTATCTTTTGCGCTCTCCAGCTAACGCTCAACGACTTTTTCAGTCCTTAAATTGGTCACAAGAAAGATTATCTCAGACAGCTGCCACCACTTCTCTAGAAGAATTACGTCAAGAATTGGAGACCGAGATTGAGCAAGAAAAAGCCGCAGAATTCTGAACCCGAAATTGTGCGAGTTTTTACTCAATTATCCCTAATCTAGTATCTCCAAATTGATTATATCGGGGCCTATTAATCTTAATTATCTAGACTACAGTTTTTATCGCTGCATAAGTCGGAACATTTGCTAAAATTTAGGATATATTCACTTTGGCTATCTTTGGTGTCATAATTTGGCAATGACAAACGAAAAACTCAGATTTATCGATCTTTTTGCTGGTATTGGAGGATTTAGATTAGCTTTCGAGAGCGTTGGTTATGACTGTGTATATTCTTGTGAAATAGACGAAAACTGTCGAAAAGTAGGAAAACGAGCCAGATTTAGAGATACAAGGGGAACTCTATTTTTTCCCATCTGCGAAATAGTCGAATTAAAGCAAGACAATCAATCAATATTTAGCATCTTCTTAACCTCATCTAGAGAATAAGTTTGACTATCTTTTTCTTCTTCTTTTGCTTGTATTAAATCTTCCAAATCCTCTAAGTCTTCTAAGATTTCTTTAATTTTCATAAACTCCTCATAAGTTAAAACAGCAAATTCTTTTTTGCCATTTTTGATTAAGAATTTAGGATGTAATTCAATCATTGTTTTCTCCTTAATTTAATTGTAGATATTTTGTCTATGTTTAACACGATAAATCACTAAAGTTATTTCTTCAACCTCAAATAGAATTCGATAGTTACCCACCCTTAAGCGATAATTAGGGGTAAAATTCTTTAATTGCTTGACATCTCCTTGTAAATTATCCGTAAACCAGAAGTTTTTTTCTGGTTTACGGATAATGGATTCCAGAAATTTAACCGTTACTTCAAGCTAAGTCTGCTAAAATCCTGATGACCCCCTCACCCAGTCAGCTACTGCCAAGGCTAAGATAATGTTAACGCTCCCCCCCAATTAGGGTTTTTTAGGCGATTGCGTTCCATATTTTCAGAGTTTACGTCAAGGCGATAGCGCTAGAAAAAAGCCACAGGCAATGTATTCCATCCTGCGGACTGATTGACTAGAGCCACATCCGTTTTACTATCACCATTAAAATTACCCGTTAATACCCTGACGTTCGGGTTAGCAGCCCAAGAAGCAAAATCTCCGATAAATTGGTTTGTTACAGAAAAACTCCCATTTCCTTGAGAGAAAGCGACATCAAGAAAAAACCTCTCTCAATCGGCAAATTTGGGAACCTGTCCCTTTAAGTTGACACCAATGGTTACGAACTCACCCCAGTAAATGCTGGCTAGGTGTATTCAATAAAGTTCAGGATTAAATTAAATTAGTTCCACCTCCAAAACCTGCATACATAACTGATTGATCGGAAAGTTGATTTAAGCCAACATTAAAGTTGTATCCATCTGAATAAAGAATGGATACATCAGAGTTATTGTCAGCAATAGTTTCTTGACGTAAAATATCATCTTTACCATCCCCATTAAAGTCATTAATTATCAGGTTAGTGCCACCAGCAAAACTGGATACACAAGCCCATGACCACTGGGCAAGAGTAACAGGAGAGTTAAAACTATTCCCATTAGAATAATATATTTCAACGTCTCTGATCCCATCAGCATATTTTTCTTGGCGCAAGATATCGTCCTTTCCATCACCATTAAAATCCCCAACTAAGAGTTTAGTTCCACCTCCAAAACCTGCATACATAACTGATTGGTCATAAAGTTGATTTAAGCCAACATTAAAGTTATATCCGTCTGAATAAAGAATGGATACATCAGAGTTATTGTCAGCAATAGTTTCTTGACGTAAAATATCACTTTTTTTATCGCCATTGAAGTCACCGACTATTAGGTTAGTGCCACCAGCAAAACTGGATACACAAGCCCATGACCACTGGGCAAGAGTAACAGGAGAGTTAAAACTATTCCCATTAGAATAATATATTTCAACGTCTCTGATCCCATCAGCATATTTTTCTTGGCGCAAGATATCATCCTTTCCATCACCATTAAAATCGACTTTTCGTGATGTGTATCCCAATATCGGTAATACTGAACCACTAATCGAATACTGCCCCAAACTACCATAATCAGTGTAGCCAGTAGAAAGAGCAGATCCTTTGCCTACCCCATCAATTTTGAGGTAATAGGTTCCGGCTGCGACATTTGCTGTAATATTTGCTGATAATAAATCCGTCGGATTAGATGATGCAATTAGAGTTCCCGCAGAATTGTATAACTCTGCCAAAATATCTAAATTTGGTCCACGATTAAATGGATTCACCGTCAAACTAATCGCACCCGCACCTGTAGTAAAACTATAGAAATCTACATCCGTATTGCGCTCAATGATACCATTACCACTAACAGAAGTACCAGAAACCGTTAATGCTTTCGCAGTAGCAATTGTACTACCAGTATCATCGGTTCGGTAGCCAAAACCATTTTGGGTGGTAATAATTTGCAAATCATCTTGAGTATTATTAGCGGAAGCATACTCCCCTTTACTCCACTGGGATAGGTTCTGATAGTATCCTACTCCCATAATTGGTGCCCAGCCAGTATCCCCACTACCATGTCCTGCGTAGTATCCCTCACTGGGGGTAATTCGTCCATCATGGGATAGTCCGAGAGTATGTCCTACTTCATGGGAAATAGCTTCAGCCGTATATTTTTCGTTACCATTACCTAGTTGGTCATCAAAAACAAAGGTGGGAGTATCACTATTCCAGTTAAAAGAGCCAACGTAGGCAACTCCTCCTGCTCCAGCACCGAACCAGTCATAACTGCTCCCACCAATAGCAACACGCACACCCCAGCGAGTGTCACCAGTACCGCTTTTAATCAAATCATTGATATCCGTTGGAGCTTGAGTTGTGACATTAACATTAAAGGGGATGAAATCCTCCGCCACGCGCTGCCAAATATACTGGATTCTTTCTAGTTCAGCATTACTAAAAGACCCTGTATTGCCATCAAAATCGAAAGCAGGAGTAACAATATTAGCCTTATTATAGGCTGTATTCCAAGAAGTACCAGAAGTAGTATGCCCGTTAAAATCCAGATAAATTGTGTGATTTGCTCCTGCTAAGCTGTTAAGGGAGAAAGTTTGAGATAGATTTAAAGCGGCTGATACAGTGGCGGCTGACTGTTTCGGTTGATTCTTAACTAGATTCGGATCAAATGGAGGAAGAGCGCAGAATGAGCAGTTACACCCAGCAATGTGTTGTAAGTTACTTGAAACCAGAGAACTTAGAGATTGGCTAGTATTAAGCGATACAGACTGGGAATTTCCTGTCTTTAAGCCATTTTCCTGCACCGACTCAGCTAAAATTGCTCCTTTACGCCCAAGAGGATCTGTGTCATCAATCTGAGCATCAATGCCATGTCTTGTTCCTTCGTCAATTTGTTCTAAATCTGTAGATAAAAGCGTGATAGTAAGAGGATTGAGCAAACTGTCACGAACAACGAAATCAAGAAAATCAGCCATCTTTAATTTCCTCCAAAACAAGAGAGATCAATAATTAAGTAGGTAGGCGTTAAAAATTATCAGAGCCCCCGCCTATCAGCACCCCCCTTAATAAGCTATCCCTTATAGGGATCTTTCTTAACAATTTTTGCAGTAAGCACTCCAACCCTTATCCTGACTTGATTTCAGTTTTTTCTTTGTCAGTAAGGGTGTCAACAAGGAATATTACAAATTGTTAACCGAGTCTTGAAAGCCTTGTGCTACAAAGGTTTGAAATGTTAAGAAAGATGTGACTAAAGGACAGCTTAATAAGGGGGGTAGGGGGGATCGAACCTAAAATCGATTTTTAATTTAAATATAACCGGCTACTTACAATGGGAATTGTAACCGTTCAAAGCAGAAATGTTCAATCTTGTAACAAAATTTTATAAGATTAACCTTAATTATCTAGACCACAGTTTTTATGAATCCCCTCGTCAATTATTTTCGCAACCTGCACGAAATCCACTCCTCCCAAGCAGCGGTAAAAGAAACCTCCTACTACGGCACTCTCGAAACTCTCCTTAACGAAATCGGTAAAACCCTAAAACTGCGAGTGCGCTGCATTATCAACCTCAGAAATCAGGGTGCGGGATTGCCGGACGGGGGACTTTTTAACGTCGATCAATTCCCCAAAAATCAAGAATTAGAACCTTTTACGGCGATTTTTCCCGAAAGAGGCGCGATCGAGATTAAGGGAACCAAAGAAGATGTCAAAAAAATCGCCGCCAGCGAGCAAGTACAAAAATACTGGCAAAAATACGGTCAAGTATTAGTCACCAATTATCGCGATTTTCTGCTCATCGGCCGCAATAGCCAAGGTCAACCGGTAGAATTAGAAGCCTATAGTTTAGCCCCCTCAGAAGCCGAGTTTTGGCTAAAAACCTCAAATCCATCCAAATTCGCCGCCGAACAGGGTGATAGCCTCTTAGAATACCTAAAGAGAGTGCTTTTACAGGCGGCTCCTATCACCTCACCAGCCGATGTTGCTTGGTTTCTTGCTTCCTATGCGCGGGACGCAAAAGCACGCTTAGAACATCATTCCGATCTTCCCGCTCTGGCCAATATTCGTCAAGCTTTAGAAAATGCCCTAGGTATCAAATTTGAACAGGAACAGGGAAATAAATTTTTTCGTTCTACCCTCGTGCAAACCCTCTTTTATGGTTTATTTTCCGCTTGGGTATTATGGCACAAGGAAAACCTCAATCGCGAGGATAAGTTCGATTGGAAATCCGCAGCCCACCATCTCCATGTTCCCATGTTAGCGATCCTATTTGAGCAGATCGCTGCACCGAGTAAGTTAAAATCTTTGGGATTAGTAGAAGTCTTGAATTGGACTGGTGCAGCTTTAAATCGAGTGCGACGAGAGGAATTTTTTCGTCAATTCGATGAGGGACAAGCGGTACAGTATTTCTATGAACCATTTCTGCAAGCTTTTGATCCTGATTTACGCAAAGAATTGGGAGTTTGGTACACTCCTCCGGAAATTGTTCGCTATATGGTAGCGCGAGTCGATCGAGTTTTACGAGAAGAATTAAATATTGAGGACGGTTTAGCTAATCCCGATGTTTATATTCTCGATCCTTGCTGTGGCACTGGTGCTTATTTAGTCGAGGTTTTGCGCTATATTACCGATACTTTACAGGAAAATGGCGCGGGTGCTTTAGCCATGGCTTTGGTGAAAAAGGCAGCCATAGAAAGAATTTTCGGTTTCGAGATTTTAACCGCTCCTTTTGTCGTCGCTCATCTACAATTAGGTTTATTCCTGCAAAGTTTGGGTGTACCTTTAATAGAAGATAGTGAACGAGTCGGGATTTATCTGACTAATGCTTTAACCGGTTGGCAACCCCCCGATGAGGAAAGTAAACAGAAAATTCAACAGCTACAATTAAGTTTTCCGGAGTTAAATAAGGAACGAGAGGCAGCTGATGAAGTTAAGCGCGGTAAACCGATTTTAGTTATTCTCGGTAATCCTCCCTACAATGCTTTTGCTGGAACCAGTCCCGCAGAAGAAGCAGGTTTAGTAGAAGTGTATAAACAGGGTTTAATCTCCGATTGGGGGATTAAAAAGTTTAATTTAGATGAGTTATATGTGCGCTTTTTTCGTTTAGCGGAAAGATGTATTTCAGAAAATACTGGCAAAGGGGTTGTTTGTTATATTTCTAATTTTTCCTATCTCGGTGATCCTTCTTTTGTGGTGATGCGGCAAAGATTTTTACAAGAATTTGATCGTCTTTGGTTTGATTGTCTCAATGGTGATAGTCGCGAAACGGGAAAGTTAACCCCCGAAGGTAATCCAGATCCTAGTGTTTTTTCTACTCAATACAATAAGGAAGGAATTCGAGTCGGGACAACTATCGGATTAATGGTAAGAAAGGAAGTAAGGAATAAAAATGTTGATGTCTATTTTCGCCATTTCTGGGGAGTGGCTAAACGAGAACAGTTATTAGATAGTTTAAATAATCAAGATTTTGATGCTTTTTATCAAGTCTCTAACCCAGAACTATCTAATCGTTATTCTTTCCGTCCCTCCGATGTTTCCTCTCACTATTTAGCATGGCCAAAGTTAACAGATTTATCTGATGAAGCTCCAATTACAGGTTATAAAGAGAATCGAGGCTATAGTTTTATTGATAGTGATAAAACTATTCTTTCGGAAAGAATAAGTAAATACTTTAATCAAAATGTTTCATGGGAAGAATTAGCATCACTTAATACAGGTTTAACTAAAGATGTGGCTGGATTTAATGCCAAAAAAGCAAGAGATAAAGTCTTAAAGTTACGCGAAAAATTTAATCCTCAAATGCTGTTACCTTATCTGCTCAGACCCTATGAGGTTAAATGGTGTTATTATACTCAAATTACACCTTTATGGAACCGAGCAAGACCTTCGCTATTTATTCATCAATTTCAAGGTAATTCCTTTTTAGTCAGTCGTCCTGCTGGTGTAACTGAACCGGAAGGAGTTCCTATTTATTTTACCAAGTTTTTAACAGACTTTCATGTAATTCGAGGACAATCTCATCACTTTCCTATACGATTACGTCAAAATTCAGAGAAGGTGAATACAGAAGATAATACTCAAGGAAAATTATTCGATTCTGGTAACTTTAATAGTCCTTCAATAAAAGCTAATCTCTCGGAAAAATCTCGTCAATACTTAAATCAACTGGGTATTAATAATCTTGATGAAAATATCGAGAATGCTTCCTTAATTTGGCTGCACTCGTTAGCGATTGGGTACTCTCCCTTATATCTTCGGGAAAATGCCGACGGTATTCGTCAAGACTTCCCAAGAATTCCCCTTCCCAATAGCCAAGAATTATTAATTAAATCTGCCGAACTAGGACAAGCGATCGCCTCTCTTTTAGACACAGAAAACCCCGTTATAGGAGTCACCAAAAAACCGACCCCTGCACTGCAAAAAATCGCCTTGATTTCCTGCACTGATGGGGGAAATTTAAACCCAGATAAGGGGGATTTAATTATTAACGTTGGTTGGGGACACGGGGGGAAAAATGGCGTGACAATGCCGGGTAAAGGAAAAGCGATCGCCAGACAATATACAACCACAGAAATGAGCGTAATTAGCCCAGAAATGCGAAAATTATTAGGAACCAAAACCTATGATATTTATCTCAACGATCGAGCCTATTGGCAAAATATACCGGCCCGGGTTTGGGAATATACTATCGGGGGTTATCAAGTCATTAAAAAATGGCTAAGTTATCGCGAGGAAAAATTATTAGGACGGGGATTAACTATCGCAGAAGTGCAGGAAGTCAGCGAGATGACTAGAAGAATTACTGCGATTATTCTCCTAGAATCAGATCTAGATGATAACTACCAAAATATCAAAACAGCCGTGTATTCTTTTTAATTAGGGTTGGCTGATTAAATCTAAAAACCTTGTGGGAGGCGAAATTTTGACTTTTTCCCTGAAAATCGGTAAAATCCCACACCCCACACCCTACACCCTACACCCCACACCCCACACCCCACACCCCACACCCCACACCCACGAAAAACTTTTTGCCGCAAACCCTAATTATTGCCCCCCCAATAGCTATCGTTGCTCTTTTCGAGCAGCGAATCATTAATAATTTCTTTCTAAACGGCAAAACCGATAAAAATTTTCTATCAAAAAACTGGCAAAAATTGGCAGGACGAAAAATGCTGATCAGCTTGGAACATCTGAGATAGAGCATCGTCTATCTGGACATTCAAAATGTCACCAACTTGCCGTGATCCCGGTGCTAATGGTCAGAGGGAGACTTGCATGATTGCCAAATCTAAGTTAATCTCACCTAAAAGTCACCTTTAGGTATTTTGACTAAAAAGAAAGTGGCCTAACTTCTACTCTAGCCTCAAGGCTAATGCTGAAAGCTAGAATCATCGGCTGAATTGACTGGTTCTAGCTAACTCTTTACACCACAGGAGGTCTGTTTGAAAGAGACTTTTATCCACAACCCCATGACATCCGCTACCCCAGAACAGAATTGCACTGCTGAGTCTAACCGAGTCCGTTGCTCGGCTGCCCTGCTGGGATTAGCACTCTCTCTGGGAGTACCTAGCATTCTCAACTCCACCTCAGAATCAGCCCAGGCCGCCAATTCTGTACCCTTAGAATGGGAAGTAATTGACCTGTCCCAAAAAGCAAAAGGTGCGGGTAAAGAACTAAAAGAACCGCAAATAATCCAATCCCAAGCACTTGCTACCGTCAAATTCATCGCCACATCAGTGGTTGAGCATCAGGTAAAACCGGGAGAATCCCTGTGGAGTTTAGCCGACACCTATCAAACCACCCCCACAGCGATCGCTACCCGCAATAATCTCTCCCCCCATTCCGATCTGATTATCGGACAAACCTTAAAAATTCCCACTCCTGAGCAGTTGCCCCCGGCAGCCCCGGCAGCAACTCCTGAGCAGTTGGATAGTTCCTCTGCTAGTCTGCGTCAAACCCGTCAACGTCTCCAAGAAAGTTTGGCCGCCTTGCGAACCGAGGAAAACCCCCATCAGTCCAATTCCGGGGAAACGGTAATCGTCACCGAAACTACCGCTCTCGTTCCCGATAATTCGCCAACTAGCGTCGAGATTCCCGTTACTGCTCCCGAAGAATCCCCCCGACCAACTGGCCAGGTGATCCCGATTCCCGTTCCCACCCCTGAAAGCGATCGCCCGGTAGCCACAATTCCCGTTAATCCTCCCTTAACCAGCAGACCGGAAATTCCCAGCGTCGCCCTACGAAATCCGGCTCCTGTGACTGAAATTCCCGCCGTTCCCAATCCTCGGGTCATAGTTCCCCCAGAAAACCAAGTTTATCGGGTTCGGCCCGGGGATACCTTAAACACGATCGCTCGCGCTCTCGGCATCACCCCCGCCGAATTAGCCAGGGAAAACGGCATTGACAACCCCAATCAGATTAAAGTTAATCAAACCCTAGTGATTCCCGATCGCTCTGCCAACGCTAGAGTTAATCAAAATCTTACCCCCTTAGTCGGCGATCGCCCTAGATTGTCCTTTAACCCCAGCAATCGGCAAAATTTGCCCGCCGCCACCGCCACCACGGGGACGGAAGAATTCCCCGAAAATATCACCGGCAGCTATCGGGAAAGACTGCGCCAAGAGGTGGCTAATCTGCGGGAAACTAATCTTTCGGAAACCCAGAAAAGTATCGCTATTCCCGTCGATAATCCCACAGAAACCCTCGATGAGCCGCAAATAACCCCTAATCCCCAATGGACCGCCCTTCGTTCGCGTTCTAACCAAAGCACCCCCCCCCAGATTATCGGTTCGGCTCCTACCAATGTGGAAGAATATAATGACCGCCTCCGAATTCCCGTCGGCGAAACCGTAGAACCTTCCCTTCCTCCCCTCACTAATCCCGATGAGTATTTACCCAATCCCGCCCCGATTTTTACCGGCTTTATCTGGCCCACTAGAGGTGTGTTAACCTCCGGTTTCGGTTGGCGCTGGGGCAGACCTCATCGCGGCATCGATATCGCCGGTCCAGTGGGTACACCAGTTGTGGCGGCGGCTGCCGGTGAAGTAATCGCCTCCGGTTGGAATTCGGGTGGTTATGGCAATCTGGTGAAACTGCGTCACCCCGATGGTAGCGTCACTCTCTATGCCCATAACAGCCGTCTGCTGGTGCGTCGCGGCGAAACTGTTCAGCAAGGTGAGCCAATCGCCCATATGGGTAGCACCGGCTTTAGCACCGGCCCCCACCTCCATTTCGAGGTTCACCCCTCCGGCCAGGGCGCAGTTAATCCCATCGCTTTCCTGCCAGGCAGACGTTAAAGATGCCCGCCAAGGGAAGAAAAAATCTTCCCTTTTTTGCTCTTGTGCAATTGGGTGATTGTGTGTTATGATTGATAACTGTGTAAACAACGGCTTAGTAGCTCAGTTGGTCAGAGCAGGGGACTCATAAGCCCAAGGTCGGCAGTTCAAATCTGCCCTGAGCCATTTTAGGAAAACCTAAGTGTAGAATTTGAGAAATACAGAACTGTGCCTGAAGATTGTCAAAAAAATATAAAGATTTCCCTTTTAGCCAGAAAAATGTAGCTTAGGATACAATTTATCCCTGATAACTTATAACTGTTCACCGAACCCAGCAAAATCTCCCCAACACCAGTCCCCCACTAACCCCCTTTTTTGATTCTTGGAAATTCGCACCCATAAGTAATGGGAAAGGACTTGACTTTGCTGGCGACTTGCGCTATGCTTTTCTTATAATGGGAATCCGTGCAAAATTTTTTTAGACGCATAGATTCCCATTATGAATAAAATCTTTTAAAAATATTATCCCAAAATCTGCCGATAAAAGCAAGCAAAATTTTGCCGAATTTGGTCTGATACTAAATCTGCCTTTTGCATGAGTAGAAAACGGGTTTCTCGGAGAAACCCGTTTTCTGTGCGGTATGACTCACCACATCTTGATCTGCGAGCGCATCCTGTCAGGGCGAAGCAGTCGGACAATAACCTATCGCTGAAACCGTAGATTTTCTATCCCAATGCTTCGCCCCTACTTTTTCAGCCAACCCATAATTAATGGGGAAGGACTTGACTTTGCCGGCGACTTGCGCTATGCTTTTCTTATAATGGGAATCTTTGCAAAATTTTTTTAAGCGCACAGATTCCCATTATAAATAAAATCTTTTAAAAATATTATCTCAAAATCTGCCGATAAAAGCAAGCAAAATTTTGCCGATAATTGTTAAGTTTTGTTAACAAAAAAATACAGAAAGGTAAAAAAATCGAAATCTCTTGCTGATCCTGTTTGTCGCCTAAGCTATGATTAGGTTAGGCGAATTTGGCGCTTTTCTCTGATTAAGATTAACCCACCGCAAACCCTGTATATTCTCTGACTAGGGGTTCATGAAAGGCTAAAACAATATCTTCTTTAGGAACACCTAAATTAACTAATTCATTGGCAATTCCTACCTCAGTGCCATCATGTTGTATCCAGATTTTACCTTTTTTAATATCGAGATGCAAAACACAACCATGATATCTTCGTCTATTTTTCCAGCCAACATACATCAATTGATAGTGATCGCCAACTGTATCAAAAATCAATTGTTGTTCAATCGGATCTTTAGATGAACCTATCTGAGAATATTCAGTAATGACTTGCTTGACATAGTGACGATATTGTTCTAATTTTTCCATGCGACAATTACCTCCCCAATCGGATCATAAATAATCAGGTAAATTTGAAATCGTTTAACGACAGTTTGAATAAATCGCAATTCAAAAAAACTATAATAAATATCTAAGGGAACAGCTAAATATAACTGTCTTTTAGGTTCTTTTTCTTCTAAAGCAACCCGATAATTAAAGAATTGTCCAATGGCAGTATGAAATTCTGAAATACTGGATTTACCGATAAAACTTTTAATTTCAACGGCTATCTTTTCATTGTCTTTTTCTGCGGCTATCAGTTGCTCTGCTCCTAAATCGACATACATTTCTACATCACCCACTTCAATCCTTAAAGGGTCATCCGTAATGATCCAACCCTCTTTTTCTAATCCTTTTCTCACTGCACCATGAAAACGATCTTTAGCAGACATGAATCTTGAAGTTAGCAGGCATAATAATTATTAATTATAACATTTCGTTATGATGATCGATCTGGGGTGAGAACATCCCAAACCCTATTGACAATTGACCAATTTTGTGATCCGCGTGGGCATTTCAACTGATAAGCTAAGACGTATTTAAACCGCTTATTCTGAGATTAGCCCCTCAACCCCCCACCCCCCCTGCCCCCCCGACATCGGGGGGGTATTGCCTCTTGCTTGATCTCCACCAGCAATTTGAATGACGAACAGCTTAACTAGCTGACATCCATCGTGATAAAATCGGCCTTGTCTTTCTTCTGCCCGCGCGAAGCCGAGCGGCGGTATGTTGAGCTTATTTCCCCTTTTACTTTTTACTTGGTATAACTCGTGCAGGTTTTCATTTATCATACTCCCGAACTTACCCCCGTCCATACTCTACCCGATTGCGCCGTCGTTATCGATGTTTTAAGAGCGACAACCACGATCGCCACTGCCCTCAATGCCGGTGCAGAAGCAGTGCAAACCTTCAGCGATCTGAAAACCCTGATGCAGGTGAGTGATACCTGGCAACCAGAAAAACGTCTCCGAGCAGGAGAAAGAGGTGGCGCGAAAGTAGAAGGCTGCGATCTGGGCAATTCTCCCCTCGATTGTACCCCTGATTTAATGAAAGGTCGTCGTCTGTTTATCAGTACCACTAACGGCACTCGCGCTCTGCAAAGAGTGGAAGAATCCCCAATCGTGATCACTGCGGCTATGATCAATCGGCAAGCTGCCGTTAATTACTTATTGGATAGGCAGCCCGACACCGTCTGGATTGTTGGCTCTGGTTGGGAAGGTGGTTATTCTCTGGAAGATACGGCCTGTGCTGGAGCGATCGCCAATGCGCTACAAGAACAATCGGGGCAAATGGCGATCGGTAATGATGAGGTGATCGCCTCGATCGCTCTTTATCGTCAATGGCAAAATGATCTTTTAGGAATGTTCCACAGTTGTAGTCACGGTCAGCGCCTCTTGCGTCTCCACTGTCAAGAAGATTTAAAATACTGCGCTAATATTGACTCTCTTGATGTTTTACCGATCCAAAAAGAACCGAGCATTTTAGTCAAACTTTAGACATTGCCACCCACAGAAAGGGTTATCCGTGCCGGTAGGAGCATCAATCCTACCCGGATTCCTTTATTTATAGTTTGCCAACCATGACTATCGATTCTTTACTGCAATCTTTTCAGCGTTTTGGGGTTAATCTCGGTTTAGAAAGAATAAAAAATCTGCTGGAGATTTTAGGCAATCCCCAAGATCAAATTCCGATTATTCATGTCACGGGAACTAATGGCAAAGGTTCGGTTTGTGCCTATCTATCCTCTATTCTCAGCACTGCCGGTTACAAAGTCGGACGTTATATTTCTCCCCATTTAATTGATTGGACGGAAAGAATCTCTATTAATGGCGAAAATATTGAAACCGCGACTTTAGAAAACCTGCTTAAAGATATAGAATCGCTTATCGATCCCCAGCAGGAAAGTCCTACTCAATTTGAGGTAATTACTGCCGCTGCTTGGCTGTATTTTGCCAGAGAAAAGGTGGATATTGCCGTGATGGAAGTGGGTTTAGGAGGAAGATTAGATGCGACTAATGTTTGCGCTCAACCTTTAGTTACTGTCATCACTTCTATTAGTCGGGAACATTGGCAAAATTTAGGGCCGACGGTTGCAGATATTGCCGGCGAAAAAGCAGGGATATTAAAAGCAAATTGTCCCGCAGTTATCGGACAATTACCGGAATCAGCGCAGGGGGTAGTTAGGGAGAGAATCAAGCTGTTAAATTGTCCGACGGTATGGGTAGAAGCTGCCGAAAAAATTGCCGATAATCGTGCTAAATATCAAGGGTTAGAATATCCTTTATCCTTAGCGGGAGATTTTCAATTAACTAATTCGGCTATAGCGATCGCTGTTGTTAATATTTTACGTCAGCAAGGTTGGCAAATTAGCGATGAAGTCGTGCAAGAAGGAATGGCAAAAACTCGCTGGTTAGGACGTTTACAAACCGTTAATTGGTGTCAGCGAGAAATTTTAATAGATGGCGCTCATAATCCTGCTGCTGCTATTGGTTTAAGGCAGTATGTAGATAGTTTAAAGGCTCCAAAAATTATCTGGGTGATGGGAATTTTATCGACTAAAGATCATCGAGAAATATTCCAAGCTTTGTTAAGAAAAGGCGATAGTTTATATTTAGTTCCCGTCCCCGATCATAGCAGTGCCAATCCTGAAACCTTAGCGGAATTAGCGACCTCAATTTGTCCAGAATTATCTCACCTAGAGACTTGTTCCGATGTATTTCTAGGACTAAAAAAAGCCATCCAAGAATCTGCCGATAGTCAGATAATTCTCTGTGGATCGCTTTATTTAGTCGGTTACTTTTTAGGGAGTTTGCTTCAGGGAAAATAAAACATCAATTTTACTGGTGGTTTTATCAGGCATAGTGGCAGTAATTCCGATCCCGCGTACCGATTCTAAAAAGGCCTTTGCTTCCGGGGTTAATTCCCCGGCAGGAAGATTATTAATTCCCCCTGCTTTAGCGATAATTTGCTCCACATCGATGAAAAAATAACCGAGATTATTTTTAGGCAAATTTGCGATCGATGCTTGGAAATTCTCACTTTTGCTAATCGGTTGATTCGGTTGCGGTTGATAGGGAATTCCGACGGTCATTTTTAGGGTATCATTATTAGGCCAAGCATAGGTTAAAATAGCTTGTTCTTCCGCTTTCCATTCAGTCACATCTTGGCCAGAAATTTGACTGTTTTTTATGGTGATAAAGGGAACAGTTTTCACCAATTCATTTAACTTATCGAGGGTAGTTTTTGCCGCTTTATGATCGCCGGTTTGCCAGATCATCATTCCCCCAAAACCTAACCCTCCCACCCCTTGCTGGTTGGGGATAATTCCGAAAGCAAATTCTCGATCCATCCAGTTAAAAACTTCTTTATCCGCGTCAAGGGTTGCCATCTGAAAATTCTCACGGATCTGACGTAGAAAAGCTTGTAATTCTGGGTTAGTTTGGGACTGTTTTTCTGCTTCTTCCCATCCCTGTTTAAGATTATTACCGCTCCAGAGTGCAATGGTATCTCCGGGTAAATAATTTAAAACTTGATTTCTGCTGGGGGAAGGTAGGTTAGAAATAGTTTCAGGAGCAAGTTTAGCCACCATTTGTAACTGTAATCCCGTATCGGTGACACCCACTCCTGCGACAATATCCTGAATTTTTGCTAATTCTTGCCGACTTTGGGGAGATAAATTAGCATCTGCTCCCAATATTTTGGCATAATCATCAATATAAATTGTTGCTAGGGTATTGGGTAGGTTGAGGGATTGGGAAAGCAGTTTTCTCACTTCCGGTTTACTGCTAAAAGATGGCTGTCCTTGGTAGGTATCGATCGCCGCTTCTAACACCTTTTTATCGTAGGATATCAACAAAAAATCGCCAGTAACGGCAGTATAAATGGTGGTATTATCCTGCCAATCTATAGCAGTAATTGTAATACCTTTGTAGTCACTGGTGCTAGTTTTGCGATTAACTTTTTGTCCTAGTTGTTTCTGGAATTCTGACGCTTTAATTTTATCTTTGATGCCGATAACCGTTAATAATTCCGATTGTCCGGGGGTAGCTGCGGGAAGGAAAGCAAAGCTAATACTACCGATCCAAGGTTCAACATCCCTTCGATAATCAATCTTATCGGTGAAGATATTTTTTTGTAACTCTTCTAGTCCTTGACTAACCGCAGTTCGCGATTCTGGTGTACCATATTTAGCTAACACTGACCAAGCTTTTGCATCCGTGGAGACAAAACTACTAGCGAAAGCAGTTTCTGGGATAACTTTTGCCGATTCTAAGGGGGTGAATCTTTGCCAAGGTAGTTGTCCTCGTAGATAAAGATAGACACCTCCTGCGGTTACTGCTGTTAGTCCTAGGACGACTAAACAACCGGGTAAAAATGATTTTTTTGACATAGAATTGTGGTTTGGTTAAAAAGTTCCATACTTGGCGATCGATTTTTATCTAGCTGTAGTCTTTAGAGCAGTCCTATTGTAGTTATCCTAATTATCTTATCTTATCCCCAAAGGGAACAGATAACATTTTAGCTAATTTTTCCGACATTCTTGCTAATTACCGGAGAAAATTGGCTCATCCTCGGTTAGCTTGCCAACCCACCGCTTGATTAATATTAGTCAACCCATTAGCCTCTAATTTTTCTGTTAATCCTTGTAAAATATTTGATACTAGCCAAGGTCCTCGATATAACCAACCGGTATAAATCTGTAATAAACTCGCACCGGCGGTAATTTTTTCCCAAGCATCATCGACAGAAAAAATACCTCCCACTCCAATTATCGGTAAATTGCCTTCGGTTTGCTGATAGATAAAACGGATCACTTCCGTGGAACGTTCCCGCAAAGGTTGCCCACTAATTCCCCCTGCTTCTTCAGTGATTGGTTTACCAGTTTCAGGCAGAATTGTGGTTTTTAATCCCGTGCGTTTAGTGGTGGTATTAGTAGCGACAATTCCAGCTAATTGGTAGGAGAAAGCTAACTCAATAATTGTTCTGATATCCTCCCATTCTAAATCGGGAGAAATTTTCACTAATAGGGGTTTTCTGCCTTGATTTTCTGTTTGTAAAATGTCGAGGATTTTATCGAGTTGTTCCCCACTTTGCAGGGAACGCAAACCGGGGGTATTGGGAGAACTAACATTAACGACAAAATAATCAGCATGGGGGAATAAATAGCGAAAACTGCCTAAGTAGTCCTCTGGAGCCTTTTCTAGGGGCGTATTTTTCGATTTACAGAGGTTAATACCGATGGGAATCTGTCGGGGTTGTCGTTGCCAAGATTGCTGGAGAGTTGCCGCTAGAACCGGCGCTCCGAGGTTATTTGCCCCCATACGGTTTAATCCCGCCAAATCTTCCGGTAAACGAAATAATCTCGGTTTTGGGTTGCCCGGTTGCCCTTCTAGGGTGACAGCACCCACCTCGGCAAAACCAAAGCCGAAATTATGCCAAAGTCCTGCCCCTAAACCGTCTTTATCGAATCCTGCCGCTAATCCGACCGGATTGGGGAAATTTAACCCCCAGAGGCTTTGCGATAGGCGAGAATCGCTAAAACTGAGGGATTCTGATAATTGGGAGATTAACCATTGTCCCCAAAATTCCCCCCGCGAGCGATCGATTTTTTGCAGAGTATTTAATAATTGTTTTTGGGTTCCCTCTAAATTGCCCCGAATAGCCTTAAAAGCTAGAGGATAAAAAGGTTGAATTGTATCAATTATATTTATCATAAAAAGACAGGAATTAAGGGTATTTTTCAGTTATCAGTTATCAGTTATCAGTGGGGAGACCACTTCGTGCGCGACGTTCGGACGTTTGGCGAAGCTCAGTCGATCCGTTGCGGGGGAGCAGGGAGAAAAAGCTGTCTTCTGAATACTAACCAGGCTCTTCGTTACTTGGTATGGTTCGATAGGGGGGCATAAATCGAGTAAATCCTTATCTGGCAAGAGACTTAATTGATTAGTTCGCTCTAGAGCAAAAACAATTGACAAAAATCGCTAAATGCCTTTCTATATAAGGGTTCCATCCCTTATAACCCCCGTCCATTGCATAACACAAACCGAAGAGCCACTAACCACTGAATACTGATAACCGACTTCTGATCAATAAA
This sequence comes from Microcystis wesenbergii FACHB-1317, assembly GCF_014696875.1. Taxonomy (GTDB): domain Bacteria; phylum Cyanobacteriota; class Cyanobacteriia; order Cyanobacteriales; family Microcystaceae; genus Microcystis; species Microcystis wesenbergii_A. The sequence continues at coordinate 5,934 of NZ_JACJQV010000158.1, read as the reverse complement.
AAATAGACCGTAACCCACCTAGCATAATCTTTATAAACCTTGACGAGGATTAAAAGTTTCGATCGCCCGTATTTTTTGATAAAGTTCTAATTCTTGGGGGCTAGGATCGGGAGGATTAACTAAGAGAATTTCCACTAATTGATCGCCCCTCTCTCCTTGGGAAGTGGGATAACCTTTATTAGCCAAACGTAATCTTTGACCGCTTTTAACTCCCTTAGGAATCATCATTTTAACTAAACCGTCAATGGTGGGAATTTCCACAAAACCGCCCACAATTGCCTCGCTAGGAGTAATCGGTACTTGACAGACAATATCGGAACCTTGAATCTTAAAAAAGGGATGCCTAGCGATAGTTATTTTTAAATATAAATCACCCCCTTCAATACCCTGACCTTTGAGACGAATTTTCTGCCCATCGATCATGGCTGCCGGCATATCTACCTCTATTGATCTACCATCTTCCAGACGAATTCTTTGTCTGCCACCTTGATAGGCTTTCTCTAAAGGTAAAGTTAATTTTGCCTCCACATCTCGACGAGTTAAACGGGGAGAGGAGGCAATTTTAGCGCGCTTAGTGTTAAGGTTACTAAAATCTCTAAACTTCCATAAATCCTGTTCTGTACGGGTGATTTTTCCATTACCGTTACTATTGGCTTTTTCCCCCGGACGTATCCCGCGGCGCTTAATCCCCGTCAAGGAACGATTATACTCAACCCGTTTTTCTTCATCGGAGAGAACATCGTAAGCTTCATTAATATCTTTAAACTTTTCTTCGGCCGATTTATCCCCCGGATTAACATCAGGATGATATTGGCGCGCTAGTCGTCGAAAAGCCTTTTTGATCTCGTCACCAGTAGCCGTGCGAGATACTCCTAAAACATCATAATAATTAACTAATTGTGGCATATATTCAGTTATCAGTTATCAGTTATCAGTTATCAGTTATCAGTTATCAGTTATCAGTTATCGGTTATCAGTTATCAGTTATCAGATTTGAGTTTTAAGTGAGCAGTATTAAATAGTAGTTTCCCACTGCCTTTTCACTGATTACTGATCACTGTTTACTGATCACTGATTAAAACCAATCATCATCCTCATCATCCCAGTTATTTTGGGGGGGAATATTGCGGGAACGATTGCCGCTGCTGCGGTTACTTTTACTATTGTTATAACTTTTTTCCTCCGAAGGGGGGGGACTTGACCAATCGCTATCGCGGCCATTATAGTAATTGTCCTGATTGCGGGGGCGATAACTATCTTGATTAGCCGAATAATTGGGTCGATAATCACTTTGATAACCCGGTGTACCCGGACGATAATCCTGGCGATAACGATCGCGACGCGGTTCGGAGGGAAGATCATCTTCCTTATCTCCAGTAAAAGTCTTGCGAATAGCGCTAAAAAAGCCCTCATCTTCCTCGTCGTATTGTAGCCGTACCTCGCGATTTAATTCATAGATTACATCCTGTAGGTCCGCCTGGGCGCGATCAAGGCGACGGTCATCATTTTTCTCCAAAGCGTCGATAATTTCCGTACTCAAAGACTCAATTTGACGACGATAGGAACGGGTAAACTCATTACCAAAATCGAGAGTAACATCTTTTAAGCGTCGTTGGGCTTGATCCACCAGAGAGCGGGCGCGATTGCGTTTATCCACCTTTTCGCGACGGGTACGATCTGCTTCGGCAAATCGGGCAGCATCGCCGATCATGCGGTTAATTTCCCCTTCGCTGAGGGTAGAAGCGCCTTGAATGGTGACACTTTGCTCCCGTCCGGTCATTTTATCCCTAGCGGTGACTTGTAGAATACCGTTAGCATCGATATCGAGGGACACCTGCACTTGGGGAATACCCCGGGGCGCGGGGGGGATACCGGTTAATTTAAAACGTCCCAGGGATTTATTATCGCTGGCCATTTCCCTTTCCCCCTGCAAAACGTGGATTTCCACCACAGTTTGATTATTTTCGGAAGTGGAAAAAAGGTCAGATCTGCGGACGGGAATAGTGGTATTGCGGGGGATTAACTTTTTCATCACACCGCCGATGGTTTCTAAACCCAAGGATAAAGGGGTCACATCGAGGAGCAGCACGTCTTTGACCTCGCCGCCCAAAATTCCCGCTTGAATAGCCGCCCCGACCGCTACAACCTCATCAGGGTTAACATTTTGATTGGGTTCCCTATCGATAAAACTCCGCACCAAATCCTTCACCACCGGCATCCGCGTGCCGCCGCCCACCAGTACCACTTCGTCTAATTGGACGGGGGACAAACCGGCATCGGAAAGGGCCCGTTTGAGAGGACGACGGAGACGACTGATTAAATCGCCGCATAATTCCTCAAATTGGGCCCGACTCAGGCGAGTTTCGATGTGTTTAGGCCCGTCTTCCGTGGCGATGATAAAGGGTAGATTAATATCGGTGACGCTGACCCCAGATAGTTCAATTTTGGCTTTTTCTGCCGCTTCTGTGAGTCTTTGTAAGGCTTGCCGGTCTTGGCGCAGCTCCACGCCTTCCTGTTCCAAAAACTGATTGGCTAACCAATCGACGATTCTTTTATCGAAATCATTACCGCCTAATTGGGTGTCGCCACTGGTGGCCTTCACCTCAAAAACGCCGTCACCCACTTCCAGAATAGAAACATCAAAAGTACCGCCCCCCAGGTCAAAAACGAGGATTTTCTTGCTTTCCTGTTCATCGAGACCGTAGGCCAGGGCAGCGGCGGTGGGTTCGTTGAGAATCCGCAGCACTTCTAACCCGGCAATTCGGCCCGCATCCCGGGTGGCTTGACGTTGGGAGTCATTAAAATAGGCGGGGACAGTGATGACGGCCCCAGTGACTTCTTCCCCTAGATAACGGCTGGCTTCTTCGGCTAATCGGCGTAAAACTAGGGCGGAAATTTCTTCGGGGGCGAATTCTTTTTGCAGACGGGGGCATTTAATTTTGATACTGCCCATCTCATCCCGGCGGATGGTGTAGGGGACGCGCTTCGATTCGGGGTTTAATTCCGAGTAGCGACGACCTATGTAGCGTTTGACTGCATAGTAGGTGTTTTGGGGATTGAGTACCCCTTGTCGCCGGGCCATTTGACCGACCACTAACTCCCCATCTTTATTAAAACCGACCACAGAAGGGGTGGTTCTCATGCCCTCTGAGTTGGCGATGACCACTGGCTTTCCGCCTTCCATCACGGCGACGACGGAGTTAGTTGTCCCTAGATCAATGCCTACTACTCTACCCATGCTTGTTTTTGTCTCCCCCTAGATTTCGATAACTTCGGGACTTTTACCTTCGATCGATAGTTTAAATCGCTTAATGCTTGTTGACAATATTGTATCGAATTGTGTTAGTTTCTCGCTATCGTTTAGGGGGGATTAAGGGTGTGATTACCGAAGTGGTCTTTTAGTGACTCTGGCGATCGAGCTTGGGGGGTTTTAAATAGGGTCTGCGGCAAAAAGTTTTTCCTGGGGGCAGAGTGTGGGGTGTGGGGTGTAGGGTGTGGGGAGTTTTCTCAGTGAACTGATAACTGATAACTGATAACTGATAACTGATTCCGGCGGCGCTGGACAACAAATAGAGATTCTTTCCCCTGTACTGGGGTGATTGAAAAGGATTTGATTGGCATGGAGATAATAACCACCATCTCCCGGCACTGCATCCGGTCGCGGTAATCCCCCCAGACCATACAAGGGATCACCGATTAAAGGATAGCCAAAAAAGGCCAGATGAATGCGAATTTGATGGGGTCTGCCCGTAAAAATTTGTACTTCTAATAGGGTACTATCGGGATGTTTTTTTAAGACTCGACCATCACTGCGGGCCGATAACCCATCTGCGAGCGCACCGTAAACATAGCCTAAAATGGGATGGGCGATTTTCCCGATCGCTTGATTAATAGTAAAATTATCTGGTATGTCGCCCCGACCCACTAAAGCTCGATATATTTTGGTAATTTTCCCCTCTCGCATCTGTTGACTCAATTTAGCTCTGGCGGGCTTTGATTTCGCCATTAAGACTAGGCCCGAAGTGCCGCGACCAAGACGATGAATTGGATAGGGAGTGACATCGGCATAATGCTGATGTACCAGATGGATAAGAGTATGTTCGAGAAATCCACCCCCCGCTAACACCGGTAATCCCGAAGGTTTCGCCACCACTAACACCTCGGCATCCTCGTAGAGTACCTCAAAAAAGAGCGGTACATCCGGTTCTGTCCAAGGCGGGCGCTGATAGGTCAATTGCTGCCCGATTTCTAAGACTGTATCGGGGCCAGCGGGACGACCGTTGACTAGAATTGCTGCCGATAAAATGCGATCGAGCCATTCTTCTGGGCTAGAATGGGGATATTTGCCCGTATAGTAGGCTAATAAGCTTAATCCTGCCTGATTTTTGCTAATTTTATCTCGATAAATCCAGCCTTGATTGGGCATTGGGGAAGTGGGGTGTGGGGTGTGGGGTGTGGGGGAATGGAGTGTGGGAAGAATAAATAAAAATAATCTCCTGACTCCTGACTCCTGACTTCTGACTCCTATCTCCTAACTCAATGTTAGACAAAGATAAGCAAAAATTATTCATTGACTCCAAAAACTTGAGAATATTTAAATTAACATTTCGCAATATTTACAAATTCTTAAAAATTAATTGAGAAAGATTTTTATTTAACAACGATGTTACAATGGTTACAGCGATTTTACTGAATCTCATAATGGGGTATTTTGTGCTTTTTTAGGCAGCAAGGGTTTCAACCCTTGCCACACCTAGAGAGTGATCCTAATTCAGACAGGTAAATTAGTCAATTTCACCCACAACGATGATCTTTTTTTTGTGTAGTTTTATTGCAAAAAAAAAGTTTTTTTGACAAAAAGCACAAAGTATGTAGGAGGAGTTGTTGCAGAGTGGGGAAGTGGGGAAGTGGGGAAGTGGGGAAGTGGGGGAATTTCAACCAAAACCCTAAAACCCTAAAACCCTAACACCCCAACACCCCCCGCAACGCGCACGCAATGACCACCCTATCAACCCAAAACCCTATCTCCTATTTCCTGACTCGGAGAATACTGACAACCGACAGCTTCAAAGGGATTTACTCTACTACCCAGGGAGTGATGGCGGGAGTCCAATTAGCCAATTCTGCATCGCTAAACCAGAGACTAACTTCATCTTTGGCGGTATCTAGACCATCGGAACCATGGATAAGATTGCGTCCGACACTAATGCCAAAATCACCGCGAATCGTACCAGGTTCGGCATTGAGAGGATTAGTGGCGCCAATAATTTTTCTAGCGGAGGCAATTACTCCTTCTCCTTGCCAAACCATGGCTACCACGGGGGAGGAAGTAATAAAATCGACCAACGAAGGGAAAAAGGGTCGTTCTTTATGAACAGCGTAGTGTTTTTCCGCTAATTCGCTAGAAACCTGCATCATTTTCAACCCAACCAGCGTAAAACCTTTAGCTTCAAAGCGTTGAATAATTTCCCCCACCAGATTGCGCTGCACACCGTCGGGTTTAATCATTAAGAAAGTGCGTTCCATACTGCCTCTTAAAATTTAGCCATAAATTGTCACAAAACCCAGATTAACCCGGAATGGCATTCTAGAGAATGGCAGAATTTTCGCTTAAATTGCTGAGTCAGCTTGCTGTCGGATTTACAGCAGTTAAGGGACTTCCAAAAAATAAACTATTCATGCTCAAGAATAATAATCATTCTCGGAGTGTAGGAGGTAGGGGTCGATGGTTGCCTCCTCCTGCCAATTTTGTAGTAGAATTAATCCTGTACATTATTAATCAAGTTTTTCTTTGTAAGTGTATATGGAATTAACTGATTCCCTCAAGAAATTGCTCAGTGAAACTGCACTTCAATTAAAAGGTGCAGCTAAAAGAAGATTCATGGCCCAAACAGTCTTAGAATTAGGCTATGGGGGACAAACCCTTGCTGCACA
>NZ_JACJQV010000157.1 GCF_014696875.1 Microcystis wesenbergii FACHB-1317 | reverse complement strand
TCTGTGGCTTTTTTATGATTTCCATTTTTTCTCCCATCTTCTAGACTTTCTAAATTGTTAGGATCGCCGTGAACACACCAAGGGGCGACCGTTTTGAGTGAACAGCCAATAAACTCAGCTATTTCTCGTTGAGTTTTTCCGTCGTTTAGCAAGAGAAACATTAAAATTCTTTCCCTAACCTCTGCTCTTTCTTCTTCTTTAAGAGCTTTTTGTAAGTTTTTCTTTTCTTCTAAGTCTAGGAAATCTTTGGCTGGCATAAGTAGGATTTTTCTCAAGTTACTATTTCTATTTTAGGTGGTTTAAGTGCGTTTTAGCTTAGCAACCTAGGTTAGTTAGGGTCTGAATCTATCAATGTTCCCATCTGTTTCTTAGCGCCGACAACCTCAGTTAGTTACCAATTATTCACAGGAAAAAAATACAGCCATTTTCTCAAGACAACATCCGATAAGTTTTACCGATTGTTAAAACCCAGTTATCGAGCGTTTCTCGCCAATCGCCGCTATTTAGGGTTTGCTGAAAAAATCTAAAAACCCTGTTGGGTAAGACTTTTAGACTTTTTGTTAATCAAAAAGTACCAGGCATGGGAGTGATCAGGGGGAAAATTCCGGGACTTTTTCCCTGAAAATTAGGTAATTGGCCACCTCAAAACTGGTAAAACCCCCCTGCCCCCAGGAAAAACTTTTTCAGCATACCCTATTTATGATGATAAGCCGCCTGTAGGTCCCGAATCGAAAACAAAGCTTGAAACTGTATTCCCTGAGATTGGTAAAATTCCGCCCCTCCTTGTTCTCTATCCACCAAAGCAATGATTAAATCTACTTGATAACCCGCATTGCGTAATCTTTCTACCGCTACCATGGCACTTTTCCCCGTTGTCACCACATCTTCGAGGACGACCACCGCGGCCCCGGGGTTTAAAGTCGGCCCCTCGATATAAGCCATGGTTCCGTGACCTTTTGCCTCTTTGCGGACGATTAAGGCTGGAATCGGGCGATTTTCGTAGGCAGATACCACACTAACGGCGCTGACAATCGGATCCGCCCCTAGGGTTAATCCTGCCACCGCTTGGGTATCTGGAGGCAGTAGAGACAGCAATAAACGCCCGACGGCTAAAGCTCCCTCCGCAGTGAGGGTAACTTGTTTACCGTTGATATAGTAGCTGCTTTTTTGCCCTGAAGACAGGGTGAAATCCCCTTCCCGATAGGCAAGACGGACAAGAGCATCGAGGAGAAATTGACGCAGGGAAGCAGTATCGAGATTCGCTACCGAGGAATTAGCCATATTTTCAGGATTGGGAGCCTGACTGACTCCAAAATTTCGGTTACAATTAAGCCAAAAGTCATTATATATTGACTCGATCGCTAGTATTGATTTCTTTCTCATCCCATTGACGCGATTTTTTAATTAACCCTATCCCTGTGAGGAGATTTTTACCCATGCGCGCTAAATTTTTACTTCCTTCCCTGTTTTGTTTAACCGGTTTAGTCTGGTTGAGTTCGTCTAGTGCGATCGCCCAAAATTCACCCGCCACTACTCCCGCACCGGTAAAAACCCAACAATTGCAACTTGTCCCCTCTCCCGATACGGCGGTGAGATTTAATAATATCCCCGGTTTATTTAACCGGGCTGTTAATAACAATACGGGGCGTTTCTACGACTACACCAACATTTTAGGACAGTTAAACTCTCTTTTTGGTTGGCGTACTTTTCCCCAAGGTTCCTATTTCGATAATCTGATTACTAGGGATGCTAAATTGACCGAAACTTTATACTATGATGTCATGCAGCAGCAACAGTCTGGCCCCTTAATTCGCACCCAAGATTTATCCAATCCCTTCGATACTTCCCTACAGGAAAATCCCAGTTATTTAAGCCCCGGCGGATTTTAATCAGTGAGCAGTAATCAGTGAGCAGTAATCAGTAATCAGTAATCATAGGTAACTCAAAATATATCTTTTGGTTGGTAACGAAGCTGATCAGCTGTAGGGTAAATAAAAAATGACAGAACAAGCTTGGTGGGTACAAAAATGGTTAGAACTACTCGATTCCTATCGCTTTAAAAAACGTTTGGAACGAGCTAGACTGTACGCTAGAGAAGGCAATGTTTTAAGTATTGACTTTGAAGACTCGCAAGTTATTGCTAGAGTACAAGGCAGTGAATCCGAACCTTATCTAGTGGATTTATCCCTAGCGGCTTTTAGTGATGAAGAATGGGATTATATTATTAAGCTTCTCTCCAAAAAAGCCATTTATTCCGCTCAATTGCTCACCGGACAAATGCCCGATCATATCGAGCATGTTTTTATCGATAGTGGGGTGAATTTGTTTCCCTTTTCCCTAGCTGATATTCGCTCTCGTTGTACCTGTCCCGATCAAGCCAACCCCTGCAAACATATAGGAGCAGTATACTATCAATTGGGCGATCGTTTTAGTGTCGATCCCTTGCTGCTTTTGCAACTGCGCGGCCGAACCAAAAGCCAAATTCTGGAAGCTTTACGAGAAAAACGCTCCTATTCCTCTGATAATCAACCTTTAGCAGTCAGTGAACCCCCGACAGTAGTTGAAAAAACTGCCCCCGACAGCGCTATCGATCGCTTTTGGCAGTACGATGAAGAGCTAGATCCCTCCCTAGTTGTCATCACACCGGGGAGTGAAAATCAAACCATTCTCAACATTTTAGGCAATTTTCCCCTCGCTGCCCCCGAATCGGATGCCATAGAACAATTTTTAAAACCAATTTACCGACAAATTCCCCAAGAAGCGATGGCGATTGCTTTACAGTAGGGAATTTGGGGTATGGGAGCAGCCCGTTCAAAGTGGTGCAAAAGACAAAAAAGCCAGCCAGATTTGTCGCCGCATCAGGTGAGGAATTGACCAGGGAGAAAATCGCCTCACCAGTAACCGCTAAACCGTCTTACTTTTGCCAGTTTTACTGCCTGGGGAAGTAGTTTTTTTAGTGGTGCTAGAAGTAGTTTTCTTGGTGGTGGTTTTCTTGGCAGTGGTTGTCTTGGCTGCTAGGGCAACTAAAGCTTGTTCTAGAGTCAGGGTTTCGGCGGTTTCTCCTTCGGGAATCTTGGCGTTAGTCTTACCGTGCTTGATATAAACTCCGTAGGGACCTTCGTACAATGCCACGGATTCCCCATCGTCGGGATGTTTACCCAATTCTTTTAAAGGTGGTTTGGTAGAACCACGAGCGCCGCGAGCTTTTTTCGGTTCGGCTAATAAGGCCAAGGCTCGATCGAGGGTTATAGTTAAGACATCATCGCTGGCTTTCAAGGAACGATATTCTTTTTCTTTGCCCTCTTCCTGAACTATATAGGGGCCGAAACGACCTAAACTGGCTTTGATTTTGCCTCCGGTGAGGGGATGGGTTCCCAGCAGTCGCGGCAGTGCTAATAAACCCACCGCTTGTTCGAGGGTGATGTCCTCGGGTTTTACTCCTTTGGGTAAGGAGGCGCGTTTCGGTTTGGGATTGTCATCGCTGATATCTCCTAACTGGACGTAGGGGCCGTAACTACCCACCAGCAGATAAATCGGCTCTCCGGTGTCGGGATGAAGACCGATTTTATCCGGACCTGCGGTTTTTTGTCGCAGCAGGGTTTCTACCTGTTCGGGGTTCAGATCCGCTGGGGTTAAATCGGCGGGGATGGAAGCGGTGAGGATTTCATCGCCTCGGGAGACTTCCAGATAGGGTCCGTATTTGCCGATCTTGATAGTTGCCTGTAAATCCTCTAAAATCACCGATTTAGCGGTGCTAGAGTTAATTTGACTCTCGCGCTCTTTGACTTGGCTTTCTAGCCCCTTTTCCCCCCGATAGAAGCGATCGAGATAGGGCAACCATTGGGCGGAACCGGTGGCGATATGGTCGAGGGTTTCTTCCATTTTCGAGGTAAATTTGGGATCTACTAGGTCGGGGAAATGGTTTTCTAATAAACTAACCACGGCAAAAGCGGTGAAGGTGGGAATGAGGGTTTTATTCCGCATTTGGGCATAACCGCGATCGATAATTGTGCCGAGAATGGTGGCGTAGGTGCTGGGTCGCCCGATTCCTTCACTTTCGAGGGTTTTTACGAGGGAGGCTTCGCTATAACGGGCGGGAGGTTGGGTATCGTGGCTAATCGCCTCTAGTTTGCGACAATTGGGGGTGTCACCGACGCTGAGGGGGGGTAGGATTATTTCTTGGTCGTCGATCGCCGCTTCGGGATCGTCGGAACCTTCCACATAGGCGCGGAAAAAGCCAGGGAAGTCGATTCTTTTGCCAGAGGAGCGAAATCCGGCATTTTCTACCTGAATATTGACGGCGATCTGGGTAATGCGGGCATCGGCCATCTGTGAGGCGACGGTACGTTTCCAGATTAGGTCGTAGAGGGCGAATTCTAGTCCGCTCAGTCCGGTTTCCCGGGGCAGGCGAAAGCTACTGCCGGCCGGTCGGATGGCTTCGTGGGCCTCCTGTGCGCCTTTGCTTTTGGTGGTGTATTGCCGGGGTTGGGGACTGAGATAATTTTTTCCGTACATTTGTTCTACACAATTGCGGGCGGCGGTGATGGCCTGATCGGAAAGATGGACGGAATCGGTCCGCATATAGGTGATGTAGCCCTGTTCGTAAAGATTTTGGGCGATTCGCATGGTGTCCCGGGCCGATATGCCCAGTTTCCGGTTAGCCTCTTGCTGTAGGGTGGAGGTGGTGAAGGGGGGGGATGGTTTGCGAGTGGTGGGTTTTTCTTCGGTGTGGCTAACGCGCCAGATTTTGTCTTGGATGCGTTCTTTTAAGGCGGCGGCGGTGGCTTGATCCAAAAGTGTCACCTGGCGATCGGGGAGCAGTCTGCCAGTGTCGGCATCGAAATCGCTCCCATTTGCCACTTTTTGACCGTTTAAGGTGACTAATTTCGAGTCGAATTGATTTTTGTCCTTTTCGAGGGTGGCTTTCAGGTCCCAATAATTGGCGGTTTTAAAAGCCCGTCTTTCCCGTTCCCGTTGTACGAGCAGACGCACGGCGACGGATTGTACGCGGCCGGCGGATAAACCTTTGGAGATTTTTTTCCAGAGTAGGGGGGAGAGGGTGTAACCGTAGAGGCGATCGAGTATGCGCCGGGTTTCTTGGGCGTGAACTAAATTTTCGTCGATGGAGCGACAATTTTTTAAGGCCGCTTGGATTGCCTCTTTGGTGATTTCATGAAATACCATCCTTTTGGTGGGGACTTTCGGGTTGAGTACCTGTAAGAGATGCCAACTGATACTTTCTCCTTCCCGATCTTCGTCAGTGGCGAGGATCAGTTCGCTCGCGCCTTTGAGGGCTTCTTTTAATTCTTTGACGATTTTACTTTTGGTTTTGGGGACGACGTAGAGGGGGTCGAAATCGTTCTCCACATCCACGCCCAAATTAGCCCAGGATTTGTCTTTGTGGGCGGGGGGAACTTCTTCGGCGGAGGCGGGCAGATCGCGGATGTGGCCCATGGAGGCTTGGACTCGGTAGCCGCTAGGCAGATAATTACTGATCGTCCGAGCTTTGGTGGGGGATTCGACAATAACCAGGGTTGACATAGGAATTGATCACGAGGGCATGGCCACAGCGACTGTTTTAGTTAGACTGACAATCGTTGTTTGATGATGGGCAAAAGTTACTATTTATCTTGACCGGCTTGATTCGGGTCAAAAGCCACTTACTACGATAATAGAGATTAAAGCTGGTGTTTTGTCACTAACTTCTTAATAAAACTTAATATTTTTCTGGAGCAGGGAGATGGGGAGAGGGGAGACCACTTCGTGCGCGTTGCGGGGGGAGAGGGGAGATGGGGAGAGGGGAGACCACTTCGTGCGCGTTGCGGGGGGAGATGGGAGCAGGGAGAAGGGAGAAAAAAGCTGACACTGATGACTGATGACTGATAACTGATAACTGATAACTGATGACTGATAACTGATGACTGACTCCTAACCCAATGTTCGCTAAAGATAAGCAAAAATTATTGATTGATGCCAAAAACTTGAGAATATTTAAATTAACATTCCGCAATATTTATAAATTCTTAAAAATTAATTGAGAAAGATTTTTATTTAACAACGATGTTACAATGGTTACAGCGATTTTACTGAATTTCATAATGGGCTATTCTGTGCTTTTTTAGGCAGCAATGGTTGAAACCCTTGCCACACCTAGAAGGTTATCCTAATTAAGACGGGTAAATTAGTCAATTTCACCCACAACGATGATCTTTTTTTTGTGTAGTTTTATTGCAAAAAAAAAGTTTTTTTGACAAAAAGCACAAAGTATGATATGAAACCAACGTATTTCTGGCTGCCAGTAATTATTGCAGAGTAGGATGGGGAGAAGGGAGAATAAATAAAAATAATCCTCCTGACGACCGACGACCGACGACCGGCTACTGACTCCTAACCCCACCAACCAACTTTTTGCCGCAAACCCTAGTTATGTCTGATTTACGTCAATATGCTCCGGCAACAGAACGCAATCGTCAGCCGATTTTAGAAGTTCTCAGCCAATTTTTACCAAAGACTGGCAATATCCTAGAAATATCTAGCGGCACGGGTGAACACGCTGTTTTTTTTGCCCCTCGTCTTGCTCCTTGTCGTTGGATTCCCTCGGATTGTAACCCTCTGGCTCTAGATAGTATTCGCAGTTGGTGTGATTATTATCCTAGTTCTAATCTCGATCGCCCCCTATTTATCGATGTTCATCAGTCAGTTTGGGCGGTAGAGAGGGAAAATATCGTCATTAATGCCATTGTTAATATTAATATGATTCATATCGCCCCTTGGTCCGCTTGTTTAGCGTTAATGGCAGGAGCAAGTCGAATTCTTAATCCGGGGGGAATCCTCTATCTTTATGGTCCCTATAAACGACAGGGAAAACATACTTCTCCTAGTAATGAAAGCTTTGATTTTTCCCTTTGTTCTCAAAACTCTGCTTGGGGAGTTAGGAATTTAGAAGATGTGGTGCAAGAAGCGAGCGATCGAGGTTTACAATTGTTAGAAGTAATTCCTATGCCAGCTAATAATCTCTCGGTTTTATTTCAATTGCTTTAACATGGCAATTATCAGTAATCAGTAATCAGTGGCTTTGAGTAAGCCATCAAAAGATATTTATCAGAAAAGTCGTCATCAAGTTAGAGTTTTAAAGACTGATTTGAGCCAATTATTTTTTTTATAGCAAAGAGCGGGGTGGTTAGGACAATCAATCGCTGAAACCCTTGACCGATAAGAGTTTGAAAATTGAAAGCGTCCTAACTAACTCGTTCTATGCCATAGTAAATATTTTATACACTTTTTACCAGATCAGCAAGAGGGCTACGGCACTACTACCAAATCATTACCCAAAACTTAAGCACTACTCGAACATCTCGGTACTAGATGTTAAGTCTGATTGAACCTCTGGGTACAAATATTATCAAACATCGCGAGCGTTTTGCCTTTGTAATTCCTTGATCGCGTCGCGGGATAAATCGGTAAATCGGGCTATTTCTGGGATAGGAAAGCCAGCAGATAGCATTTTTAGGGCAATTTGTCGAGCTTTTTCCTCTTTGCCTTTTTCCTCTCCTTCCCCTAGAATATCTTGGTTGAATCTAAGGCTTTTTTATTTAATTTAACCATTGTTGCAAATCTTCCAAATCCGAAAAGTCCAACAAAGCAAGAGCTAAATTATCCAGTTGATTAGGATTTAACTGTTTAATTTTTTGTTCTATCTTGAAAGGAATGGAACCTAGTTTTAAATTTAGCTGACGCAAAATTAGGCTTTTTTTAGCGGATAATTCTCCTTCTTCTCGTCCTTCTTCTCGTCCTTCTTCTCGGCCTTCCTCTAAAGCTTCTTGATAGACTTTAGTTTCTCTTAAATCACTTAAACTAAACATTTTTTCAATCTCCTTACGGTTTAATTTGGGCAATTTATAAATGAGAATTGTCTCAATTAATTCGAGAATGTCTTGTCTTTTTAAAGACTCCTGAAATTGTTGTCTAACTTGTTGAATCAGTTCTTTTCCCTGTGCTAAGGTGTTTGGTTCCGATTCTACAATTAATTGTAACACTTTTACCCCCAGAGAATCCCCCTCACCTAACTGATTTAGATAATAACAGTTAACCCGGCCTGACTCAAAGAATTCTTGATAACGAGATTTGGGACTATTTTCAATTTCCCGATGAGGATAAATGATCACCCCTTGCCAATTGTTATTACTTTCACTCTGATGAAAATAGAGAAATATTTCACTGAAAAAGCGGGAGTAAAACCGTTCATCTTTTTGAAATTGTACCTCGACAAAGTAAATCGGATCATTCAGGTTATCGGGAAGAAAGACCCCATCTAAACGAAAAGCTAGTTGTTTAACTTCTAGGGAGGAAAATTGATAATGATTGACGGTTTCCGGGGGAAGATTGAGCAAATCAAAGAAACTTTCAGGAAAAGTCTCAAAGAGACGATAGAAAATACTGTCCGTTTTCACTCAATTTTGTCCCTCAATGACTTGTGGTACTCGTTCAATATCTAAGTCTAAAGCTTGGGCAATTTGTTCTCTAGTTAATCCTATTAATTTAACCATTGGTGCAAATCTTCCCAATCCGAAAAGTCCAATAAAGCAAGAGCTAAATTATCCAGTTGATTAGGATTTAACTGTTTAATTTTTTGTTCTACCTTTAAAGGAATAGAACCGAGTTTTAAGTTTAGCTGACGCAAAATTAGGCTTTTTTTAGCGGATAATTCTCCTTCCTCTCGGCCTTCCTCTCTGCCTTCTCGCCGTCCTTTTTCCTCTCCTTCCTCTAAAGCTTCTTGATAGACTTTAGTTTCTCTTAAATCACTTAAACTAAACATTTTTTCAATCTCCTTACGGTTTAATTTGGGCAATTTATAAATGAGAATTGTCTCAATTAATTCTAGAATGTCCTCTCTTTTTAAAGACTCCTGGAATTGTTGTCTAACCTGTTGAATCAGTTCTTGGCCTTGGGCTAAGGTGTTCGGTTCCGATTCCACAATTAATTGTAACACTTTTACCCCCAGAGAATCCCCCTCACCTAACTGATTTAGATAATAACAGTTAACCCGGCCTGACTCAAAGAATTCTTGATAACGAGATTTGGGACTATTTTCAATTTCCCGATGAGGATAAATGATCACCCCTTGCCAATTGTTATTACTCTCACTCTGATGAAAATAGAGAAATATTTCACTAAAAAAGCGGGAGTAAACCCGTTCATCTTTTTGAAATTGTACCTCAACAAAGTAAATCGGATCATTAAGGTTATCGGGAAGAAAGACCCCATCTAAACGAAAAGCGAGTTGTTTAACTTCTAGGGAGGAAAATTGATAATGATTGACGGTTTCTGGGGGAAGATTGAGCAAGTCAAAGAAACTTTCAGGAAAAGTCTCAAAGAGACGATAGAAAATACTGTCCGTTTTCACTCAATTTTGTCCCTCAATGACTTGTGGTACTTGTTCAATCTCTAAGTCTAAAGCTTGGTCAATTTGTTCTCTAGTTAATCCTAAGGCCGATAAACGGGGAATAGAGTTTAATTTAGCGGATAATTCTCCTTCCTCTAAAATATCTTGATAGATGACTGATTCTCTCATGATGTCACTCCGAAGGATTTTTTTAATCGTCTCTCGATTGTAATTCCTCGATAGTTGCGGGGGATAAATCGGTAAATTGGGCGATTTCCGGGATAGGAAAGCCAGCAGATAGCATTTTTAGGGCAATTTGTCGAGCTTTTTCTTCTTGGCCTTCCCCTCTACCTTCCTCTCTACCTTCCTCTAAAATATCTTGATAGATGACGGATTCTCTCATAATGTCACTCCGAAGAATATTTTTAATCGTCTCTCGATTTAATACTAACCCGGCGAGAATACTGGTAGCGGCAGCGAGATTAGACCTCTTGCATAATTTTTTTATGGTATAATGGAGGGTTTTGCTTTTTTCTCAATTCTTAGATTGAAGTGGAAAAAAGAATAAAATGTGATCTTAGGTCAGGAAATCATCTATAATTTTGCTATGTTTATTAGCAAAATTATGGATTA
>NZ_JACJQV010000156.1 GCF_014696875.1 Microcystis wesenbergii FACHB-1317 | reverse complement strand
AAAAGCGTTTAAACTCTTCTGGATTCAAATTTTTTACTTTTTCGTAAGTCATTGTTTTTCTGAGTGTTTTACTTTATTTTACATAATCAGTTCCTATTTTTGCAGGAGGTCTAGGGAATCGATCAAATTTTGACAGTCAGAATCCAGAAAATTATCGATCTCCGGTGCTTTTTGCTGTAGAATTGGATTTCCTAATTGGGTGATTGTTAAAACTTGTGTCATCTGTCTAAAGATTAATTGTTTCCCTCTGAAAATTATTTTATCTTGAGCGGCAAAATCTCGCTAAACTGATAAGGTTTCCCCGCAGCAGCACTAGAGCAACTTTGTTAATCAAAATTAACCGTGGATAGCAGCGCCCAACAACTTTGGCATAATCTCCTAGAGCGTCTAAAATTACTATTAACCCGTCCCGCTTTTGAAACTTGGTTTCAAACGGCGACGGTTAAAGAATGGCAAAACGATCGCTTAGTAATTCAGGCCGCCAATCCTTTTATTCTTAACCATCTTCAGAAAAATTATCTGTCAACAATTGCCGAAGTAGTGGAGGATATCGTCGGTTATCCGGTCGAGATTCAACTAACGGCACAACAGGGGGATTTGATCGCTATTTTCCAGCCCAACACTAGCTTAGAATTAGAATTATCCCCCGGTAATCAACTTAACCCTAAATATAATTTTTCCCGTTTTGTTGTCGGGCCAACTAATCGCATGGCCCACGCAGCCGCTTTAGCGGTAGCGGAATTACCCGGAAGGGAATTTAACCCGCTTTTTCTCTGTGGTGGTGTGGGATTAGGTAAAACCCATTTAATGCAAGCGATCGGTCATTATCGTCTGGAATTATATCCCCAATCCAGGGTTTTTTATGTATCGACGGAACAATTTACGAATGATTTAATCACCGCTATCCGTCAAGATAGTATGGAAAGTTTTCGTAATCATTATCGTCATGCCGATATATTATTAGTGGATGATCTGCAATTTATTGAAGGAAAAGAATACACTCAAGAAGAATTTTTTCATACCTTTAATACCCTGCACGAAGCGGGAAAACAGGTAGTTTTAGCCTCCGATCGCCTCCCCAAACAGATTCCCAGTTTACAGGATCGTTTAATTTCTCGCTTTTCTATGGGATTAGTCGCCGATATCCAAGCACCAGATATCGAGACTCGTATGGCAATTTTACAAAAAAAGGCCGAGTACGAAAATCTGCGTCTCCCACGAGAAGTTATCGAATATATTGCCGTTAATTATACTTCTAATATTCGCGAATTAGAGGGGGCATTAATCCGAGCTACTACTTATATTTCTATCTCTGGATTGCCGATGACGGTAGAAAATATCGCGCCGGTTTTAAATCCACCAATGGCCAAAATTTCCACTTCTCCTGAGATTATTATGGCGGTAGTAGCGGAAAAATTTCAACTTTCCATCGCTGATCTAAAAGGAAATTCCCGCCGGCGAGAAATTAGTTTTGCTCGACAGATTGGGATGTATTTGATGCGTCAACACACGGATTTAAGTTTACCGCGCATTGGCGAAGAATTTGGCGGCAAAGATCACACTACCGTTATTTATAGCTGTGATAAAATCAACCTTTCCCAACATCAAGATCGACAATTACAAGAAATCTTAGCCCAACTAATCGAGCGAATTAACTCCCTCAGTCGTAATCAGTAGTCGGGGGTAATTATGAATGATGAATTGGGGAGATGGGGTTTTTCAGTAAACAGTAATCAGTGAACTGAAAACTCACATCTGATAACTGATAACTGATAACTGATAACTGATAACTGATAACTGATAACTGAGATTAACTACAGGAGAATAAACTGGCAATTGTAGCGAGGAGACGAGAGGTCATGGGTAAACTATCGATCACCATAGCTGTACATAATAACATCATGTAAAGAATGGAATATTTAAACAGCGATCGAGCCATGTCTCGATCAAAAGGATTCTGTTTTAATCGCCAAGCTTTTTTCAGGAAAACAAACCCTAAAACCAAAGCCGCTAGACCATAAACCACACCACAGGCAGCCAAGGGATAAATCAGGAGGAAAGTGAAAGGAACAACGATTAAAGTATAGAGCCAAATCTGCTCGCTAGTGGCTTCTTCTCCTTTAACTACGGGCATCATCGGGATATCCACTTCTGCATAATCATCCTTGATCATTAAAGCCAAAGCCCAAAAATGGGGGGGAGTCCAAAGGAAAATAATTGCGAATAAAATCCAGGGAATCCAACCGAGATCGCCCGTTACTGCCGCCCAACCGACGAGGGGAGGAATCGAGCCAGCCGCGCCACCGATAACAATATTTTGGACACTATGACGCTTGAGCAGATGGGTATAAATCAGCATATAAAATGCGATGCCGGTCATTGCTAAAAATCCGCTCAAAGTATTGACAAAAAAGACAAAAAGTGCTAGGGAAAGGGAAGCTAAAACGAGGGCAAAAATGAGGGCGTGGAGGGGTTGCACGCGGCCGGAGGGAATAGGACGGGCGCGGGTGCGAAGCATGGTGTGATCGATGTCGCGATCATAGATGCAGTTTAAGGTTTGAGCGGCGGCGGCGGCGAGAGTGCCACCGAGGAGAGTAAGAAAGAGTAAGAGGGGGGAAACCTGACCTTTAGAGGCGATTTCCATGGCAGCGGCCGTGGTAATCAGCAGTAGAGGAATAATTCGCGGTTTAGTGAGTTGATAATAACTTTTAGCGACTTGTAAAAAATTATCGTGGTGGCGAAGGGCTTGAGTTCCAGTCATCGTGATTAAATCCTTAGAGATGGCTTATGGGAGCGAAAGAACGATCGCGAAGGGCGAAAGTGGTAAAAGCGACGAGGGTTCCCACCAATAGCGCACCGATGCTGTGGTGGGTAATGGTTAAGGGTTCCACCTGTAGATGCAGTTTCAGGGTGGCAACGCCCAAAAACACCTGTAGGGCAACTAATCCCCCGGCGCTAAAAGCTAGTTTTTTGAGGAGAGGATGGATAGCGGCAGCTCGCCAAGCGAAGAAAACTAGGGTTAACACCGAGATAGTGGCGGGAAAAACCCCGATAATGTGGCTATTCATCACGGTGCAGAGTTGGGAAACCGTTAAACACTGATGGGCAGCCCAACGGGAACCGACGAGACCGCCGAGGAGACATTGCAGATAAACTAGACCAGTGGCGACCATTCCCATCCCAGTTAGTTTCCCGACTGTACCTGTGCCACGGTAGGGAGTCAGACAAATAGCAATGACGATTAGGGTGGCAAAAAAGAGCAAAGCTGTGGCTAAATGGGCCGTTACGATGTCAAATCGCAGTAATTGGGTCACGGTTAATCCTCCCAGGACTCCTTGCAGGAGAATTAAAGCCAAGGCAGCGATCGCAGAGGGGAACAGCCAAGGGGGAAGATGGCGACGGTACCACCAAGACAGACCGACGAGAGCGAGCGTACTAAACCCGATCAAAGAGGCATCGAGACGATGAAACCACTCCAGAAATACCTGTAGATTCATCTGCTGACTGGGAATCCATTGACCGTAACACAGCGGCCAATCGGGACAAGCTAAACCGGCGTTCATAACTCTGGTGGCAGCACCCACTACCATGAGGGCGAAAGTAGCGATCGCAATTTTCCAGACTAAGCGGCGCATCCACACCTGAATAGGGCCGGTTTCTCTTAGGGGTGTTGGGTTAAAAACAGATTCGGTCATCGGTTTGCCTGTTCTCAAGGAGTCTGTCATCAAAGACCATGGCTTGGTTTGCCAGTTAGTTATCACTGTGAATGAGTTTTTTTACGACTGGTAAAACCTTTTAGATATTCTTTAGATTTCTGGCCATTTCCGTTACATTTGTTTACATAAACTCAGAATAAAACATAAAAATTAGTTATTTTAAATACTTTCCCTGAAAACGATCCCAAAGAAAAGATAAAATTCTCAGAAGATGCTGGTTAAATTTCCCATCTATAGGGGAATCATGTTTTAGCCTTGAATAAGTAGCCACTATTAAAAATATTGAAAAGACCGTGAAAATTCCCAGCAGTATCCTGACGCTCGTACTCGGGATCGCCTTGACCTTAATTAGTCTCTGGTATGGCCAAAATCATGGCTTAATGCCTGTGGCCGCTTCCGAAGATGCTCAGGAGATAGATAATATCTTTAATCTGATGATGACCATCGCCACGGGACTATTTTTAATAGTTGAAGGCGTGATCATTTATATAGTGATTCGCTTTCGCCGTAAACCGGGGGATCAAACCGACGGACCGGCGGTGGAGGGCAATGTCCCCCTAGAAATCTTCTGGACAGCCATCCCGACGGTAATCGTTTTTATCCTTGCCGTCTATAGCTTCGAGATTTATAACAATATCGGCGGACTCGATCCCTTGATTTCCAAGGGTGGCAAAGGAGAAATCGCCCACCACGGTCATCACCACGGCACGATGATGGCCCTGGGCGGCGATCGCAGAGTAGCCCTAGGTATCGGCAATTCCTACGATGGTGAAGGAGTTCCCCCCCTAGTGGTCAATGTTAAAGGTATTCAATACGCTTGGATCTTCACCTATCCCGAAACCGGCATTGTTTCCGGAGAACTGCACGCTCCCGTCAATCGTCCCGTGCAACTGAATATGGAAGCAGGGGATGTGATCCATGCTTTCTGGGTTCCCCAATTGCGTCTAAAACAGGACGTTATCCCCGGACAGGAAACGGTTTTATCGTTCACATCCAACCAAATTGGTCAATATCCGATCATTTGTGCGGAACTTTGCGGGGCCTATCACGGCGGCATGAAATCTAGCTTTGTAGTTCACTCCCAAGCCGATTACGACCAATGGGTGCAGGATAACACAATCGCCGAAGTTGACAGCGATCGAACCGTAGCTATGACCGCTAAAGATCGCTCTGATAGTCAATATTTGACCCCCTACACCGAAGAAATGGGCATAAACGGTGAAATCCTCGCCCAAGTTGCCCATCAGCAGCAAATGTAATTTTTCTTGTCATCTAAAATCTTGGCCTTATGACAGCATCAACGGAAATAACCACCCCAGCAACCGTTCCCGAGGTGATCCACCACCGCAAGTGGACCGATTACTTTACTTTCTGCACCGATCATAAAGTCATCGGGATTCAATATCTGGTGACTGCCTTTCTTTTCTTCTTTATTGGCGGTGCTTTTGCGGAAGTGCTGCGGACGGAATTAGCCACTCCCGACCCCGATTTCGTCTCCCCAGAACTATATAACCAATTCATGACCATGCACGGAACGATCATGATCTTCCTTTGGATCGTTCCAGTTGGGGCAGGTTTTGCCAATTATCTCATTCCCCTGATGATTGGGGCGGAAGATATGGCTTTTCCTCGTCTTAACGCTGTGGCTTTCTGGCTTAATCCCCCCGGCGGGCTGCTATTATTATCCAGTTTCTTTGTCGGCGCACCCCAGTCCGGTTGGACTTCCTACCCACCTTTAAGCTTAATTAGCGGCAAATGGGGCGAAGAATTGTGGATTTTGAGCCTTTTATTGATCGGGACTTCTTCGATTTTAGGCTCGATTAATTTCATCACCACGATCCTGAAAATGCGGATTCCTGAGATGGATTTGTACAGTATGCCGCTATTTTGTTGGGCAATGCTGGCCACCTCGACTCTGGTACTGCTTTCCACCCCCGTTCTCGCTTCTGCTCTCGTTCTCTTGTCCTTTGATTTAATCGCCGGCACGAGCTTTTTTAATCCCGCCGGCGGCGGCGATCCGGTGGTTTATCAGCATATGTTCTGGTTTTACTCCCATCCTGCTGTTTATATCATGATTTTGCCCTTTTTCGGCACGATATCGGAGATATTACCAGTTCATGCCCGCAAACCGATTTTTGGTTATCGAGCGATCGCCTATTCCAGTCTCACCATCTGTTTCTTGGGTTTAATCGTTTGGGCCCACCATATGTTCACCAGCGGCACCCCCGGCTGGTTACGGATGTTTTTCATGGCGGCAACTATGTTAATCGCCGTTCCCACGGGCATTAAAATCTTTAGTTGGTGTGCCACCCTTTGGGGGGGTAAACTTAGTCTCAATACGTCTTTATTATTTGGGATCGGTTTCCTGTCTTCCTTCCTCATCGGTGGTTTGACTGGGATTATGTTGGCTTCTGTTCCCTTCGATATCCACGTCCACGATACCTATTTTGTCGTCGGTCACTTCCATTATGTACTATTTGGTGGTACGGCAATGGCCCTATTTTCTGCCGTTTACCATTGGTTCCCGAAAATGACCGGACGGATGTATAACGAAACTCTCGGTCGTATCCACTTTGTTCTCACTTTTATCGGTTTGAATTTAACTTTCATGCCGATGCACGAATTGGGATTATTGGGTATGAACCGTCGTATTGCCCTGTATGATGTGCAGTTTCAGGGTTTAAATGTTCTTAGTACCGCAGGGGCTTATATTCTCGGTATATCGAGTATTCCCTTCGCTATTAATATGGTCTGGAGTGCCTTTAAAGGTCAACCCGCCGGCCGTAATCCTTGGCGCGCTTTAACCCTAGAATGGCAAACCTCCTCTCCCCCAATTATCGAGAATTTCGAGGAAATGCCGATTCTTTGGTCCGGCCCCTACGATTACGGTATTGATATGGAAGAATCAGAAGCAGCGGAATCAGTACAGGATCTCCTCGCTGAAGTGGGCGCTGAATCCCAATAATCAGTTATCAGTTATCAGTTATCAGTTATCAGTTATCAGTTATCAGTTATCAGTTATCAGTTATCAGTTCACTGTTTACTGATCACTGAAAAAAAGCTTCCCACTTCCCACTGATCACTGAAAAAAAGCTCCCCGTCTCCCGTGTAAACTAAGGACATTCAATCATGCAAGGTTCAACGCTCGAAGAGTCTCAACTCTCTGTCAATTATCATCAGGAAACGGTGGAACACGGACATCATGGCCACCCGGATCATCGCTTATTCGGTGTGGTTTTGTTTCTAGTGGCGGAAAGTTCCATCTTTTTAGGCTTATTTGCCGCTTTCTTGTTCTACCGTACCATGTTACCCGTTTGGCCCCCCGCCGGCACGCCCGAATTAGAATTAACCCTACCGACAATTAACACGATTATTCTGGTGTCCAGTAGTTTTGTTATGCACATAGGACAAAAGGCGATTAAACAAAACAATAATGCCGGTTTACAATTGTGGTTCGGCATTACTGCCCTGATGGGAATTATCTTCCTTTGTGGTCAAGGATACGAATATTATCACGCTGAATTCGGTCTGACAACTAATGTTTTCACCAGCGCTTTTTATGCCTTAACCGGATTCCACGGTCTCCACGTTACTTTTGGTTTAGTGCTAATTCTATCGGTCCTCTGGCGTTCTCGTCAAAAAGACCACTATTCTAGTCAATCTCACTTTGGTGTCGAAGCGGCAGAATTATACTGGCATTTCGTCGATGTGGTCTGGATTATCCTGTTTTTACTGGTGTATATCTTGAGATAATTTTTGTTATTTAGTAGGAGAAAAGGACGCTCAATTGAGCGCCCTTTTTTGTATATTTCAATTTATAAGTAGTCGTACAAAATAAATTTCCTAGTGGTGAGAGGGAACTCCAGAACTGCGGAACGGGCAACAGAAAAGAAATACAGCGATTGTTGCTTTACGGAGAAATGGGTAATTAATTTTGTTTAGGTACTTAGCAATTCCTATACTGGTGAGTAGAGAACAGAGCCAATTGATAACTAATATTAGGTGGGTTACGGCGAATACTAGATAATTTTCCCTAGCATAAATTGTCTTCGCCTAACCCACCCTACACCTAAAATTAACGACGACCGAATAAACTCCAACCTTTGCCACCACTAACGGCCGGTTCAGCTTTTTCAGCGACGGGGGCAACTTCTGCGGGGGTTTCCTCACCAGAAAGATTAGAAAGATCGTAGTTTTCTACTAGGAAAAGAGACGCTTTTTCAATAGTAGAATAATCCCAGAAAAGGGTAGAAGGTAACTCTTGACCGACCCAATCTTCTAGATCACCCACCATCGTTACCGCATCGATCGAATCTAAACCATAACGGGTTAAAGGTTCAGTCACATTAATCGTTTTTGCATCCAAAGATAACTGATCGGCTAACTGTTTAACTAACCAATTTTGTACCAGATTATTAAGATTGGAGTTGGAGTTCATGGGTTTTTTCCTCGGTAGTTTGTGAATGGGCTAATTGAAAAGGTGCGATCGAAAAATGTTGATTTTCTCGATATAATTTCAGCAATTCCTGGGCAACATTTTCTACATACACCTCAGATAGAGTGTAAGGCAGCGGCCGCAGAGTTCGCAGTAATCGGTGTAAACTCAACACCAACCATTCCCCCCGGGCAAAAAATTCACCCAAGATGGAACGATTATAAAGCCAAGTGTGTAAACAAGCAGAAGCGGCGTGTAAAGTGCAGTATTTCTTGGCAATCTCGAACAATTCGGGTGATTGGTCGTGACCATACTCGAATTTCGATTGACTAATCTGTTCATCGTGAGCATTTAGTTCCTCTAAAACTAAATTACCCAACATCAATAGATTTTCTAATACTTCCAGGTCCACCTCCTGAGAATCTTTCAATCCCTCCAGCATATCAAGGGCAATCTCTAAACCCTGTAGGGAATCATCCATTCCCCGGCCAAATAATTCTAAATTATTGGGTTCAAAGGGAGGAACTGACTTTTCTAGGCTAAAAATCGCCTCTAAACGGCTTTTTAACGCTGACATAGTGCGCGAGTTGCGTTTAGCCCGATATTTGGTTAAAGGACGCAATTGTAGGATTAAAGCATGAAGATTGACGATCGAACTGCCGTCAAACATACTGATAATCGAATTATCTCGCAGTAGCTTCTGGAAGATGCCGAATTCGTGTTCTTCTCGCATATAAAAACGCGATCCCAAGACCACATAAACACTATTAACCATCTCCTCCAGACGGACAGTAACAAAATATTTTACCACCGAAGCCCAGACGCTAAACTGTTCGGGGATAATATGAAAACCTCTCGCGGACGGAATCGTCTCGCAATCACAAATGAGGATGTCAAGGAAAGCATCCACGAGAGTGCGCCGGGGTTGGGGCAAATCCATCACAGTTTTCTGATAAATTACCCGATTAACGGCAAAACCGAGGGTAGTTCTTAAAGCGGTATCGGCTGCCCCGTGGGAAAAAGCAGCGCACAACATTCGGGTAATTTGGAAACCTTTCAGGGCTAATTCTAAACCGTCTCCCTCCTCCCGTAAACGCATGGAATCGGGGACAAAACAATCCTTAAAACCAATGCCACTCATATCCGAGGCCCGCACGCCATGGGTGTATATTTTCGGCAAATTATAGTATTTTTCGGGGTCTAATTGCCGTTTATCCACCATAAATAGGGTTAAACACTTCGGCCCGCCGTTAGCATCGGTTTTCGCCAAAATAAAGGAAATTCCAGAGATAGTCGCCCGGTTAATCGGCCATTTCTCACCATTGAGAATATAACCTCCTTCCACCTTCGTCGCGGTCAGATCACCATTGATCAGATCGCTACCGTGTTCCTTTTCCGAGTAACCCAGACACATCGCTCCATAGTCATCCATGATAAAACGGGCGAGCTTCTGTTTCTGTTCTGGGGTTCCCGCCATCCAGTTTAAAAACGACCAGAATAGGGTAGTAAAAGCGATGCCGATAGTTTGATCCCGTCGAGACAGTACCCGCACAAAAGCGACAAATTCCTCAAAGGAGGTAAATTCACCGCCGCAATCCGTGGGAATGTAGTAGTGTTGGAGTTTCCAGTCGTATAACCAGCGAATTTCCTCGTGGGGAAATTCTTCGCTCTCATCAATTTCGATCACCCGCTTGTAGGATAGAGGGTTATCGGGATTGAGAGGATCGCCTAAGTCTTTTTCCAGTGCTTCAGCAGTCCAGTATTGCTTAAGCTTTTTCATAGTGCCTCTAGGACAGATACAATGTGTTTTTCGTCAATGCCCTCGGTTAGAAGACCCGACCATTCACAAAAATTAATGACCATTCTAGACGTTTGGCTCTACGATAGCAACAATTTTTAATTTCGCCTTTACCTTAAATGTGCTAGATACCACTTGGGTGGGGCGCTAGACTACCCTCTAAGGTAATTATGCCCCAATTGAGGAGATTAAACCGCCTTAGTTAAGGGGGTGTTAGACCGATGGAAGTGGGATAGTAGGATAGAGGAGGTTGCTCGACTGCGGGGAGGGGTATGATTAATAGTTATACCCCTAACACATCAGAAATTTAGTCAAGACATCGAAGAGAGGTTCTATGTCAAGAGATATTAACCATTCATGGAAAAACGGCGGAGATAATTCTTCTAATCCTGTCGTTGTTGTTTTAGATAACGGCCACGTCCTGATCACGGCTGATGCTGATACAGACGCAGATGGTAGTCCCGATGCAGTCCAAATAGACGGTTCAGGTCAACTTCAGACTGCTCTAGGCAGAGACAATGGCTGGAAAGGCGACGGTGATTATGTGAATGCAAGAATCATTCCTTACTATGTCTTACCAGGGAACTGGAAAGAAGTAACCAATGTAAGCTGTCAACTTGGCGATATTGCCAAAGTCTCTTACAAAAATAAGACTGTCTATGCTATTTACGCTGATGTTGGTCCTGATGAAATTACTGGAGAGGCTTCTATTGCAACCGTCGAAGCACTAGGCCATAATCCTTGGAATAATGAACATACAAAAATTGTTTCAGGGATTCCTCATGGCGTAACCTATGAGGTCATTCCCGGATCATCAAACCTTGCTCAAACGCTAAACTTTGAAACAATTCAAGCCTACGGCAAAACTTTATTTGGAGAAACCACACCACCAAATCCATCAGAGGTTCAGAACTCTATCACTTGGCTAGAACTTAACCGTTCAGAGAATGGAACCCCCGCCATTACTGCTTATGCAGGCCCAGAAGCAAAATACACACGTTTTTATACAACCAAGGAATCATTAATCGGGTTTCTTCAGGCTTTTCCTAATGCTCATACAGCTTTAGTTGCAGCAAATAAACCTATTCCAGATTGTCCAGATTTCACAGCGAATCGCCCCGATTCTGCTCAGAAATTTGTGACTTTCTTTAAAAATAACTATCAAGCTGTTCGACGTGAAGTTGAACGATGGTTTATTGATGATATTCCAACACAATGGTCAACTAATGCTGTAACAAATGGTTGTGTTGCTCATCAAGTTAGTTGTCTGCATTTATGCGAACTACCTCATCCTACACTAGACACCCTTCCATCAGTCAATGTAGATAAATTTGTTGAGTGGGCATTAAGTCATAACTGGACAAAAATTACCTCTATGGATAGTTTGAAGCCAGGAGACATCTGTGTAAGTGGGCCAAGTAGCACTGACCTCGATCATGTCTATTGTTTTGTAGATTACATTGATGATGAAAATGCCCATGTTCTTCACAATCAAGTATTTGGGTTAGCAACCCGTTCTTTAGTTGGCAATGGCTGTGGACGTTGGAGATTTGCATTAAGAATGCCATAACATTTATGGATTGGATAGGTGATCGGGTATAATTAATGGTCAGACACCGCCATAGCTATCGCTCTTTCGGGACTCTGGGAAAGTCCTGATTACCTCTAAACCCTAGCTTTCTTTCTGGGCAAGCTTTCCGGCGGACAATAACTGATAGAAACTAAATTTCCGAGTTGTTGTTAGAAACCAAGGCAGCACTGGAAGGGGAAATAAGAGTTGCAGGGCTCTCTTATTCTTTGTGTGATCTCGCGTAGCGAGCGCGTTGCGACCAGTTTAACTTATATAGGAGCGATCGATCTTTGTGTCCTTTGTGTCTTTCTGGTTCGTTCCACTGGCTCGCCAGCAGAACTGTATCTTAGAATACATTTTACCCACGAAATCCGAGGGAGCCGTTTCAGCACTTATGAGTTGACAGGGATTTTGCGAGAGTGGCAGCAGAGCGTTATGGAAAGCTATCAATTGGGTGAAAGTTCAACGATACGTTTTTAAGCTCCAAAAGAGGATATTGCAAGGGGCTAAGACAAGCTGTATCCCTAACAATGGAACAGTCAAACTAGGAGCCGTGGGAGGTGAAAGTCTCATGCACGGTTCTGAATGGGAGGGGAGGTCGGCGACGACCTTCTCGACCGCCAATAACTGAAAACTCACAACCACTGATAACTGAAGTTACCGACGCGGAACCAGATTAATCCGGCACTCGTCCATTTCATCCATGAGTAACTCTAGGGCCTCATAATCCACATCAGAAACATAGCCAAGACGACCGAGTATTTCATTAATTCCGTTCTCGATTTCTGGCGTGATTTGACGATAATATAGGGCTTTTTCCACTAATTGGCGGATAGTCGGCTGGGTATCCACAATTTTATTACTCTAGTTCAATAAATCTAGTTTTCGTATCCTGCTTTACTTTATTTTAGCAAAAATACTGGTAGAATGCTGGGTCATCATCAGTCATTCGGGATTAGAGCTTAAACCTAACGATTTTCCCCTGATGTTTACCCTAGTCAGTCCTGATCACTGTTTCTCTTTACTGCCCAGATTACAAGGTTAACCTAAAAGTGGTTCCTTCCTACAGGGGGAAAGATTTAAAAAAGATTAATCTTGCTCGGGAGAGAGAAAATTGCTCAAGACCAAGGTTACAAAATCAGAAAGTTAGGACATAATAGCGGTATCTGATTTCCAGTTAAAAGGTTCATTTATGAATTTCAAAGCCCAGCCATGAAAAGTCCTGTAAAAGTCCCAGAAATTGCTCTATTTGAGCCAAGTGGCTATATTACCGCCGCTAACGTCCTAGAATTTCAAGAGCAGCTCGCCAATCTGGTTAACCGGAGCAGCTCGATCACTTTTCTCGTGGATATGAGCAGGGTGGAGTTCCTCGACAGTGCCGGATTAATGGCTTTAGTTACCGCCTTTCGTCTGGCTCAAAGTCAAGAAAAATCCTTCAATATCTGTTCTATTCCACCTTCAGTCAAGATTATCTTTGAATTAACCCAACTCGATCGGGTTCTCTCGATTTTCTCTAGCCGTGCTGACTTTGATGCTGTTATCACTCTCCCCCAAGCGGCGTAAGCCGACAAAATAGCGTTTCTCGCCGTAATTTCTCGGCTACAATCTCAATTCTACCCGTAAATCACCTCTTGACCAGGCAGATTCCCATTTGTACAACCGACTCCTGAGGACAACAATTTTTCTCAAGGAGAGCCACTATACTATTGAGATGGCTCTCCTCCTTTTTGGATATTATTTCTAGGGACAAACTACTGTACACTTGTTCGGAGCAGCTCACAAAAGACTGTCTGTTAAGAAATTCCATGACTTTAGTGATGACAGGGGGGAAGGGAGCCAAGATGGTAGATAGGCAATGAGTAGTAATTTCCTAGAATCCATGACAGTCAAAAATCTCCAGTATGCTTATTTTCCCGGTTGTGTCGCTCAAGGTGCCTGTCGGGAACTATATTTATCGACGGCAGCCCTGACGGAAGCTTTGGGGATTAATTTAGTCGAACTCAAAAAAGCTGCCTGTTGTGGTTCGGGAACCTATAAGGAAGATTCGCAACTCTTGGAAGATGCCGTCAATGCGCGCAATATTGCCCTAGCGGAAGCCCTCAATTTACCCCTGTTGACTCACTGTAGCACCTGTCAAGGGGTGATCGGTCATGTGGACGAGCGCTTGAAGGAAGCAAAGCATAATAATCCCAATTATGTTGAGGAAGTTAATAATTATTTACAGAAAGAACATTGTTCCCCCTACCAAGGTACGACGACGGTTAAGCACCTACTCTGGGCAATTGTCGGCGATTATGGCCTAGATAATCTGGCAGCCAAGGTGATTCGTCCCTTATCAGGCTTAAATTGTGCCGGTTTTTATGGTTGTTATCTCCTGCGCGCCCAGGATACTCTTCCCTACGATAATCCCTTTCAGCCGGAATCCCTAGAAAATGTCTTTCGAGCCGTGGGAGCAAATCCGATTTATTATCAAGGACGCACTCAATGCTGTGGTTGGCCCCTGTCCAGTTATGCCACCACCCAATCGTTCCAAATGGCAGGAAAACACATTTTAGAGGCGATGGCAGCGGGGGCCGATTGTTTAGTCACCCCTTGTCCTTTATGCCATCTTAATCTTGATTCCCGACAACCGGAAGTGGCAAAAGCGATCGATCGAAGTTTAGGTTTACCCGTGTTACATTTTTCCCAATTAGTCGCTTTAGCGCTCGGAGTCAGTCCCGATCGTTTAGGATTAGATCGACACATCGTTTCAACGAAATCCCTCTTAAAGAAATTGGGGTTTTAGGACAGGACTCAATCAGGAGTGTTAGCAATGGATTGGTTAAAAAGAATTTTCGGCTTAGATAAACCGGCAGATGCCGCTAGTGCGATCGCAGGGAAAGCCGCTGCTGCGGATATTCCCGCCGAAAGAGTCGGATTAGATGGAAAATACGACGAAAGCGGACTAGCTAAACGAGTAGTTTTAGCTTTTGACGAGACACCGGATTTAGCTGATGAAGACAAATTGTGGGTCGCTCAAACTGGTGGTAAAGTTGTACTAAAGGGTGCGGTTTCCAATCAGGCGACTTTAAATAAAATGGTGGCCATTGCCAGTAAAGTCCATGGGGCAACCAGCGTCGATACCAGTCAAGTAACTATTGGGTGAAGTCGAACGGCTGTTAACCTCTGGTAAAAATCAAAAATTGTTGTTAGGGTTAGGAGTCAGTAGCCAGTAGTCAGTAGTCAGGAGAATTAAGAATGAATAATAATCAGTTAAATGGTCTATTTACAGATTTTATGCGATTTAATCCTTATTTTTGAGGTTTTTGAACCCTCAAAAGTTAATTATGCAAGAGGTTTAATATTCCCCGGGAAAATTAACCACTAAAACCCATAGGATTTTTGGCAAGATAGATAACCCCAAGACTGGCAATTGCCGCCAGCCGGCTGCTGTAAAATGGGAGGGATAGATACAACTCAGGAGAAAAGACCCCAGTGCCGTACAACCCCGCAGAAATCGAACAGAAATGGCAGAAGATTTGGCAGCAAATGGGATTGGACAAAACCCCAGAAAACGCCGATAAACCGAAATTTTACGCCCTCTCCATGTTCCCCTATCCATCGGGCAACCTGCACATGGGTCACGTTCGCAACTATACTATCACCGATGTGATTGCCCGTCTGAAAAGAATGCAGGGTTATCGCGTGCTGCATCCCATGGGGTGGGATGCTTTCGGATTACCCGCAGAAAATGCCGCTATTGAAAGGGGAGTTCCTCCGGCAAAATGGACTGATCAAAATATTGCCCAGATGAAACGGCAATTACAACAGTTAGGATTATCTATCGATTGGGAAAGAGAAGTTGCCACCTGTTCCCCAGAATATTATCGTTGGACCCAATGGCTATTTTTACAGTTTTTTGAATCGGGATTAGCCTACCAAAAAGAAGCGGCAGTGAATTGGGATCCTATCGATCAAACTGTCTTGGCCAATGAACAGGTAGATAGTGAAGGAAAATCTTGGCGATCGGGTGCTAAAGTAGAAAGAAAATTACTCCGGCAATGGTTCCTAAAAATCACCGATTATGCCGAACAATTACTCACTGATTTAGATAAACTTACCGGTTGGCCAGAACGGGTTAAAACCATGCAGGCCAACTGGATTGGTAAATCGGTAGGTGCTTATTTAGAATTTCCTCTTGTTAATTCCCCAGAAAAAATTGCCGTTTTTACCACTCGTCCCGATACGGTTTATGGAGTCACTTATGTGGTACTTGCTCCCGAACATCCCTTAACTTTACAAGTTACCACTCCCGAACAAAAATCGGCCGTAGAAACTTTTATTCAAGAGATAGCCAGCGAAAGCGAATTAGAAAGAACTGCCGAAGATAAACCCAAACGCGGTATTAAAACCGGAGGAGTGGCAATTAATCCTTTTACTGGTGCAGAAATTCCGATTTTAATTGCTGATTATGTCCTCTACGAATACGGTACTGGTGCAGTGATGGGAGTCCCGGCTCACGACAGTCGCGATTTTAAATTTGCTCAGGAAAATAACCTGCAAATTAAGATAGTTATTACTCCAGAAAGTGGCGAAATTGAGTTAAAAGAGGCCTATACAGAAGCGGGAATTATGATTAATTCCGCTCAATTTAATGGACTGAATTCCCAAGAAGGAAAAACCGCTATTATTGATTATGCCACTGCCCAAGGTTACGGCAAAGCTAGAATACAATATCGCCTCCGGGATTGGTTAATTTCCCGTCAAAGATATTGGGGTTGTCCGATTCCAGTTATCCACTGTCCCCACTGTGGAACCGTGCCAGTACCTATCGATAATTTACCCGTTACTTTACCGGAAAATGTCGAATTTAGCGGTCGAGGTGCTTCTCCTTTAGCCAAATTAGAAGACTGGGTAAATGTGGATTGTCCTCGCTGTGGCACTCCCGCAAAACGGGAAACCGACACCATGGATACTTTCATCGATTCTAGTTGGTATTTCCTCCGTTATACCGATGCTAAAAATGAAGATATACCCTTTCAATTCGAGAAGGTTAATGATTGGATGCCCGTGGATCAATACGTCGGAGGAATCGAACACGCTATTCTACATTTACTCTATTCTCGTTTCTTTACCAAAGTTTTAAGAGACCGAGGTTTAGTTAATGTCGATGAACCTTTTAACCGTCTATTAACCCAGGGAATGGTACAGGGATTAACCTACAAAAATCCCGAAACGGGCAAATATGTCCCCGCAGAAAATGTTATCTATAAAGAGGATAAATATTGCGATAAAGACACGGGAGAAGTTCTTTCTTTCTTCTTTGAAAAAATGTCTAAGTCGAAATATAACGGCGTTGATCCTCTGAAAGTCCTGGAAAAATATGGGGCCGATACTGCCCGAATGTTTATACTTTTTACTGCACCCCCAGAAAAAGATTTACAGTGGGAAGATGCGGGGGTAGAAGGACAATTTCGCTTTCTTAATCGGGTGTGGCGTTTAGTCAGCGAGTATATTGAAAATAAACCCAAGCAAGTTAAAAAAATAGAGACTTTCTCGAAAACTGACAAGGATTTAAGACGGGCAATTCACACCGCTATTAAAGAAATCTCCGAGGATTTAGAAGGAGATTATCAATTTAATACCGCCATTTCCGAATTGATGAAACTCAGTAACGCTTTAGGGGATAATAAGTGTTTTGCATCCCCCATTTATCGGGAAGGAATCGAAACCCTATTAATCTTACTTTCCCTCTTTGCTCCCCATCTTAGCGAAGAATTATGGCAAGCTTTAGGCCATAGCCAATCAATTCACCTGCAACCCTGGCCAAAAGTTGATCCCACTGCCCTTATTGTGGACGAGATTACTCTTGTCATCCAAATTTTGGGAAAAACCAGAGGCACGATACAAGTTCCCGCTAGTGCCGATAAAAGCACCCTAGAAACCCTCGCTCTGGAATCGGAAATCGCCCAACGTTATTTAGAGGGTAAGGAAATCAAAAAAGTGATTGTTGTCCCGGGCAAATTAGTTAATTTTGTCGTGGTTTAAATGACTATCAGTAATACTAAATCCGTTGAGTAACGCAAAGAAAACGGGTTTCTCCGAGAAACCCGTTTTCTGATCATGCACTCATGCAAAAAGGGGAATAAATAATCAGTCTTTAATAACCAGATTTAGTAGAGAGCATCTCACTTGTGCAATGAGTATTAATGCTTATAGCCGTCAAAAACTAGAAAATCTTCAACTTGATCACAAAGAGAAATGAGATTATAATAGTTATGACTTACGGGGAGCATCTCATTTATGCAAGTGAGTAATTATACTTATCCTAAAACTGTTTTCTAGCAAGGCTTTCAAAATAGCTTGACATAAAAACCTGATTTAGGGGTTACAAAGGTGAGATGCTCCCGACTTACTGACTTATGACTTACGATTCAGAATATATCTCGATATTGAAGGTTTAATATGAAAGAATTAAAATCTTTAAATAACAACAGATTAAGCTGGTTTGAATCAGGTAAATCAATAGAATATATTACAAAATACTTAGAAGAAGCTAATCAAAAAATTCGCATTGCCACAGGCTTTTTTACGATTAAAGGTTGGAATTTAGTTCGGGGTTATACTACAGGAAAACAAACCTATATTTTGGTAGGTTTAGATGATCCAGGAGAGCAAAGGGCAAGGATGGCATTAATTCAAGAAATAATGAGAGATGTGCGTATAGGATTAGACAGAGATAGAAGAAAATCAGTTCTTGATATTATAGAAAAAATACAATCAAATCAGTTTGGAATTGTAGATGCCAGAGCCAAAGATCATCATAATAAACTTTACATTTGTGATGAAAAAGCGGCAATTCAAACTTCGTCAAATTTAACTGGTAAAGGATTAAGAGAACAAGTTGAGGGTGGTAATATTATCACTGATAAAACAGAGGTTCTTGCATTAGTTAAAGAATTTGATGATTATTTTGCTGAGGCTAAAGATTTAACTCAAGAACTATTAGAAATTTTACTAAAATGGTTACAGTTTGCTGCACCTTGGGACATTTATCTCAAAACTATGTTGGTTTTAGAAAATATCCAGCCTCCCAAAACTAGATATTCTAAAAAGCCACTTTCCTACCAAATTGACATGATTGCCCAAACTTTACGACAGATCAAAAACTTTGATGGCTCAATGCTGGTTGCTTCAACTGGACTAGGCAAAACTGTTGTAGCGGTTCATGTAGCTCTTCATTTACGAGATGAAGATTTAATTGATAATATCATGGTTATTGGACCTAAAGCCGTCCGCAGCAATTGGCAAAAAGAAATGCGGGAAGCGGGATTACCCTGTGAATATTTTGTGCGGCAAACGTTTGATAAAAAAGATGCTAGACAAGATCATGCCTTGGAATTATTTGAAGATATTTTAGAAGATATTAAAAATCAGCGTTGGTTATTAATTATTGATGAAAGTCAAGAATTTAGAAATCGATTTAAACAAGATTTATTTAATATGACTAAAAAACCAAAAGAAAGATTAGCTTTTATCAAACTTAGAGAATTAGTAAAAAAGGGTAATCTTAAAGTTTTACTTTTAACTGGTTCACCTTATACTAAAGATATTGAAAATATCAATAATCAACTTTATCTACTTCCTCACACTTGCGAAAGTAAACCTCAAGAATTTGACTATTTCTTGGAAAAGTGTCCAGAACAGGATCATTTATTTACAGAAGAAAAAAAAGATATTAATGCTTGGTGTATCAACGATATAGATGAATTTATTAATCTTTCTGTAGCTAGTCAATTAACAACTCCTCACGTTGCTAAATATTATGGTCAAAAGGAAGGATTAGAAACCTATATTAATTTTGGTGAAGAAAGACATTATGTGCCAAATATAATTCTTCATAGCATTAATTTTTCTCTTATTCTTCAAGATGAATTGACTGAAGCAATAGTCAAAGGCTACTTTAACCTTAAATCTAAAAATATCATGTTTAAAGATTTATTTAATCGTTCAGTTAAAATTGCATGGGCAAGTTCGCCCCTCTCACTTCAAGGAGTTTTAGAAAGGATTGCTGATACTCCTGGCGGTGAGAATAGTTTTAATTTTCATAAACTTGAATTTGTGTTTTCTCGTGAAGATAGAGAAAATGTTTTAAGACCTATTATTGCTAAACTGAAACGAATCAACCAAAACCTTAATCAGAACCTTGATCTAAAATTACAAATTTTGTCTGCCCTTATCAAAGAGCAGGTATTAGAAAAACAGCAAAAGGTAATTATTTTTTGTGAGAGAAGGGCTACAGTTTTTTATCTTTCTCAGCACTTTGAAAAGAATTTTCCCTCTTTAAAAATTGCATATACTATCGAGCAAAGCGAAGATGAAAAAAAATATCAGATGAAAGATAGTAGAGAGATTGAACAGTTAATTAAACAATTTGCTCCTCACTCCAATAAAACAACCGAGAAATTTGCCGAAAATTATGATATTTTTATTTCGACTGATGCCCATGGTGTTGGTGTCAATATGCAAGATGCTTCAGTAGTTATTAATTATGATATTGATTGGACTCCGATCGCACCAGTTCAAAGAGCGGGAAGAATTTTACGTTTTTGGCATTTACCTCGCATCGTTCACATTTATACTTTTGTGCCAACACTAACCGAAAAGAATAGTCACACTGAACTAAATCGTAATTTAGTGGAAATTCAAAAACGATGGAAAAAATTAATGTCTCGTCATCAAGAATCAAAAAAAGTAATTGATTTACCTGTTTTAACTACTGCGGAAACTCAAGAAATTAATATTTCTGAAATGGCATCTCAAGTGACGATTGAATCTGGGGAAATCAATCTTAATGCTTTAGCAGATTTAGATATTTCTCCTTATTATCAACATACAGCAAAACTTCAACTTAATCGTGATTATGCAAAAACTTTATCTGATGATTTAATTAGTGCTAAAATATATTCAGAAAAACATCCCTTACTTTATCTATTAGTTTTACATAAGCAAAATTATCACGGCATTTTTTATAATACCAGGACTAAACAATTAGCTGAACCTGATATTGTTAAAATTTTAGATAAAATTGCCTGTGAAGAAAGTACGCCAGCCGCTAATGTTGACCATGATTTTATTGAAAATTTAAGTGATATTTGCCTTCAAGATTGGTGTCAAAAAAATCAAGTTTTAGCCGATGATGTTGAGCGAATTTGTGCATTATATTTAAAGCCTGAAAATGAAGATGATGATCTCAAATTACTTTTAAATTCAATCAATACTCAATAAGAATAAAATGCTCATCCCCGACTACATCGACAATAAAACCCAAAACCCAATTTGTCGATTTTGAATGAACGGCATATACCTCTT
Source organism: Microcystis wesenbergii FACHB-1317 (assembly GCF_014696875.1). Lineage (GTDB taxonomy): Bacteria > Cyanobacteriota > Cyanobacteriia > Cyanobacteriales > Microcystaceae > Microcystis > Microcystis wesenbergii_A. The sequence goes on along the minus strand of NZ_JACJQV010000156.1, from coordinate 65,546 downwards.
CTGATTGCTTGAGATTGACTTGATATTGCATATTTTTAAGATCATCCCGTCCTTAATAAAAATTTGGGCAAGACTATTATTAGTATAACATCACCTAAGCATTGCGCTACTGCTACCATTACCTGTACCAACCCCTCATCCAGCAATTCCTGATTTTTCTGCACAATGCGGGGTTCATCGCCATCATTGCAGGATAATAGCTGATTAATCAGGTTTAGATAAGCTTGGGTGCGTTGTTCATTCATGGCGTGGTAGATGGGGAATTGATGGGTAGGGGCGAAGCATTCGGATAAAAAATCTAGGATTTCAGCGATAGGTTATTGCCCAAATGCTTCGCCCGTACAGGGATTTAATGGGGAGATTATCGTAATTTTATCACAGGGATAATAGGCGAAGGTTATTAGTTTATTGCCCGGGGTAGGGGCGAAGCATTCGGATAAAAAATCTAGGATTTCAGCGATAAGTTATTGCCCAAATGCTTCGCCCGTACAGTGATTTTCTGCAATTTGAGGAATAACTGTTGCAGAAGGCGGTTCAAAATTCATTGTCTTAATTATGATTGAGGAAAAGGGAGAATAATATAGCGAATAACTGTTCCTATTAAAGCTGTTCCCAAGATGCCGATTAACGTCCAAATCTGGGCTTTCTGAGAGCCTTTTAATTCTTTTGTATCTTCTTTTACCCCTTCAATATCTTTTTCTAAAGCGTCCACCTTTTCCTCTAATCTTGCCTGTACTATTTTAATATCCATAACATCTTTTTGTAGATTATCCAACTTCTGATTAATTGAACCTAAAATTTCTTTGAGATACTGTTCAATAGTAACTGACATCTGATGATTCTCCTAATAATGATAGTTATCAGTATTGTTATCTATCTTGTCTTAATTGCTTGCCCAAAATCGTGCCTCATTTTCCCTTGCTCCCTTCGCTAATTGTTGCCCTACCCCTACCATTATCTCCACTAATCCCCGCTGGGATAATTCTTTATTGTCCTGTAAGATTCGGGTTTCATCGCCTTAATCTAGCTGAAGGCTGACTTAACCCTAACAACAATTTAAGCCAATCCTTTCTCAGCCAACCATTGAGGATTATATAAACGAGATTGATAACGGGATCCACCATCACAAAGAACAGTAACTATGGTGTGGCCTGGCCCCATTTGTTTAGCTAAAGCTACCGCAGCACCAACATTAATACCCACAGAACCTCCCATAAATAAACCATCTTTTTGTAATAGTTGATAAACAACTTTGATGGCAGTGGGATCATCAATTTGAATGGCATCATCTATGGGTGCGCCTTCCATATTAGCCGTAATACGACTATTACCAATCCCTTCAGTAATTGAACTACCTTCCAGGGTAATTGTCCCAGTTTTCACATAACTATATAAACCGCTACCCATCGGATCCGCCACCACGCAACGCACCTGCGGATTTTGGTCTTTTAAAAACATCGCCACCCCCGCGTAGGTTCCCCCGGTTCCCGTGGCAGCCACCCAAGCATCAATTTTACCGTCGGTTTGTTCCCAGATTTCCCGGCCAGTGGTTTCGTAGTGAGCGCGACGATTAGCCAGATTATCGAATTGATTGGCCCAGATAGCATTTTCCATCTCCCTGGCCAATCTCCCCGATAATTTAACGTAATTATTGGCATCTCGGTAGGGAACGGCGGGAACAGTACGCACTTCCGCGCCAAGGGTTCTTAAGAGGTCGATTTTCTCTTGGGATTGGGTATCGGGAATGATAATCAGGCATTTATAACCTTTAGCATTGCAGATATGGGCCAAACCGATGCCAGTATTGCCGGCGGTTCCTTCGACAACGGTTCCCCCCGGTTGGAGAGTCCCAGCTTTTTCCGCTTCTTGGATAATATATAAAGCGGCCCGATCCTTGACCGAACCACCGGGGTTAAGAAATTCGGCCTTACCGAGAATCTCGCAGCCGGTTTCCTCGCTAAAACTATTGAGACGAATTAGGGGAGTATTACCCACCGCATCGACGAAACCATTTTTAATATCCATAATCTGTTATTTTTCTTGCTGTTCGTAGGCTGAGACAATTTTTTGTACTAGGGGATGACGCACCACATCGGCCCGGGATAGGTAACAAAAAGCGATCCCTTCTACTGATTTTAGGATTTTTTGAGCGGCAATTAACCCCGATTCTTGTTGTTGCGGTAAATCGGTTTGGGTGACATCTCCAGTTACTACCATGCGCGAACCGAATCCCAAGCGAGTTAAGACCATTTTTAACTGTGCTGGGGTGGTATTTTGGGCCTCATCAACGATAACAAAAGCATTAGCTAGGGTTCGTCCCCGCATATAAGCTAAGGGAGCGATTTCGATTTTACCCCGTTCCATCAGGTCGGGAATTTTGGCCGCTTCGATAAATTCGTATAAAGCATCGTAGAGGGGACGCAAAAAAGGATCGACTTTTTGCTGTAAATCCCCCGGGAGAAAGCCTAATTTTTCCCCCGCTTCCACGGCCGGCCGGGTGAGGATAATCCGTTCTACTTTATCTTCTAATAGAGCTTGTACGGCTAAAACGGCGGCTAAAAAGGTTTTCCCCGTGCCAGCCGGTCCAATACAAAAGGTGATATCGTGACTTTGAATCGCTTGGATATATTGACGCTGACGGAAGGTTTTTGCCCGAATTAGCTCCCCGCGACGGGTACGAGCCAAAATATCCTGCTGTAGTTCTTTATACTCGCTAGAACGCCCCGTATCGAGGGCATGGATAGCGGTCATAATATCGGCTTCGGCGATTAACTTGGCCTCTTGCCATAAAATACTTAAGGAGCGCACAATCGCTGTGGCACGCTCCACCGGGGTCGGTTGCCCCGCAATCCGCAATTCCATGCCTCTGAGGACTAAATTCGCCCCAGTTTGCCTGGCTATCAATTTGAGGTTAGCTTCTTGATGACCCGCTAAAGCGATCGCACTTTCTGAACTGGGGAATTGAATCGTTTGCCAAGTTTCCGTCATGCTTGGGGCTAAATTATCCTTTGGCTGTTTCTACCACTTTAGCAAAAGCGACGGGATCGAGGACGGCTAATTGGGCCAACATTTTCCGATTGAGGAGGATATTAGCTTTCTTTAATTGTCCGGTCAGTTGGCTGTAACTGATGCCCTGTTGACGAGCAGCGGCATTAATGCGGGTAATCCAAAGACGACGAAAATCGCGTTTACGTTTGCGACGGTCTCTATAGGCATTCCGCAAGGCCTTCATTACCTGTTGGTTAGCTGTACGGAATAAGCGCGAGTGAGAACCGCGAAAACCTTTGGCTAATTTGAGAATTTTTTTGCGTCGCTTGCGGGCGACATTCCCCCGTTTTACTCTAGACATGATAATCCTTTAGACGATTTTTCTGGAAAATTTACAAATAGGGCAACATTAAGCGCACTTCCTTCTCGTCGCGCTCGTCCACTAGGGTAATCTGGGACAAACGACGGCGCTTGCGTTCGGCACTTTTATGATCGAGTAGATGATTTTTGAAGGCTTTGCGACGTTTGATTTTTTTGCCGCTTCCCGTGGCCTCGAATCGTTTGGCCGCCGCCTTTCGCGTTTTTAGCTTGGGCATAAACTCCGTTTTATTAAATCGACACAATCACTAATACTATCACAAATAAAGGACTTTGGGCAAGGAGTGGCTAAAAGATTCCCCGGCTCATCCTTACTTTGGCCAGGTCTGTGCTTGGGAATTAAATCAATCGGGAATTTTCCCCTTCCTCTCGATCGAATCGCTAAGATCCAGATAAAGTCTTGCGTTAACACGCATCTGGAGAAGTTATGGCTAAAACCCTACTAGAACAATTACGCGAATTTACAGTGGTTGTTGCCGATACCGGCGATATCCAAGCGATCGAAGCTTTTACACCCCAGGATACCACCACTAACCCCTCCCTGATCACGGCCGCGGCCCAAATGCCCCCATATCGGCCGATTGTCGATCAAACCCTGCAAGCGGCCAGAAAAGAATTGGGAAAGCAGGCCACCCCAGAAGATGTGGCCAAATTAGCTTTCGATCGCCTAGCGATCGGTTTTGGTCTGCAAATCCTGCAAATCGTCCCCGGCCGCGTCTCCACCGAAGTGGATGCTCGTCTTTCCTACGATACCCAAGCTACCATCGACAAGGCCCGTTATCTCATTTCCCAGTATGAACAAGCGGGTATCTCTAGAGAAAGAGTCTTAATTAAAATTGCCTCGACGTGGGAAGGGATTAAAGCCGCAGAAGTCCTCGAAAAAGAGGGAATTCACTGTAATTTAACCCTATTATTCGGTTTTCATCAGGCGATCGCCTGTGCGGAAGCGGGAGTAACCTTAATTTCTCCCTTTGTCGGTCGGATTCTCGATTGGTATAAAAAAGAAACTGGTAAAGACTACGTTGGTGCTGAAGATCCCGGAGTCCAATCCGTTACCCAGATCTATAACTACTATAAAAAGTTTGGTTATAAAACCGAAGTTATGGGGGCAAGTTTCCGCAATATCGGTGAAATTTGCGAGTTAGCCGGTTGTGATCTTTTAACCATTTCTCCGAAACTGCTCGAACAATTGCAAGAGACAGAAGCCGATTTACCCCGTAAGCTCGATCCAGACCAGGCCGCAACCCTTGATATTCTCAAAATTGCCATGGATCAAGCGACTTTTGAGAAAATGCACGCCGAAGATGCCATGGCTTCCGAAAAACTAACGGAAGGTATTCAAGGTTTTACCAAAGCTTTGGAATTATTGGAACAATTGCTGATTCAACGTTTAACCCAGTTGGAAGGTCAGTCAACCCTAGAACACGCCGCCGAAGATATTTTCCGAGTCTATGATCATGATGGGGATGGTTTCATCACCCGGGAAGAATGGGCGGGAACCGATGCGGTATTCGATGCGATCGATATTAACCATGATGGGAAAATTTCTCCCGATGAGATCGCTGTCGGTTTAGGTGCAGCTTTTCGTTTAGTGGAAGCTTAGAATTGGTTGTGAGTTGAACTAACCGGCATCAGTCCCCACCCGCACTCACCCACCGGTGGGGAAAGTGCAGGGAGTGGGGGAGCTTTTTGTTGTGAACAGTAACCAGTAAACATTAATCAGTGAAAAGAAAGCTCTGAACTTGCCACTTAATACTATTCACTAAAAACTAAAATCTGATCACTGGTAACTGATCACTGATCACTGATTAAGCTGTCTCTTGGGCAGCGGCTAATTCTGCCAGTTTTCCCTGTTGATCCTTGGCGATACAGGATTGAATCACCCCTTCGATGTCGCCGTCTAAAATGCGATCGAGGGAAAAATTCTGATTTAAGCGATGATCGGTGAGACGATTATCCTTATAGTTATAGGTGCGAATTTTTTCCGAACGGGAACCGGTTCCCACCTGAGAGCGTCGCATGGAACTGACCGCTTCCTGTTGTTCCTGTAACTTCATATCGTACAGTTTCGCCCGGAGAATCTGCATAGCTCGTTCCCGGTTTTGCAATTGCGATCGCTCCTCGGTGCAGAAAACCCGGATTCCCGTGGGTTTATGGATTAAATCGACCGCAGTTTCCACTTTATTGACATTTTGACCGCCTGCACCCCCGGATCTAGCCGTGGTTAACTCAATATCCTTGGGATCGATATGCACTTCCACATCGTCCACTTCCGGCATAATCGCCACGGTAGCGGTGGAAGTGTGGACGCGACCACTTGCTTCCGTCAGAGGAACCCGCTGCACCCGATGGACTCCCGCCTCAAATTTCAGCTTACTATAGACGTTATCGCCTTTAATCTCTAAAATTGCCTCTTTAAATCCTCCCATATCCGCCGGAGATTCACTCAAAAGGCTAACTTTCCAGTTTTGAGTTTCGGCATATTTTGAGTACAAGCGAACTAAATCCCCCGCCCAAATACTGGCCTCATCACCTCCGGTCCCGGCGCGAATTTCCAGCATGATATTCTTTTCATCGAGGGGATCCCGGGGCAGCAGCAGAATGGTTAATTGGTCTTCCAAAGTGGCGATTTTTGCCTCTAATTCTGCCACTTCTAGGGCGGCCATTTCCCTTAATTCGGGATCGCTGGCGGATTCTTTGAAGATTTGTTTCGCACCGATTAAATCCTCTTGACTTTTTTGCCAAATTTCGTAGGTGTTGACCGTTTCCTCTAGGGAAGCGCGGGATTTGGCCAGACGATGCAATTCACCCGGATTACTGGTGACATCGGGATCCGCTAGACGACGGGTTAATTCTTTGTAGGTCTGTTCTACAGATTGCAGTTTGTCTAGTAAATAACTTTCAGCCATGATCGATAATAAATAGGGTTAAACGGGGTTAATTTGAAGATAACCCGCAAATTCTTTGGATTAGAAGCGTCTGAGAGATAATAGAGACGCAATCCTTTTAATTGTCTTAATTTTCTTTGTCTGGAGTTCTTCGAGCTAGGAAAAATCCCGCTCAACTGCTGACAGTCAGTCAGTTTTGCTAATACTTAGAAATATTTTTGGGCCAGCAAGCGGCAAGGGAAGACATTTTTTTTCTTAACCAGATTATTCCTATATCTGAAACTATCATTTTTTGGCTCGTTTGAGCAAGTAATGTTAAATCCTGTTTAAAAGCAGGGAAGTGGGGAGTATTTTCAGTTATCAGTGACCAGTAAGCAGTTATCAGTGGGGTAGTGGGGAGTATTTTCAGTTATCAGTGAGCAGTAACCAGTTATCAGTGGGGTAGTGGGGAGTATTTTCAGTTATCAGTGAGCAGTAACCAGTTATCAGTGGGGTAGTGGGGTAGTTGGGTAGTTGGGTAGTGGGGTAGTAGGGAGACCACTTCGTGCGCGTCGCGGGGGAGATGGGAGATGGGAGCAGGGAGAAAAAAGCTGATAACCGATAACTGATCACTGATAACTGATCACTGATAACTGATCACTGATAACTGATCACTGATAACTGATCACTGATAACTGATAACTGATCACTGATAACTGATAACTGATCACTGAATACTAAACCTGTCGGAAAGGGGGACAAAAAATGCTAGGATTGCCACAGCACAGAGAAAAGTGAAAGAAAGGAATATAGCTTTACATGGAAGAGTTTGACAAGTCAATATCCTTTGATGGCAGGGATATTCGACTAAAAATAGGGCTTTTAGCCCCCCAAGCTGGCGGTAGTGTTCTGATCCAATCGGGAGAAACGGCGGTTTTAGTGACAGCAACCACAGCCAAAGCCAGAGAAGGAGTAGATTTCCTGCCCTTGACCGTTGATTACGAAGAAAGATTATACGCCGCCGGGCGCATCCCGGGAGGATTTTTGCGTCGTGAAGGTCGTCCCCCGGAAAAAGCAATTCTGACCGGTCGTTTGATCGATCGCCCCCTGCGGCCTCTATTCCCCAGTTGGCTACGGGATGATATTCAGGTGGTCGCTACGACCCTCTCGATGGATGAGGAAGTCCCCCCGGATGTTTTGGCCGTTACCGGGGCTTCTGTGGCGGTTTTGTTGGCAGGGATTCCCTTCCAAGGACCGATGGCGGCGGTGCGCGTCGGTTTATTAGGGGATGAATTTATCATCAATCCCACCTACAAGGAAATCCATAACGGAGAATTAGATCTAGTGGTGGCCGGTAGTCCCGAAGGGGTGGTGATGATCGAAGCGGGAGCTAATCAGTTACCGGAACGGGATATTATTGAGGCGATCGATTTTGGTTATGAAGCGGTCCGCGACCTGATCACCGCTCAACGGGAATTGATCGATCAGTTGGGTATTGCCCTAGTGACCCGAGAAGCGCCGGCAGTAAACGAAACCGTGCAGAATTTCCTGAGAGAACAAGCTAAAGAGGAAATTAAACAGATTCTCTGTCAGTTTACCCTCAGCAAAACCGAACGGGATGAGAAATTAGATGCGATCGAAAATCGGATCAAGGAAACTATAACCGCTCTCCCCGATGAAGATCCCTTAAAAGCTCCAACGCTGGAAGAGCCGAAGTTAATCGGTAATCTCTTTAAGGATCTGACCAAAAAACTGATGCGCGCCCAAATTATCGAGGATGGGGTGCGGGTTGATGGTCGCCAACTGGACGAAGTACGGCCGATTTCTTGCCGGGTGGGAGTTTTACCCCGTCGGGTTCACGGTAGCGGTTTGTTTAATCGCGGTTTAACCCAGGTGCTTTCGATCGCCACCCTTGGCACCCCCGGTGATGCTCAGGATTTGGGCGACGATCTCCATCCCGAAGACGAAAAACGCTATCTTCATCACTACAATTTCCCACCCTTTTCCGTCGGTGAAACCCGTCCCATGCGTTCTCCCGGCCGTCGAGAAATCGGTCACGGTGCTTTAGCGGAAAGGGCGATCGTACCTGTCCTTCCCCCCCAGGAGGAATTTCCCTATGTGCTGCGGGTGGTGTCGGAAGTCCTCTCTTCTAATGGTTCCACCTCCATGGGTTCCGTGTGCGGTTCTACCCTGGCGCTGATGGATGCCGGTGTTCCCCTGAAAAAACCCGTTAGCGGTGCGGCCATGGGTTTAATTAAAGAAGGGGAAGAAGTGCGGATTTTGACCGATATCCAAGGTATCGAGGATTTTCTGGGAGATATGGACTTTAAGGTGGCTGGTACTGATTCTGGCATCACCGCTCTCCAGATGGATATGAAAATCCCCGGTTTAACCATGGAAGTGGTGGCCAAGGCGATCGAACAAGCTTTACCGGCCCGCAAACATATCCTAGAGAAGATGTTAGCGACCCTAGAAAAACCCCGCACAGAATTATCTCCCCACGCACCCCGGTTATTGACGATCAAGATCGATCCAGATCTGATCGGGTTAGTCATCGGGCCGGGTGGTAAGACGGTTAAAGGGATTACTGAACAGACCGGCACGAAAATCGATATCGATGACGATGGTACTGTCACCATTTCCTCTACCGATGGGGAACAGGCCGAAAAAGCTAAACGACTGATCTACAATATGACCCGCAAACTCAATGAGGGTGAGGTTTATCTCGGTCGCGTGACTCGCATTATCCAAATCGGCGCTTTTGTGGAAGTTTTGCCGGGGAAAGAGGGAATGATCCATATTTCCCAATTGGCCGAGGGACGCGTCGGTAAGGTGGAGGATGAAGTGGCCGTGGGGGATGAGGTGTTAGTCAAGGTACGGGAGATCGATAGTAAAGGTCGTCTCAATCTCACCCGTCTCGGTATTCATCCCGACGAGGCCGCCGCTGCCCGTAAGGCTGCTACTGTAGTCTAGGTAAATTTTCTGTTCATGGTTAACCCTCGATCGCTCGATCGAGGGTTTTTGTTTGATCCCTGAAATCGCCTTAGTAGGGTTTGCTGAATAAATCTAAAAACCTGGCAGCATTGACTATAAACCTTCTAAAACCTCTTTAGCGGCGGCCAAAGTCCGTTCGATATCGGCCTCTGTGTGAGCTAAGGAAGTAAAACCAGCTTCAAACTGGGAAGGAGCTAGATAAACGCATCTTTCCAACATTCCTCTGTGAAAACGACCGAATTTAGCCACATCGGCCTTTTTGGCATCTTCATAGTTATGCACGGGGTTGCCAGTGAAAAACATTCCGAACATGGCACTAATATAACCTCCAGAAACGCTATGACCAGCATCTCTAGCCACTTTCAGCAGCCCTTCAGTTAAGGATTTGGTCACTTTATCGAGATATTGGTAGGTGCCGGGGCGCTGGAGTAACTCGAGGGTTTTAATTCCCGCCGTCATGGCCAAAGGGTTGCCGGATAAGGTTCCCGCTTGGTACATCGGGCCGGCCGGAGCCACCATCGCCATAATATCGGCCCGACCGCCGTAGGCCCCCACTGGCAGCCCACCGCCGATAACTTTGCCGAGGGTGGTTAAATCGGGGGTGATGCCGAATTTTTCCTGGGCGCCACCGTAGGCGATGCGAAATCCGGTCATTACCTCATCAAACATTAACAGGGCTCCGTATTCCTTGGTTAATTCCCGCAATCCTTCTAAAAAGCCGGCATCCGGCACGATAAAGCCGGCATTACCCACCACTGGCTCTAAAATCACCCCAGCGATCGAGTCGGGATTTTCGACAAAGAGGGCTTTTACCGCTTCCAGGTCATTGTAGGGGGCGGTTAAAGTGTTGTTAGTGGTGGTTTTGGGAACCCCCGGCGAGTCGGGTAGGCCCAGGGTAGCTACACCAGAGCCAGCTTTAACCAGGAACATATCGGCATGACCGTGGTAACAGCCCTCGAATTTGATGATTTTATCCCGGCCGGTAAAAGCCCGCATTAAGCGCAGGACGGACATACAGGCTTCGGTGCCGGAATTGACAAAACGCACCATTTCAATGCTGGGAACGGCATCAATCACCATTTCAGCGAGAATATTTTCCTGAACACAGGGAGCGCCGAAACTGGTCCCTTTATCTAGGGCCTCGTGTAGGGCGGCAATCACTTCGGGATGGGCATGACCACAGATAGCCGGCCCCCAAGTTCCCACATAGTCGATGTATTCGTTACCGTCCACGTCGCGAATATAGGCCCCTTTGACGCTTTCAAAAACGATGGGTTGACCACCGACGGATTTAAAGGCCCGCACGGGGGAACTTACACCCCCCGGCATTAATTTTTGAGCGGCTGTAAAGATTTCTTTCGATTTTGTTGTTTGATACGAAGATGTGCTAACCAATCCTGTCTCCTTGTCTATTTGAGTCTATCGATTCCGGGGAATGCCCGGAGTTTTGTTTTGTTAACTTCCTGCTGCTTGTTCCATTTTAAAGATCACCAGCCTACATTTTACGCAATTTTTTCCCTAAGAAAGGCGCTGGTCGGCTCAAGTCTCGCTATTGTTAACTTGTAGCCTGATGGTTAACAGTTGATGTAATTGGGTGAGAAGGGGCGAAAATTTCACTTTTGACAATTTTTCCACAATCTTTTCAGAATTGCCAGAAAAACCTAGCAATGGCCGAAGTTATTGCTATTGATAGATTTTAGCCCGGAAAGAGCGATCAAAAAAAGCTCCGGTTTTCCACAGATTTTCCACAGGGGAATTCTTGCTATTATTTCTTAGCGTACAAAAAAACTATTCCTGCTATGAAATTTACCAGTAGTCAAAGCGAACTCAACAGCAATTTATCCCTAGTTAGTCGGGCCGTTGCCAGTCGTCCTACCCATCCGGTTTTGGGCAATGTTCTCTTTTGTGCCGATGAGGAAAAGGGCGAAATTAGCCTGACTGCTTTTGATTTGAGTTTAGGGATTCGCACCAGTTTTCGGGCTGAGGTGGTGGAAGGGGGTAAGATTACCCTGCCGGCAAAATTACTTAACGATATTGTCTCTCGTTTGGGAGAAGGGGAAATCACCATCTCTGTGGAAGAAAACGAGAATGATGAGGAGCATAGTCTCGCTTTCCTGAAAACTGCCTCGGCACAGTTCCAAATTCGCGGCATGAAGGCCGATGAGTTCCCAGAATTGCCCACGGTGGCTGATGGAGAAATTGTTAATTTACCTATAGTTGCCTTGACAGAAGGGCTAAAAGGTGCTTTGTTTGCCGCTAGTGGCGATGAAACTAAACAGGTGTTGACGGGGGTACATTTAACTAAAACCGTCGATTGTCTAGAATTTGCCGCTACAGACGGTCATCGTTTAGCGGTGGTACAAACTCCCCTAGAGGAGGTGGAAAGTGCCTCTGGTGGCTTTAATGTCACCATTCCGGCCCGGGCCCTGCGAGAATTGGAAAGAATGATGGCAACAAAACAAAATATCGAGACTATTACTCTGCATGTGGATGATTCTCAAGTCATCTTTGAAATGGGGGAACAGAGGTTAACCAGTCGTAAGTTAGAAGGGGCCTATCCCACTTATAATCAGTTAATTCCTAAATCCTTCGAGCGTTCTTTGGTTTTAGACCGCAAACAGTTAATCCGTTGTTTGGAATTAGTAGCGGTTTTATCGGACCAAAAGAATAATTTAGTTAAGTTTAGTCTCGATAGCGAAAATGACCGTTTATCCCTAGCGGTGGAATCTCCCGATTTAGGTAGCGCCAAAGAGTCCATGGCGGCGGAAATTCAGGGAGAAAGTGGCGATATTGCCTTTAATGTTAAATATTTGATGGACGGTTTGAAGGCTTTACCCAATAATGATATCCAAATGCAGTTAAATGCTAATACCCAGCCGGTTATTTTTACTCCCTTGGGAGGTTTAAAGATGACCTATTTGGTGATGCCGGTACAAATTCGTCAGTAATTCTGACTTAATCGAGACCATGGGATGTGTTTTTAACCTATCCCAAGGCCTTGATTGTGTTGACTCAATCTTATTTTCTAGCCAAAGGATTGGGTTTATTCTCTCTATTTTGGCGATATACTTTAAAATATTCTTTGGCTAGGTCAACTAGAATCGGACAACGAAATTGAGGAAGAAAATTTTAGATTTATCTCACGTCCGTCACAGCCCAGCTATGCAGCAATTGTTAGCATCGGACAACCAGAAGTTTGGCAATTAGCTGAACTTTATTATCCCTGTCAGGACGGCTTACAGGCAATAAGTTACGGTTTCGTTAGACATTTTGGTAAACTGCTACTTTTGCTTATTTTATCTCTAAAGGACAACTTTTAGGGATTAGGGAAAAAGACGATTTTTCCCAGAATGCCTAGTATTCCTGTCACCAAAATTCCGACAATGCCAAGAAACCCATTAGTGGTAATATTCACCCTTGCATTCAGGTCGTCAATACGCTTTTCTATTTCCATAACTTTAGAATCTAGGGCTTTAATATCCCCTCTTATTTCTGATTGTCCTATCTCTAGCTTATTAACATCTCTTTGTAAAGAGTCGATTTTTCCCTCAATCCTTGTCAGGACTGCTTCTAGGGAATAAGTTACGGTTTCGTTAGACATTGTGCTAAACTGCTACTTTTGCTGATTTTTTCTCTAATCGACAAGGCATCAAAATTGCCGATATGCAAGACTAAGGATAACTTTTAGGGATTAGGAAAAAAGACGATTTTTCCCAGAATGCCTAGTATTCCTGTCACCAAAATTCCGACAATGCCAAGAAATCCATTAGTGGTAATATTCACCCTTGCATTCAGGTCGTCAATACGCTTTTCTATTTCCATAACTTTAGAATCTAGGGCTTTAATATCCCCTCTTATTTCTGATTGTCCTATCTCTAGCTTAGTTAGACGCTCATTAACATCTCTTTGTAAAGAGTCGATTTTTCCCTCAATCCTTGTCAGGACAGTTTCAAGGGAATAAGTTACGGTTTCGTTAGACATTGTGCTAAACTCCTACTTTTGATAACTTTAATTAGGGCTTGCTGAAAAAATAAGATAGGAAAAATTTATGATGCTAAGGGCAACTTCTAGGGGTTGCCAATAAACCCAAAAAGTTTAGCTGCTCCTCCTAAAATAGCAACAACAAGGGCGATCAAAATGCCTCGATTAGTAAACTCTTGATAGGCAACTTTAGCGGTCAATCCGTCAATTTTTGTGCTTAGTCGCTCATCTAAAGCTTTAATTTCTCCTTTAAGTTCTGCCTGTCCGATTTCTAATTTTGTCAGACGTTGATCGATTCTATCAGCTTTGTGGTTGACTTCCTTGATGCTGTCTTTGATTTCCTTGAGGACGGTTTCAAGGGAATAAGTTACGGTTTCGTTAGACATTTGCTAAACTCCCAGAGTTATGCTGCCGCTATCTTAATTATTAATCTTTTTTCTAGTTTAAGATGGCTTACGGTTCACCGCCACGATTGCGCCAGACTTGCCAACCGACGTAACCGAGGAGGAGAGTCGCACCAAAGGCAAAACCCCAACCACTGGGAACATTGGAGAAACCGAGGGCCAAACTGCCCACCCAGAGAGTTAGGGCGTAGATAAATAAAACTGTCAGACGGTGAGAGATACCAGCTTTGAGTAAACGATGGTGTAAATGACGTTTATCAGCCACAAAAGGGGATTTTCCGCGTTTGAGACGGGAAATAATTACCGTGGACATATCGAGGAGAGGAACTGCAAGGATGAGATAGGGTAATAGGACGGCGGTAACGGCAACAGTAGTCACAGCAGTGGTTTTAGCCAATCCAATCACCGCCACACCCGCCAGGGTAAAACCCATAAAATAGGCCCCACCATCCCCCATAAAAATTTGGGCGGGGTTAAAATTGTAACGCAGAAAACCCAAGGCCCCACCCGCTAAAGCGGCGGCGATAATAGCGGCGGCCGGTTGTCCCATCACCAAAGTTACAATCAAAATCACCACGGCAGATATACCCGAAACCCCCGCCGCTAATCCATCTAAACCGTCAATCCAATTAATCGCGTTAGCCATCCCCACTAACCAGAGGAGAGTAATCGGTAAACTTAGCCAATGAATTTGTAATAAATCGCCGAAGGGAATAGAGAGGAAATCGATCCTCACCCCAGCTTGCCAAGCTAGAAAAGCGACGCTAAACTGCATTACCAGACGATTGAGGGGCGAAAGATTAAAAAGATCATCCGCTAGACCGATGAGAAAAAAGCCCAAACCGCCTAGGGTTACGCCCCACACTTCCCATTCTCGATCGCTGTTTAAACCGGCAAACCCTCCCAACCACCAAACGATCAGGAGGGCAGTTAAAGCGCCGATAAAGATCGAAACTCCCCCCAGTCGAACCATAGGCTTTTCATGGACTTTCCTTTCGTTGGGTTTATCGACGTAACCGCTTTTCAGTCCGACGGTTCTGACGAGGGGGGTACTCCAAAGTACCACGGTATGGGCGATCAGAAAGGCAATTAGATAGTATAAATCTCCGGACATGGGAATTGGGGGGCGATTTAATTCACAATTGGCAACTGACAGGCAATCACCAATTATGAATTTTTATTATCTCTCGTTTTAGGCCAAGGCGGGGACGGAAATATGGAGATGGGGATAGAGGGGGAAGCTTTCACAGAGTTTGGCTACCCGTTGACGGCAAGCAGTTCTCAGGGCTTCATCACCGGGATTAAGGAGAATATCGGCGATAATGTTGCCAATCTCGATAAATTCCGTTTCTCCTAGTCCTCTGGTGGTCATAGCTGGGGAACCCAAGCGCAGACCACTGGTAACAAAGGGAGACTCGGGATCGAAGGGAACAGTGTTTTTATTAGCGGTAATATTGATGGTACTCACCAAGCGATCAGCCTCTTTTCCAGTCATGCCCACGGATCTCAAATCGAGTAACATCAAGTGATTATCCGTACCATCAGTGACAATTTTAATCCCTCTAGCCTTCAACTGACCGGCCAAAGCTTGGGCATTAGCGATTACTTGGCCCGAATAGATTTTAAACTCCGGTTTCAGGGCCTCCCCAAAAGCCACTGCTTTCGCCGCGACCACGTGTTCTAGGGGGCCGCCTTGGGTACCGGGGAAGACGGATTTATCGAATTTTTTGCCTAATTCCTCGTCTTTGGTCATAATTAACCCCCCCCTAGGACCGCGCAGGGTTTTGTGAGTGGTGGTAGTGACCACATCACAGTGGGGTAGGGGGTTAGGATGATGACCGGTGGCCACTAAACCGGCAATATGGGCAATATCTGCCATCAGGTAGGCCCCCACTTCGTCAGCGATGGCGCGGAATTTCTCGAAATCAATCTGGCGCGAGTAGGCAGAATAACCGCAGATAATTAGTTTGGGTTTTTCCTTGCGGGCGATGTCAAGGATGAGATCGTAGTCCAGGCGTTCGCTTTCGGGACTTACTCCGTACTGTACTACTCGGAACCATTTCCCAGAAACGTTAACGGGGGAACCGTGGGTAAGATGACCCCCGTGGGAGAGATCCATACCCATGATCGTATCGCCGGGCTGCAAGAGGGTCAGGAAAACGGCGAAATTAGCTTGGGCGCCGGAGTGGGGTTGTACGTTAGCGTGGTTTGCCCCAAATAGTCGTTTAACCCGATCGATCGCTAATTGTTCCGCTTCGTCAATGTATTCGCAACCGCCATAGTAGCGTTTTTTGGGCAGTCCTTCCGCGTATTTGTTGGTTAAAACCGAACCCTGGGCGGCCATGACGGCAGCGGAGGTAAAGTTTTCACTAGCGATTAATTCTAGGTGATCTCTTTGACGTTGCAGTTCTTTTTGCAGAATCCCTGCGATCGCTGGATCCGTCAGGGATAGTATATCTAAGTTCGTATCAGTCACGGTTACTCGATCCTTTCTTTAACAATTTACCTGTAATCATTGGGTCACTTTCTCCATTTTGGCACAATCTCTAATCTTCCGACACACCAGTGAGCTTAATTGCTTCTCTTCGGGGTCGAGCATCAATTGTCAACTGTTAGCGGTAAAATCTTCATTTTTAGTCAATAAGTGATCGTAATATTAGCCAATAGAACCCCCAAAAGCTGGGATTGAGTGATAAAATCGGAAGTAATACTAAATCTGGTTATTAAAGACTGATTATTTATTCCCCTTTTTGCATGAGTGCATGAGTAGAAAACGGGTTTCTCGGAGAAACCCGTTTTCTGGGCGTTACTCAACGGATTTAGTATTAGTAGAAGTTCTACAAAAAGTTGACAAATCCCAAAAATAGGGGGGATTACCTTCAAGACAATCCCCCCGAAAACTACCATTAATTATCTGTAATCAACCGGTATTTCTCATCCCTGCGGCAATACCATTAATCGTCATTAAAGCACCCCTTAATAACTCCTCTTTAGAATAGCGGAAATGAATCACACCGGATTGAGCTTGACTATTGTATTGACGTAAACGCTTCAGGAGAGACACCTGTAGAAAACCGAGGGGAACGATCGAACCGTTGCGTAACTGCACCGAGCGCTGTAAATTGGGATCATTATCTAATAAATGTTTCTCGCCGGTGATCTGGAGAACAATCTCGCTAGTGCGATTATATTCCTCTTTGATCCTTTCAAACAGACGTTGAAAACGTTCTCGATCTTCCTGTTTAGAAAGTTCACTGACGTAGTGATAGGCCATCTGTAGATCCACCTTCGATAAAGTCATTTCTGCCTTAGAAATCACCATCTGGAAGAAAGGCCACTTGTGATAAAAATGGCGTAACAATTCCAAATTTCTGCTAGGAGAATCATCGAGAAACATCTGTAAAGCTGTCCCTAAACCATACCAAGCCGGTAAAAGAAAACGGGTTTGAGTCCAACTAAACACCCAGGGAATTGCCCGCAGGGTACTTAAATCCTGTTGACCACTTTTCCGGCGGGCCGGTCGGGAACTAATCTGTAAAAGACTAATTTCAGGAATGGGAGTTACGGACAGAAAGAAGTCTAAAAAGTCCGGTTCTTCATAAATCAAACTGCGATAGGTTTGCCGTGAACAGGTGGCCAAGTCCTCCATGATGCGATTCCAGGGTTCGAGATCATCAAAACCACTGCCCAGTAAACTTGCTTGTATAACTGCCGTTACGGCGGTTTCGAGGTTATACAAGGCCAATTCCGGTAAAGAGTATTTCGAGGCTAAAACCTCGCCTTGTTCGGTGATTTTAATGCGACCGTTAATAGTTCCCCGGGGTTGGGCGAGGATAGCGGCGTAGGCTGGACCCCCGCCGCGACCGACGGAACCGCCCCGGCCATGAAAAAGACGTAGATCCACGCCGTATTGTTTAGCAGTTTTTTGTAAAGCCTTCTGGGCCTTATGAATTTCCCAATTACTGCTTAAAAAGCCAGAATCCTTGTTACTATCGGAGTAACCCACCATAATCTCCTGTAAATTACTCGGTTCGAGGATGGCCGGTTCCGGGGTCACGTCCTCCCCGTTTAAAGCCCCTAAATGGTCGTAACCGCCGGCTAGAGCTGCCCGGTAGAGGGGCAATTCAAACAAAGTCTGCATGATGCCGGGGGCGTGTTTGAGGTCATCGACGGTTTCAAAGAGGGGAACAATGCGGAGGGAACTGCGGCTAGTGGCGGGGTCGTATAAACCGGCTTCTTGGGCTAATAACAGCACTTCTAGCACATCGCTGGCCTCGTTGGTCATGCTGATAATGTAGGTTTGGCAGATTTCCAGACCGAATTCCCCTTGCAGACTTCTTAAAACTCGCAGGGTTTCAATGGTTTCGCAGGTTCTTTCCGAAAAGGGCATTTCCCGGGGAATTAAAGGCCGACGGGTTTTTAATTCCTCCACTAACCAGGCGATTTTTTCTGATTCGGTTAATTTGCGGTAGGGTTTGGGTAAAACTCCGAGATAGGCGGCGATTTCTTCGATACATTCGGCGTGACGGGTGGATTCTTGCCGAAAATCTAACTGAGTCAGGACAAAGCCAAAAATCTCCACTTGGGCGATCAGTTGATCCAGTTCTTGACAGGAAAGACCGGTTTGCAAGAGACTGCGCTGTAATAGCTGTAATTCGGCTAAAAACTCGGAACCTGAGCGATAGATGTTGGTTTCGTTGAGTTTAGTTAATAATTGTCGTTCTTCCGGGTCATTGAGGCGATTATTGCGATCGCGGGTATTTTCCAGACGTTTTTGAATAAAGGCCAATTTGAGGCGATAGGGTTCCTGACGGTAGCGGATTGCTAACTGGCTATAGATTTCGGGCATTTGCTGTTTATCTCTGTCCAGGGAGTCCAGCAATTCCGGCAAGACGTGACACCAGTGCAGGGAGGCACTTAAAATACTGGTCAGGTCGCGAATAGCATCGAGATATTTTTTAATAACGAGATTGCGCTGATAACAGCAGGTTTTCCAGGTGACTTCGGGGGTAACGGAGGGATTGCCATCCCGATCTCCCCCGACCCAAGAACCGAAGCGACAGAAGTTATTTTTCGGCGCTTGTAAACGGGGAAAGGAGGATTGTAGGCTTTGCTGCAGACGCAGGGTTAACTGGGGTAGGGAATCAAAGAGAACTTCATCGAAGTAGTGCAGGGCATAATCCACTTCATCGACGACGGTGGGTTTAAATTGGTGTAGTTCATCTGTTCGCCACCAGAAACGTATTTCTTCTTTTAACTGTTTGGTGACTGTTTGTGCTTCTCTGGAGTTAGTTAACCCCATACTGCGAAAGATTTCTTCTGCTTGGTCGAGTTTTTCGAGAATGCCCGAGATGCGGCGCTGTTTAATGCGAATGGTGTGACGGACAATTTCTGTGGGGTGGGCCGTGAAAACCAGACGAATATCTAACTGATCGAGAAGACGCTGGATTTCTTGGGGAGGGACGTTAACCTGTTTAAGATAGGGAAATAACCAGTGAAATAGCCCCGATTTTGGGCCGGAGTGATCGGACTCGTTCAGGGTTTTTTCCAGCCAATCAGCCCCGACAATGGTGGCTAAAAGGCTTTTTTGCGTTGGGTCAGCCTTGGGACTTTCGTTTTCTTCCCCGATCACCGTCCGTCGCAGTAGTTGCTGATCCCTTTGTTCGTAGTGTTGTTCGATGATATTGATTAACTGGAAATAGAGGGCAAAAGCGCGGGTAACTTTGATCGCTTCCCCTAGTTCCAAGTCTTCGATCATTTTGGCGATCATTGCTTCGGGACTATCATCGGTCACTTGTCCTTCCTCAGAACAGAGATGGCGCAGTAATTCCAGTAAATCGACTAATTCTTGACCACATTCGGAGACTAAGACTTCTTTCCATAAATCTTCGATTAATTTCAGTCTTTGCTGCAGAAACAGGTTGGAAGTGCTGAAAATATCCGGTTCGGTTTCGGTTGAGGGGACAAGGACGCTCATAATTTCAGTAATCAGTAAACAGTAATCAGTAAACAGTAATCAGTAAACAGTAATCAGTGAAAATAGGGATTAACTGCCTTGAAATGAAAAACTCTATCAAACCAATAACTGATCACTGATCACTGATATATCGGGATTAGTTCTTTAGAGTTGGTCAAAAATGAGATTATATGCCAAAGAATCACATTTTTTTCTATTTTTAACAAAAATTTCACTATTATTGCCTCTTTTCAGAGGGCAAAAGGGTTTTCTTCCTGGGAGCTTTTTCCAGAAAAGATTATTGGTCACTGTTGACCGGCAACTGATCGGGAATATTGAGAAGGGGCAAGCGATCGCCGCGAAACAATTCCTCACTTTCCCGGCCCAATTCAATTAACCAATGATTGAGGGAACGCAAGGCCAGATAGGAGAGAAGAAAGGGACTGACCGCTAGACTAAGCCAAAGCTCGATCGGTTGAGTTTTCATGGCAATTTCTCGGTTAAAGGACGGCGTTTGATCCGACGAATCGGAAAATTAGCAATCAGGGCGGTAGTTCGTTGGTCACTTTCTAAGAGTAACTCGGTTTCCTCGGTGTCGATATCAAGATAACGACCGACCACTTCTAAGATTTCTTGACGCATCATACTAAGAAGTTCGGGACTAAGATCGGTGCGATCATGGGCCAGAATAAGTTTTAAGCGTTTTTTAGCTTGGTCGCCACTTTTGCCCGAACCGCGCCATGCTAGAAGTTTATCGATCAGGTCATTCATAGTAGGTTAAGGGGTTGAGATGAGAGAGTTTAAGGCCCAAACAAGCGACGACGCAGACGGGTAAGAAAACCTTCTTGACCGGCCATTAAATCTAGAAACGGCACATCGCGACCCTGTAAACGTTGGGCAATGTTTCTAAAGGCCATGGCAGGGGGAGAGGTCTTCTCCTCTAATACTAATGGTTCCCCTTTATTAGTGGAAATAATAATTCTTTGATCGTCGGGAATAATGCCTAAAAGGGGAATTACCAAGAGGTCGAGAATATCCTCGACGCTGATCATCTGGTTAAGTTGGATCATTTCCGGCCGCAGCCGGTTGACAATCAGACGGATACTTTTAATATCTTCGCTTTCTAGTAGTCCCACCACGCGATCGGCATCTCTCACTGCCGACATTTCTGGGGTAGTAACGATGATCGCTTCTTGGGCAGGGGCGATCGCATTGCGAAAACCCATTTCAATTCCTGCCGGACAATCAATCAATACATAGTCATAACTTTTTGACAATTGGGCGACTAAATCCTTCATTTGATCGGCAGTAATTGCCTCTTTGGTGCGATTTTGTGCTGCTGGTAATAGAACCAGATTTTCCTGTCTTTTATCCTTAACTAAAGCTTTATCAAGGCTACAATCTCCCGCCACCACATCGAGGGCAGTATAAACGATACGCTGTTCTAATCCTAACAATAAATCGAGATTTCTCAGTCCGAAATCGGCATCGACAAGGGCGACTCGACAGCCTAATTGAGATAAAGCTGAACCTAAGTTCGCCGTTACTGTCGTTTTACCGACTCCTCCCTTTCCTGATGTCACCACAATTACACGAGCCATAATTTATATCAGTTATCAGTTATCAGTTATCAGTTACCGGTTATCAGTTATCAGTTATCAGTTATCAGTTATCAGCTATCAGTTATCAGTTATCAGTTATCAGTTATCAGTTATCAGTTTTATAGAGTTTTTCGTTTCAACGCAGTTAATCGCTATTTTTACCAGTCACTGAATCACTGTTTACTGATCACTGTTTACTGATCACTGTTTACTGATCACTGGTCACTGCTCACTGTTGGCTGGTCACTGCTCACTTTTTTTCGACCCATCCCACTTGATCTTTAAAGGTGTAGGTTCTGGAAAAATTATAAGCCCCAATGATGCGGATTCCTCCTTCGCTGATACAGGCGATTTCCGGTTCTATGCGATCGCTATCTAAAGCCGGGGCCCGTGCCACTAATTCGGCGATCCTCAGTTGAGTTAAGTCGATTCGCAGGGCCATAATTAGCGCTGCTCGATCGCCGCGAAATCCGGCATGGGCCACACCGCGTAAACTCCCCCAAACTAATATATCGCCATCAGCGACGAGGGAGCCGCCGGGGTTGACATCGCCCATGATTATAACTGTACCGGGGTGACGGATTTCTACACCCGATCGCAGGGTGGTTTTTAAGTACAAAGGTTCGGCGAGGGGGGATTGCGGAGGTGGATCGTCTCCGAAAACAGGGGGATTCGAGCGCATTTGTTCGACATTGTAACCCATGGTTGCGGCTGCCACTGCGGTTTGTCTTCTTTGGGTTTGGATGGTGTGCAGGGGTAATTCAGCGCTGTCTAAAATTGTGGCGATCGCTTGTAGTTGGCGCGTATCCATCAGGCGATCGTTGGCCTGTAGGTGTACTGGTGTTCTAGCGGGGCAGTTTTGACCGCTATTACGGAGATAATATTTCAATCCTGTCAAGATATCTGTCCAATCCTGACTTGTCTCCCTGGCACTGGTTTTGGGCAAAATTAGCAGCAATTTCTCGCCCTCACTTTTTAGGTGGATTTGGGCGTATCTCGACCTTAGCGAGGCTGATGGCTCAATTTTTTCGGTTTCTAAGTCAATTTCTTGATTTAATTCGGGTTTAGTTTCATCCATAGAGATAATTTTTTACTTAAAAAAGACAAAGGGCAAAATAGCGATCAGTAAACCGACGGAAGCGGTAATCAGTGAAGTGCCTCATACCATTTTTCAAAAGTAATGGCAGAGATGGTGAATGCCTGCTACAAATCAAAATTCTCTCATTTCTGCTGGACTTATTGCCCTTAGTCGGATTACTTTTGACTTGATTGCGGGTGGATTTGGGGCAAATGCAAAGCGGGATCCTGCGCTGTCCAACCGACGGGAGTATCTAAGCGCACTTCAAAATGAAGATGGGGGGGAATAATATCCGGTTGTCCGGTGGTGCCAACCGCACCGATAACGTCTCCTGCTCGTACCCTTTGGTCAATTCTAACTGTAACCCTGCTTAAATGGGCATAACGGGTCTGCCGGCGACCTAAATGATTAATTACTACCAAATTACCATAGGCCCCCTCCTGACCCACATAAATCACTAGACCATCCTCGGCAGCCAAAACATTTGTACCAACATTTGCGAGAAGATCAATACCACTATGAAAGAGATTTTTCTGTTCCGTGGGGCTTTTTTGCCAACCGTAGGCTAATCCGACAGTGCTGGCAAAGGGTAAGGGATAAGAACTTAATCCAGTATAATCCGATCGCTTGCCCGTGGCTGACCAATTGGTGCCGGGGATAAAAACTATTGTCGGTCGGCGACCACAACCGTTAAGCTCAAATAGTATATCAGCACGAATACCATATGCTGCTTCTAAATCGCGCCAAGTGGAACCCTTGGGTGCTTCGATGCGAATGCCGTTCATCGGGGGAATGAAGATTTCTTTTCCCACGGGGGCCAAACCATTTTTAAGAATAGTCGGATTGAGTTTAATTATCGTTGCGGGGATGAGAGCGTATTTTTCGGCGATGGAGGCGATCGTTTCTCCCGCTTGGATTTTATGGCGTTGTAACCTTGATAAAATCGGCAGGGGACAAACATTATCAGACCCTTGGGCAAAAATTAATTTTTGATTTAAGCCCAAAAAACCTAGACAAAAAAACAAAATTGTGCTGGTTAAACTTAGCCAAATTTTCTCACTTCTGATTCTCCGACCCATGACCATAAAAAAAGTGATCTCTATAATTACAAAACCCGGAGAATACTAGGAATACTGTCAATAGCTTCTAAAGACTCTATGGCTGCTAAAGCGTTGCGGAAATTGCCCTCCCGTACATCGTGGGTGACAACGACAATTTCGGCTAAATCACCCCTAATCCCAATTTGTACCACGGATTCTAGACTAACCCCATGGTCGCCGAAAGCCATACCTAAATGACCGATTACCCCCGGCACATCGCGACAGAGAAAACGAGCATAAAAACGGGTCGATAAATCCTCCATCGGGGCGATTTGACAATAATGCTGATGAATACAGCTTAAAAGCGGGTCAAGTTCCTTGGTTTTGCCACTACTTTTTAAAATTCCGACGATATTCATCACATCCGATACTACCGCACTGGCCGTCGGTCCGCCACCGGCGCCGGGTCCGTAAAACATCACTTGTCCCAAGGGTTCCCCCTCGACCAGAATAGCGTTATAGACTCCGTTAGCATTAGCGAGGGGATGGGTTTTCGGTACTAGGGTCGGATGAACCCGCAACTCTAGAGTATCGGAATCCTCCTTAACCGTATCTTTTGCGATCGCTAATAATTTAATCACAAATCCCAGTCTATCAGCGTAGGCGATATCGACGGCACTAACTTGCCGGATACCTTCACAGTAAACATCTTCCCGTTTTACCCGACCTCCAAAACCCAGAGAGGCTAAAATGGCGATTTTATCGGCTGCGTCGAATCCATCCACGTCCGCAGTGGGATCCGCTTCTGCATAGCCTAATTCCTGAGCTTTAGCCAGAACTTCGCTAAAATCTGTCCCTTTTTGGCTCATTTCCGTGAGAATATAGTTAGTTGTGCCGTTGACAATTCCCATGATGCTGCTGATGCGATTAGCGCCGAGGGATTGTTTTAAGGGTTTAATGACGGGAATTCCACCACCCACGGCCGCTTCTAGAAGGACATAAACCCCCTTTTCGTTGGCCTTGGCGTAGATTTCATCGCCAAAACGGGCAATAACCGCTTTATTTGCCGTAACAACGTGCTTTCCCGATGCGATTGCCTTGAGAATTAAAGAGCGTGCTGGTTCCAAACCCCCCAATAATTCGACAATAATATCAATTTCGGGGTCAGTAACGATCGATTCTAGGTCAGTGGTCAACAGCTGGCGAGAAAGCTCGATTTCTCTCGGTTTATCTAGGGATCTAACTCCCACTCGTCCAATGGTAATCTCTTTGAGTACGGGATGACGACCAAAAGGATCAAGGAGGATTTTCGCTGTTCCCGTCCCCACAACCCCGAAACCGAGTAAACCAATCTTAAAGGTCACGCTTTTATCTCCTGCTAGTCCGACGCAAAAAATACTAATGGCCAAGCCGTCGCCATTGTCGATTCTATCATTACAGGGTCTTTGTCTGTGGGGTTTTCTTTTGCTTCCCTGACACCACTAACACAACTCAAATGGTGGGAGTTAGCCAATTTTCAGCCCGCGAATCGCATAATCTAATAATTCGATAGGATGAATAACGGGTGTATCTTTTCCCTGTAATTGTAGATGTTTTTTAATTTGTAGGGAACAACCCGGATTAGGAGAAGCAATCACCGCAGCCCCAGTATTTAATAAATTGCGTACTTTCTGCTGACCTAATTCATCGGCAGTATCTGGCTGTAGCATATTATAAACTCCAGCACTGCCACAACACAAGGCCGCATCGATAGGTTCTTTTAAGTTAATATTGGGGATTTTTTGCAATAATTGCCGTGGCTGCACCGAGATTTTTTGTCCGTGTAAAAGATGACAGGCATCTTGATAAACTAGGGTTAATTCTGTCTCGGTAATCGGCGATAAATCAGCAGTTAACCCCACTGCTGCCAAAAATTCTTGGGCATCGCGTACTTTAGCCACAAACTCCTTAGCCTTATCTTTGTATTCAGGATCATCGGCTAAAATATGATGATATTCCTTGAGAGTATGACCACAACCCGCCGCATTGATAATAATATAATCAACCTCGTTTGCTGCGAAACTATCGATCATTTGTCTGGCTAAACTTTGTGCTTGTTTTTCCTGTCCTTGGTGTGCGGGTAAAGCGGCACAACAACCCTGGGTTTTTGGGATAACCACTTCACAACCATTGGCAGTTAAAACCCGCACTGTTGCTTCATTTACCGGCGAGAAAAAGAGGCGCTGCACACAACCTAAAACCACCCCCACCCGATAGCGTTTTTCAGTTTGGGAAGGAATAACATCGGGATAGTTTTTAAACAGAGAATTTAGGGTAATTTTTGGTAGAATTGATTCCATGGCCGCTAGACGGGGAAAGAGCATTTTTAAGATACCCGATTTCCTGACTAGGGTTTGTAATCCTAGGGTTTGATATAACCAGAGGAAGGGTAAAAATAATCTGAGACGGACGGGATAGGGAAAGAGATTAAAAATGAGAAAACGAATAATTTTATCTTTAAAACTGCGGGGTTGATTGCGTTCCACTTGCGGACGAACTGCGGCGATTAATTGATCGTATTGTACTCCCGATGGACAGGTACTAACACAGGCTAAACAACCTAAACAAGTATCAAAATGTTGGCTAGTGGTTTCGTCTAAAACTGCTTCCCCTTTATTGATGGCATTCATCAGATAAATTCTACCCCGAGGGGAGTCCATTTCTTTGCCAATAACTCGATAACTGGGACAGGTAGATAGACAAAAACCACAGTGAACACAACTATCGATTAATTCTTGAGCGGGGGGATTATTGGGGTCAAATCCTTGATTTTTTTGGTCGATTAATTCTTGAAAGTTAAGGGAAGATTCGGAGGTTTGCATAATTTTTAATTAGATTTTGTTAAGAAAGCGTTCAGGACTAAAAATACCGTGAGGATCGAATTTAGTTTTTAGGGTTTTCATCATGGTAATCGCATTACCTGTATAACCCCAAGGTTCAATTTTTTCTTTTAGCGATGGCGGCGCAGTTAACACCGTTAAATAACCCTGATGGGTGCTGCATAAAGAGCGAATTTTGTCAAGATTTTCCTCCGATTTTAAGATAACTTTACCCACCCCACTACTAATATTAATCGAGGCTAGTCCGTTAATTTGGTCGATCACTAGAGCTAAACTGCTGGGTAATAATCCTATTTTGCCGAAAAAATTGCCCTCTTGGTCATAATTATCGATTGTTTTTCGGTATCTTTGCCCTAGAGAAATTTCTTCCTCATCCCGATAATAATTAGTCTGACAATCTAACTGTTGTCCCAAATAACTCACCTGTTGCGATTGTTCACTAATACTTTCGGGAATGCTTTGAAAACGCAGCAGTAAAGCGACTTTTTCCCCTAATCCTAGTGCTTGCGTCATCCCTGGGTTTAAACATTCAGCCACGGTGGGAGTTAAGGCTGATTGCCGAATAACTTGACTCAATTTGCTAATATTTTCGCTATTTCCAGTGATGATCAGGGTTTCTGAGTTAGCGGTTTCGGGATACAGTCGCAGGGTAATCTGATCGATAATCCCTAAAGTGCCGTAGGAACCCGTAAATAGCTTCATCATGTCGTATCCCGCCACATTTTTGACCACACGCCCTCCAGCTTTAGCAATCTCGCCATCGTGACGGATAAAGGAGAATCCTAGGATCAGATCCCGGACTCCACCGTATCTTTGCCGCCATGTTCCCGCGTCGGCCGTGGCCATAATACCGCCAATCGTGGCATTATCGGCATAACTGGGATCAAGAGGAAGAAATTGACCGCTAGGAGCCAAAAAAGCCTGTAAATCCGCTAGTTTAAGCCCAGCTTCCACGGTTATAGTTAAATCTCCCCTAGCATGGTCAATAATCCGGTTGAGATTTTGGGTACTGACTAAAATATCGGGCGACTCGACTAATCCACCCCAATCTAATTTACTGCCTTGACCGTAGGCCAATAAAGACAGACGATTTTCGTTGGCAAAACGCACCAGAGAGGCTAAAGCGGCCGTATTAGCGGGATAGACTATAATTTCAGGACTTTTGCCCCTAATTGCCCTTGATAATCTTTCTTGTTCCTCTTTTGGCACTTGTGGCCAGGCAATAACCGTCGTGTCGGCGGGTAAAATAGAAGTTATCTGGGCAGCAATTGCAGTCATATTTTACAAAAGAATTGAGGAGTGAGGAGTGAGGACTTACCGGCCGCTAATGGCGAAAAATGGGGGTAATGCTGGGGCTAATCAGTAATTTTGGGCCTCTGTTAATCAGATTACCTTAGTTTGTCCCTCCATCTCTGGTGTCGGGCAATTCTAGGAATAAGCTAAGACGCATTTAAAGCGCCTATTCTTAAGATTAGCCCACCCCCCCAACCCCCCCGACGTCGGGGGGGCAAGGGGGGGTTGCCTCTTGCCTCTTGCATCATCTCAACAAGCAATTTAAATTACGAACAGCTTAACTGCTAAATTAGCCATACACTCGTGCCATAATGGTAGATTACCTCGATCAGTAAGCCAAGAAGTAATGAGTGTAAATTGGACGAATAGCCGCGCCAAGCGATTAAGTGCCTTACCCCCCTACGTTTTCGCCCGCTTGGATGAATTAAAAGCCTTAGCCCGCAAAGAAGGACTAGATTTAATCGATTTAGGTATGGGCAACCCGGACGGTCCTGCCCCGCGTCCAGTTATCGAAGCGGCCATTCAAGCTTTTGAAACCCCCCAATTTCACGGTTATCCCCCCTTTGAAGGAACCGCCAGTTTCCGAGAGGCGATCGCTAAATGGTATGATCGCTGTTATGGTGTGGAACTCAATCCCGATAACGAAGCTTTACCCCTGCTAGGTTCCAAAGAGGGCCTATCTCACCTGGCCCTAGCTTATGTTAACCCCGGCGATGTGGTCTTAGTTCCCAGTCCCGCCTATCCCGCCCATTTTCGCGGTCCTTTGATTGCCGGGGCGACGCTATACCCGATCATTTTAAAAGCGGAACAGGATTGGCTGATAGATATCGATTCTATCCCCGAAGATGTGGCTAAACAGGCGAAAATCCTCTATTTTAACTATCCCAGTAACCCCACCGCCGCCGTTGCCCCCCTGGAATTTTTTGAAAAAATCGTTGCTTGGGCCCAGCAATATGAGATTATGCTCGTCCATGATCTCTGTTATGCTGAATTAAGTTTTGATGGTTATCAGCCCACCAGTTTATTAGAAATTCCGGGGGCAAAAGAGATTAGTGTGGAATTTCATACCCTCTCGAAAACCTATAATATGGCCGGGTGGCGCGTCGGTTTTGTCGTGGGCAATTCCGATATTATTCAAGGGTTACGCACCCTGAAAACCAATCTCGATTATGGCATCTTTTCCGTCATCCAAAAGGCGGCCGAAACCGCCCTACAACTGCCGGATGAATACGTCAAACAAGTACAGGAAAGATACCGACAGCGACGAGATTTTTTAATCAAAGGTTTGGGGCAATTAGGTTGGGATATTCCCCCCTCTAAGGCGACAATGTATCTCTGGGTTCCCTGTAGCGTCGGCATGACTTCCACGGATTTCGCCCTTACTGTTTTGCAAAAAACTGGTGTCGTTGTCACTCCGGGCAATGCTTTTGGAGAGGGAGGGGAAGGTTATGTGCGCGTCAGTTTAATCGCCGATATGCCGCGATTAGGGGAAGCTTTACAGCGCCTCGAAGATGCGGGAATTCGCTATCATTAAGGATAATTTTTCCCCTTGATTTACCCGCAAAATCCCTCTAGGCACTGGCTAAAATTGTATGATGGAATTTTATCGCGGTAGCTTGCCACTTCCATGACCTACAGCTTAAGAATTGCCGATATTCCCGTCAGTGAAAGACCAAGGGAACGTTTAATCAGTGTCGGGGCGAAAAACCTCAGTAACGCCGAATTATTAGCGATTTTACTAGCTACAGGTCAGGGTAAGGGGAAACTCTCCGCGGTGGGTTTAGGACAGCATATTCTCAACGAATTGAGTAAATATCGCCGGGATCCTTTGGACGTTTTGAGGGATATTCACCCCCAAGAATTAACCGCTATTCATGGCATTGGACCGGCTAAGGCCACTACTATTCTAGCGGCGATCGAATTGGGAAAACGAGCTTTTCAACGACGACCGACGGAAAAAATGGTCATCGATAGTCCCGATACCGCTGCCGCTATCCTTGGCCACGAACTAATGTATCAGTCTCAGGAACGTTTCGCAGTTATTTTACTCGATGTCAAAAATCAGTTAATCGCACTAAAAGTGATTACTATCGGCACAGCCACGGAAACACTGGTACATCCGCGAGAAATCTTTCGAGAAGTAGTTAAACAATCAGCTACTAAGTTAATTATCGCCCATAATCACCCCACTGGGTCACTTGCGCCTAGTCAAGACGATATTTTACTCACAGAACAATTATTACAGGGAGCTACCTATCTAGCCATTCCTCTCCTAGATCATTTGATCCTCGGTAATGGCAACTTCCAAAGTCTTCGCCAAATCACAGATCTTTGGGAAAAATATCCCCAAGAAGATTGACAGAAAAGACACTCGATCTTTGTAGTTTAATTTTTTAGCCGTTTCAATTGGGCGTTAATTTCCTCAAACATAATGCGATCGCTGTCAAGGATTGGGGAGAAAACCAAAAATTTTGGCCGCTCCTCCTAAAATGGCAACAACCAAAGCTATCAGAATCCCCCGATTGGTAAATTCCTGATCAGCGACTCTTGCAGTTAACCCTTTAATTTCTGCGGTTAGTCGCTCATCTAAAGCTTTAATGTCCCCTCTTAATTCTGATTGTCCTATCTCTAGCTTGTTTAAACGCTCGTTGACATCTCTTTGTAAAAAGTCGATTTTCCCCTCAATCCTTGTCAAGACAGCCTCAAGGGAATAAGTGACCGTTTCGTTAGACATTTTGCTAAACTCCTAATTAATTAGGGCTTGCTGAATAAATGTGAAATGTAGGCAAGGTAAGAGTTTTGTGGCTTTTCTTGCGAAACAGGTGCAAGATTTTGAGATAATCGTGCTTCAAAACCTGGCATCTTGAGCGGCGATTGCGTCCTGTAGGGGCGAAGCATTCGGGTAATAACCTATCGGTGAAACCGTAGATTTTCTATCCGAATGCTTCGCCCGTACTTTTTCAGCAAACCCTAATTAAGCAATCTCAATTAATTGTTAGATAGTGGCGCAGACTTCTGATTCTTTGTATTTTATCTTTAATTGTAACCAGCTACTTAGTCGATGAGTCGATCATAGGTGCTGCGTTACGACGGATTGTCACCTTCGAGTCAAAGCAGCAATTTTGGCCGTCTCGCGCACCCTTTCCTCCCCACTTCCCAATTCATAATTCATAATTCATAATTCCCATGGGACCGAAATCTGGGTAAAATTTGAGAGATACAATCGGTCAATTGGGCATGGATTATAAAGAAGCGGGCGTGGATGTGGAAGCGGGACGCGCTTTTGTCGAGAAAATTCGCCAAAATGTGGAAAGTACCTTCCGTCCCGAAGTTATCGGCGGTTTAGGCGGTTTTGGGGGGTATTTTCAGTTACCTTCCGGTTATCAGCAACCGGTGTTAGTATCGGGAACTGATGGTGTAGGAACCAAGCTGAAAATTGCCCATAGTCTCAATTGTCATGATACGGTGGGAATTGACCTCGTGGCCATGTGCGTCAACGATGTCCTAACCTCTGGGGCTGAACCTTTATTTTTCTTGGATTATCTCGCCACCGGTAAACTGGAAGCGTCACAGTTAGCGGCGGTGGTATCGGGAATCGCTAGGGCCTGTCGTGATAGTGGTTGTACTCTTTTGGGAGGGGAAACGGCGGAGATGCCGGGGTTTTATTCGGCGGGAGAGTACGATTTGGCGGGTTTTTGCGTCGGTATTGTCGAAAAAAGTCAATTACTCGACGGCAGTAAGGTGCAAATCGGCGATGTGGCTATCGGTTTAGGCAGTAGTGGGGTTCACAGTAACGGTTTTAGTCTTGTTCGTAAGATTATCGACACCCAGGGCTTAAATTGGCAAGATTGCCCCGCAATTTTAGCCGGCTCTAGCTTAGGTGAAGTTTTGTTAACTCCCACTAGACTTTATGTTAAACCTGTGCTAGAACTGCTACGCTCTGGGTTAGATATTCACGCCATGGCCCACATTACTGGGGGTGGCATCCCGGAAAATTTGCCCCGCTGCTTGGGTAAAGGGCAGTCTGTGCGGATTTACCGCGAAAGTTGGCCAGTTTTGCCAATTTTTCACTGGTTAGCCCAGATGGGTTCGGTTAATCCCGAAGCCATGTTTAATACTTTCAATATGGGTATCGGTTTTGTGATCATTGTCCCATCAGATCTGGCGCAATTGACTATTAATCAACTACAATCCTCTGGGATTAATGCCTACCAAATCGGCGAAGTGATTGCCGGCAAGGGAGAGATTGTTGGGCTTGATTAAAGTTAGTTCAGCCAACCCTAGTTAATAGATTGTACCCCGTTGACGGGCGGGGCGATCGAGGGATTTAATCGCCGTTGCTAATTCCTCGACGGTCAAACAAGTGCCGCCCACAGCCCCAGCCATAGTGGTAATATGTTCTTCCATGAGAGTGCCACCGAGATCGTTGCAACCCCAGTTTAAGGCTTCTGTCGCCCCCTGTAAGCCCAATTTTACCCAACTGGGTTGATGATTTTTAATGCTATTGCCCAGATAAATCCGCGCCACTGCTGTTAATTTTAATGTATCGGCTAAAATTGGTTGATCTCGTCCGACTCGATTTCTCAGGGGTTTGGGGGCCGATTGTCCCACAAAAGGCAATAAAATAAATTCGGTGATTTTAGCCGGATAATTATTTTCTAGGGCGATTTCTTGCTGTTTTCTAATTTTTTCGAGGTGCTGCACCTGTTGGCTAGGGGTTTCAATATGACCGCAGAGCATGGTACTGGTGGTATGTAACCCCAAGCGATGAGCAATACCGACTATTTCTAACCAAGTGGCGGCATCGATTTTTTCTGGACAAATTACCCGTCTTACCTCATCCACCAACACCTCGGCAGCCGTCCCCGGCAGAGAATTGACTCCTGCTTCTTGCAGGGAAGCGATAACTTTTTCGTAACTTAAACCGTCTTCCCTAGCGATAAATTGGACTTCTTGGGGCGAAAAAGCGTGTAAATGCAGGTCAGGAAAAGCTTGTTTCAGGTTTTTAACAATTTCGAGGTAATAGTCTAAGGAATTGCCCTTAATCTTCGCTTTTGGGTTTAATCCTCCCTGCATACAAATTTCTGTGGCCCCACGATGGACAGCATCCGTCGCTTTAGCGATAATTTCCTCTAAATTAAGCCAGAAGGCCCCCTCTTCATTTTCATCGCGTCTGAATGCACAAAAACTGCAATGCTGCTCACAAATGTTACTAAAATTAATATTGCGATTGATAACGTAGGTGACGGTATCTCCTGCCTGTTGACGACGCAAAAAGTCGGCGGTTTCCCGAATCCGGGCAATTAAACGGTTATCGGTAGTTTCTAGCAAGATAATCGCTTCTTTTGCCGATAAATCCGCCCCTGACCGCGCTTTTGCCAAAATATCGGTTACGGGTGCGGTGATGGAGGAGTTAGTCACGGGAGATAAATATTAAGGGTTGCCGATCTTAATTTTAGAACGAGGTCAGAAGGAACAGTAAAGAAAGAGAGCCGATTTAATCCTTTTTCTGTTCCCTATTCCCTTGTCTGCACGCGGTAATTTCCGGTTGAGAGCCTTTATTGCGGGGTAGTTTGTTTTTCCTGTTCTTTTTGTTGACGTTTTTTCTTTTCTGCTTCTAGAGCATCTTCGATAACCTTGAGCAGCTGATCCATTTTATCGAGATTACCGCGATAAACATCGAGGTCTTTTTGCAGTTTCTCGCTGGAGAGATGCAGAATTTCTGAGAATTTTTGCAAAATTGGTTCGCGTTTTTCTTTTTCCTTGATCATGTCCGGTTGTGCTTCCGCTAAAATAGTATAAAGACCGATGGCAAACAGGCGACTATACTTAAACTTAGGCGCGTTGATAACCGAAACTAGACTATCAAA
This sequence comes from Microcystis wesenbergii FACHB-1317, assembly GCF_014696875.1. Classification (GTDB taxonomy): domain Bacteria; phylum Cyanobacteriota; class Cyanobacteriia; order Cyanobacteriales; family Microcystaceae; genus Microcystis; species Microcystis wesenbergii_A. Next base: position 32,217 of record NZ_JACJQV010000156.1, on the reverse strand, counting down.
CAACTGATTGTTAACACCCAGAGCAGGGTTTTGCAGTTGGGAGAGCAAGGAATCAATATTAGTTTCTTTGGCAATAGCGATCATATTTTCGGCATCGCGACGATAGACTTCGGAATTACCGTTAACCGCTTGGCACAAAGCATTAAAAATATTCGGTTTATCCTCCCCCGGACGATAGCCTTCCATGAACTTCTCGAAAGAAGTAACCACACCAAGGGCATAAATTGGATCATAATGGAAATCTACATTAACGGAGAGCAGGTGCATCTCGACTAATAATTCCTCAACCACGCGCCGATATACCGAATTGATGGGGCGGGTGTGGCGAGTATAAAAATCACGCTTACTATCGGAAACAGTACGAATTTTGTCCACAGAACCAAACTTCATAAAAATTTAACACTGCTCTCATTTTCCCCCTTCTCGTTCCCCCTGACAAGGCCGGTGATCACCAAAGAGCCACCAGCAGTCAGTCCAGAGAGAACAAAAGAGCGAGTAAGATATAAAGATAAGGACATGGAAAAATCGAGATAATTAGCCGATACTGCCTCTACCAATCGCTTTTTTACTTTTCACTTTTCACTTGACTATATGGCCAATCAAGACGACAAAATCAAAATTATCAGTGATAACCGGCAAGCACGCCATCTCTACGAGATTTTAGAGACTTTTGAAGCGGGGGTGCAGTTGCTGGGGACCGAGGTTAAATCCGTGCGTGCCGGTAAGGTAAACCTGCGGGATGGTTACGTTTTAGTCCGCAATGGTGAAGCGGTGTTAATTAATGTTCATATTTCCCCCTACGAACAGAGTAGCGAATATTTTAATCACGATCCGCGCCGGACGAGAAAATTGTTGATGCACAAAAAGGAAATCAGCAAACTCATCGGTCAAGTGGAACAGAAAGGCTTAACTCTTGTGCCTTTGAAGATGTATTTTAAAGGTAGTTGGGTAAAAATCAGCATTGGCCTCGGTAGAGGCAAGAAATTACACGATAAACGCGAAGATTTGAAACGTCGTCAGGATCAACGGGATATGGCACGAGCGATGAAGCGTTAACCAAGACACTTATCGGACTGGCAAAGGTCTAGGTAAGAAACGAGCGGGTTTTGTTACAGTTGAACTGTATTCGGCCCCTTGCGGCCATCACCATCTCCCTCACCTTGGGTTAAAATTTATGTTAAAAGTCTTGACAAAAGTAATTAAATATGCTAAGGCACCCGCTTTGATTGCTCTATCCTTAGCTGTGGGTGCGGGGATTATTTTACCAAAAATAACTTTAGCCAATGGCAACCCTGGACTAACAATTTTTAGTGGAGTCGATCGCAAGGATACCTTAGATTATTTCTTGCAATTTGGTGCTCGTCCCAAGCAAATGGATCGTTATAAACTCTATATCCCCGCGAAAAAACTCTCCCAAGGAGCTGCGGCTTTTTTTATTTCCTATCCTGATTATTTTAACGGCCAGTTTGACACCAATAAAATCGAGGTACGCATCAACAACAAATCTTTACCTTTAAAGGAAGTGGTTTGGGATAAGGATAGTCGCATTATTCAAATTGTCCCCGAACAAGCGATCGATCCGACCAGCAAAGTTGAAATCGTCATGTCTAATGTCAGAAATCCTGAATTAGGCACTTATTACTTTACCTGTGATGTGATTGCCTCTGGCAATATTCCCGTCCGTCTCTACGTCGGGACTTGGATTATCAGTATCGAACCCTAAGTAGGGTTTGCGGCAAAAAGTTTTTCGTGGGTGTGGGGTGTGGGGTGTGGGGTGTGGGGAGAATAAATAAAAATAATCCTCCTGACTCGGAGACTCCTGACTCGGAGACTCCTGCCCCCTGCCTTCGTTAACGGGGATGGGGAAATGGGGTAATTCAACTAAAACCCCAACACCCTAAAACCCTAACACCCTAAAACCCCAACACCCTAAAACCCCAACACCCCAAAACCCTCTCAGTCTGAGAAAAAGTCAACCAAAGTCAACTATTTGCCTCCGAGTTGCTAAAATCTGAGGAATTTTCACCTATAGACTCGTTGACTGGGGAATTTTCCCCGGAGTTTAAGTTTTTGCGACTGCCTTTGTGGGAATTTTTGCCTCCTTCCCGTCCGATGGCTGCCATGTGGGCGCGATCTCGGCTAACCGCTTCACCGCCTTTTCGTCCCGCTTCGCGAGCTTCTTCGGAGGTAAATTCGTGGGCTGTACCTTTTTGATGAGCAGCTTTACCACCTTTACTAGCGATTTCCCGTTGTTTAGCTTGATCCATAGAGGCAAAACCGCGTTTACTCTTACCTGTCATAATATACCTCCTGTGTGAATGCTGATTTTAAACGTTCTTAAAGACTTTTGCGAGATTTTTAAAAGCTCAAAATCATGGTCTTGTGGGTGGGCAAAAAATTGAGATTGCCCCGCTTTCCTCCTCTAAGAACTATGGATTCCTATCTAGGATCATAACTCATTAGCTTGACTTCTAGGGAACCAATTACAGCAATCAAAGGGCAGATTTTATGTTAAAAAATATTAAGGGAATCGAGCGGTTATCTGTCTAAAGATATAGAATTTATCTTAATGGTGAGGTACAAAGTTGGCCTTTTGGGAGAGTCGGTCTTCAGTGATCAGTGATCAGTTAAACCCCATCCACAGGGAAAACCGTAGTTTGGCTTTTTCGGCTACGATCCTTGCATAGCAAAACTTTAAAGGCTTAGTGGCTTTCCCGTGAAATTCCAGTTCTCTGGCTGGTTGCGGTTGATCAGCTTTTTTCTCCCTTCTCCCTGTTCACTGATTACTGATTACTGAAAAATCCCCACTTTCCACTGCCCACTTCCCTTACTGCATGAGGCTTCTCAGAAAAAATTGACAAGCCGCCACTGGGTACATTTTCCCCTTGAAAATGGCTGTATCGGAGAAGGGAGCGGGTTGTTAAAGTTGGATTGGCAGTTAATCATAATGATGAAAAACGGATTTGGTATCATAGATCATAACTACTCTAGAAGAGCCGAAAAAATTTACTTGGCAGATACAAAGTACCATCTTCGTAAATCGCCTTCAGTTTTTCCGTCATAACCATTAGCGGTAAGTTTACCTATCCTTCCTGATCCCCGCACGCGAAAAATATGTCTCAAAAGCCGATTTATCTAGATTGCCACGCCACGACACCGCTCGATCCGCAAGTTCTGGCGGCGATGTTGCCCTATTTTACCGAACACTTTGGTAATGCCAGTAGTATTAATCATGTCTATGGCTGGACAGCCGAGGCTGCGGTTAAACAGGCACGAGAAATAATCGCCGCTGCTATTAATAGTAGTCCCGAAGAAATTATTTTTACCAGTGGGGCAACGGAGGCCAATAACCTAGCTATCAAAGGGGTTGCCGAAGCTTATTTCGCCAAGGGACGCCACCTAGTTACGGTGGTGACAGAACATCGCGCCGTTTTAGATCCCTGTCATTATCTGGAAAAATTGGGTTTTGAGGTGACAATTTTACCCGTCGGTGCTGATGGACTAATTGACTTGGAACTACTAGAAAAATCTTTGCGTCCTGACACGATTTTGCTGTCAATTATGGCTGCTAATAACGAGATTGGGGTGATTCAACCTTTAGCGGCAATTGGGGCGATTTGTCGCCAGTATCAGGTACTTTTTCATACGGATGCGGCCCAAGCAATCGGGAAAATTCCCCTAGATGTGGAGGAAATGAATATAGATTTGATGTCCTTAACTGCCCACAAAGTCCACGGACCAAAGGGAATCGGTGCGCTGTACGTCCGGCGCCGGAACCCCAGAGTCCGTCTCGCCGCTCAAATTCAAGGGGGAGGCCAGGAAAAAGGATTGCGATCGGGTACGATATTTACACCGCAAATTGTTGGTTTTGCCAAGGCGGTGGAATTGGCTATCAAAGCGATCGAGGAAGATGCCAGCCACTTAAATCAGTTAAAAGCCCGTTTATGGGAGATTATCAGTCAATTAGACAGAATTTATCTCAATGGTCATCCTAGCCAAAGATTAGCCGGAAATTTGAATATTAGTATTGAAGGGGTGGACGGTGCGGCGTTATTGTTAGGATTACAGCCAATAGTGGCGCTTTCCTCCGGTTCTGCCTGTTCTTCTAGCCATACCGCCCCCTCTCACGTTTTAACTGCCTTGGGTCGCCCCGAATCTCTCGCCTATGCTTCCCTGCGCTTCGGGTTGAGTCGTTTTAATACTTTAGAAGAAATTGAACAGGTGGGGGAACAGGTGGTTTTAACGGTTAATTCCCTCCGCAAAGCCAAAAATTTTAATTTTTGCTCAGACCAGTAATATCAAATCCTCTTCTAATAAAATGAGTAAAGACGAGGAGATAAAATACCCAAGAAAGCGTGATTAGCCCAATATCTAAGTTCAAAGCCACTGAAAAATAGATACAGAACCAATCAAGATTTGGTGGAAAAAAGAAGATGGCACCTGTTGGGTCAAATATCTTGAGGAGGGACAATAACTGATCACCGATAACTGGTAACTGATCACTGAAATTACTCGTCTTCAGCGAAAATAAAGCGAGTTAGTTCACTAGGATCGGGTTCGGGACTAGATTCAGCAAATTTAACCGCTGCCTCGATTTCAGCTTGAATTTTCTCCTCGATTTCTTTTAATTCCTCTCTCGTGGCCAGCTCTCGCTCGTAGAGGTAGGCGGCAAAGCGAGTGATCGGATCTCTTTCGCCCCAGAATTGTTTCTCGTCAGCACTGCGTAACTCGTCCGGATCTGCTAGGGAGTGACCCCGGAAACGATAGGTTAACGCCTCTATTAAAGTCGGTCCCTCACCGGCGCGGGCGCGGGCCACGGCTTCTCTGGCGGCGGCATGAACGGCGACCACATCCATACCGTCCACTTCCACACCGACCATACTAAAAACACTGGCTTTTTTATAGATTTCCGGTTGGGAAGTGGCTCGATCGTGGGCCATACCGATCGCCCACTTATTATTTTCCACCACATAGATAATCGGCAACTTCCAGAGGGCGGCCATATTCAGACACTCAAAAAACTGGCCATTATTACTCGCCCCATCCCCAAAGAAACAAACCGTTACCTGATCGGCACTGGCATCAGCCATGGCTTCCCGACGGTATTTACTTTGAAAAGCCGCCCCGGTAGCGACGGGAATCCCCTCAGCCACAAAAGCGTAACCCCCTAAAAGCTTATGTTCGGCGGAAAACATGTGCATGGAGCCGCCCCGGCCTTTACTACAGCCGGTAGCTTTGCCAAATAACTCCGCCATTACCTCTTTGGCGGGAACTCCGGCACTGAGGGCGTGGACGTGATCGCGATAGGTGCTAGAAACGTAATCTTCTCCCTGACGCAAGGCTTTAATAATACCGCTAGATATCGCTTCTTGACCGTTGTAGAGATGGACAAAACCGAACATTTTGCCCCGATAATACATTTCGGCACATTTATCTTCAAACATCCGCCCCAAAACCATATCTTCGTATAGGCGAAGACCTTCAGCTTTGGTAATAATGATGGAAGCAGCATTAAAGGTTGGTAAAGTACGTTCGGAAATCATATGGTCTGTAGTATCATTTAGACAACAAAAAGGCAAGGGGAGAGGAAGCGGTAGATTTTTCGAGAATTCTGGCAGTGAATTTTTTAGTCTTAAACCAGGGAGTTCTTGGTATTTTCTCTCTCGAATCTAATCTTAGTCAGTCAGAGATTGGCTAGGATAGAATGGTATCTTGTTATTTTACTCGCTCCGCTCTCACTTACATCATTTAATTCACTAAGGACTCTCCAGAGTTGAGGTACAGCTAACCGTGCGAATTCCTCTTGACTACTACAGGATATTGGGAATCCCCTTTCAGGTGAGTGCCGAGCAGATTGATTTGGCCCACGCCGATCGGGGACGGCAATTGCCACGTCAAGAATACAGTCAAACAGCGATCATTGCCCGTCAGCACTTGTTAGATGAAGCTTACCAAGTGTTAAGTGCTGCGGATCGCCGTCGTGATTACGATACCCAATTGTTCGACTCCAATCCCCTGTTTCTCAACCCAGAAAGCAGCGCCGAAAACCTAGATTCTCAAGGTGGGGAGGTGGCGGCGGCCTCCTCAGAATATCTCACTTCCCAGATTACTATTGCCCCCGCCGATCTGGTGGGAGCTTTGCTCATCCTGCAAGAGTTGGGAGAATACGAGTTAGTGATTCGTTTGGCCGAAACTTATCTAGATTTAGAGCCAATTACTCGCCCAGACATGATCTTAACCTTGGCTTTGGCCTACGGGGAATTAAGTCGGGAATATTGGCAGGATAAAAATTATGAACAGGCGGCCAGCACTGCGGCCAAAGCCCTGACTTGGTTAGAAAAAGAACAAATGTTCCCGCAAGTGGCCAGGGAGATTCGCCATGATTGCGATCGCTTGCGTCCCTACCGGATTCTGGAATTGTTATCCCAAGAAAAAAAACCTAGTCTTGCCCGTCAGCGCGGCTTAAATCTCTTGGAGGAGATGTTGGCCGCTCGCGGTGGCATCGATGGCCCCGGTGATGATCGCTCTGGGTTAGGGGTGGATAATTTTTTACGCTTTATTCAACAGTTACGGGTTTATTTAACTCAGGCTGAACAGGAGAAAATTTGGGCAAAGGAGGCACAACGCCCCTCGGCGGTGGGTAATTATCTGCTGGTCTATGCCTTGATCGCCCGCGGTTTCGCCCAAAAACAACCCGCCGCTATTGTGGCAGCCAGCGAGCGCCTACAGCAATTACAAAAACATCAGGATGTCTCCCTAGAGCGATCGATCTGCGCCCTACTGCTCGGTCAAACCGAACAAGCAAGCACAATTTTAGAAAAAAGTCAAGAGCAAGAAATATTAAATTATATTAAGGAACAATCGGGGCAATCTCCCGATCTTTTACCTGGGTTATGTCGTTACGGTGAGCGTTGGTTACAAACAGAAGTTTTCTGCCATTTTAGTGATTTAGTCGAGGAGAAAGCCTCACTCAAAGAGTATTTTGCTGAGGAAGAGGTACAAAATTATTTAGAAGCATTGTCAGGTTTTCCTGACAAAAAAGTTCCCGTGCCGGTTCGAGAAAAGCCCAGGGAACCTTTAGAATCGGAAGTAAATATTCTCAAAACCCACACCCACCCCACCCATTTAAACCCAGTGCCAGGAGCGACACCGATGAGGGAATCCGCCTATTCTTCTTCCCACTCTCGTCCCCAAAAACCGTCTTTAGCTAGAGCTAAAGGTGAGCGGGCAAGCACTGCTGTACCTGCCCTGAGAGTCACCGCTCAGGAGGAAACTTTCACCCCCTATACTCAGGGCAGTGTGGTGGTGAAGGCAGCCGATCGTCAACCGGCACTTAATCCCCCCCGTCGTCGTCCTAGTCGCCCGCGCCCCCCAGCAGCGGGCAACTCCCGGCCGGCAGCCCTAGAAACGGCAAAAACTGCCGTAGTCGCACCGAAACGGAGGCGACCGGCCCGCAGAAAGCTGCGACTTGAGCGAGTGGCGATATTGGGAGTAGGATTAGTGGGAACGATTGCGGTTTTGTCCTTGGGTGTGAAGGCAATTGTCGATAGTCAATCTCCTTTGGCAGCCTTGCAAGGGGAACAGTTACCGATTTCTTTGCATACTCCCATACTAGAAGTTCCCTCGGCTAAGGCGGAAGCGCTGGACGGGATTCCCTTAGGCAAGGAAACAGCAACGGAGACGATTCAAGCTTGGTTAGCAGCAAAATCGGCTGCTTTTGGCAGTGAACACCAAAAAGAGCAATTGAAAGAGGTTTTAACGGGTTCGGCCTTAGAAATTTGGCAAAAACGAGCGGCGGCTTTACAGGGAAATAACTATTGGCGCTACGAGCATCAAGTGGATGTGCGCTCGGTTACTAATAATGCGAAAAATCCTAATTTAGCGACGGTGGAAGCGATAGTAAACGAAAAGGCGATGTATTTTCATAATGGCAAAGAAATTGTCAATCGTTCCTATAATGAGTCCTTGAACCTGCGCTATGATTTGGTACGGCAAGGAGATAAATGGTTGATCGAAAAAACCCAAGTTTTACGGCCCAACTAAACTTACTCAAACTTACTTAAAAGCCAGCAATGTTGAATCCGTAGATAAAACTTTACATACAAGCTGACTAGAACAGGTGTTCGCTTAGAGAGATTAAATTTCCCTTTTGCGATCAAATTAAGGGCTCTCTTGGGTTTGGTGGGTAAAATGTATTTCCATGATACAGTCCTGCCAGCGAGCGACTGGAACGAACCACAAAGACACGAAGGACACAAAGAGACAACTCAAACAGAGGTTCTCTGTTTGCTGAAATTACTCTCATGGTCAAGTCTAGACCTAGCACAGACGCTCCGCTGTTTGGACAGCAGTAAGGAGTGGGTTGTCATTCACTCGATCCCGAACGTCACCGAAACGACTGCGGTAATATCTTTGTCGATCGAGGAAGTGTCGTAAATTCCCGAATCGCTCACGTCGGTGGAATTGCGCGAGGTGATCTGAAAAACTCCCGTTTTTGCATCGCGCACCCTTCCCACCCGACTGCCGGTACTACTGGCGATCGCTTCGGCTCTGGCTCTGGCGTCCTTGGTCGCCGCGGCCACCATTTCCACCCGCAGCTTATCCAGTTGGGTGTAAAGGTATTGGGGGGGTTCGGAGACGAGGTTAATTCCCTCCTCGATCAATTCTGTTACCTGCCTAGAAAGTTCCGTGTAACGGGCCACATCGCTCCCTCGGATCTCGAAGCGTTGGGTGAGGCGATAGGCGAGAATTTGCCCAGTTTCCTGGCCGTTCGTTATTTCAGGAATCGGCATCGTCTCGATCGCGTTGGTGGTGATTGCCTCGTCGGGAACTTGTTTTTCTTTGAGATAAGCTCGTATCCGCTCGGTTTGCTGGATCAGATCGCGGTAGGCATCGCGGGCGGTGGGTTGTTGACTGGAAACCGATAAACGCCAGAGAATATAATCCGATGTAATCGGCCTTTTTGCCGAACCGGTCACGACAAAAACATCGCTGGCCTGTTTCACCGCCAAGATCGCTCGCGCCGCTATCCACGAACTGAAGACGAGAGCGATCGATAGCGCCGATAAACCCGCAAATACCTGCGGGAAACGTCGGAATATAGAACTGTCTTTCATCGTCACCCCTCCTGGAAATCCGATGTTTCTATCCTATGCTAGTAAGGAGCGCATTGAAACTATTATTTACAAAAATCAATTTTTCTCGCTTCAGGTCGATGGACTTTGACAGGGAAAATTATTCAGCCCTTACTGGATTTTTAGGGCAATGGTGACTTAATAAATCTGACCAGAAAACCGGCGGAGAAATTATGGTAATACTCAATCCTGTTGAAAAAGTATAGGAGAGTGGGGAGTGGGAAGAAGGAAGAGGATTTTTAAAGTTGGATTGGCATTTAAGTAGTTGGACAAAAGTAAAGTTAACTGTGGGGTAAGGAGTCGGTCGTCGGTCGTCAGTAAGAATTGCGGCAATTTACATTTCTTAAGATAGACAACAGAATTTATGTCTGACTACTTAATCATACTATTAAAAACCGATTTGCTAAGTAGTCGGACATAAGTTTTCGCTGCTGTATAAAGTTTTGTAAATAGGTTAGAAAGCTGTATGCAGCAGCGAAAACTGCCTATTTTACATTCCTTAACATAGTGTTGTTTATTTATGTTCGACTACTTATAACTCATCCTTGTTGATCGGTTGGGAAAGGATGTCAAAATCACCTAAACAATATTCGATTATTTGTCGAGCCTGGCGGTTACTTGAATCGCTTAAAAGCTTGGCTCTTTGTTTTCTTTGCCCCTCGAATAATTTCCTACTTTTATTTTCTATATACTCAACTTAATCGATTGATAAATTCTCGGACGGAAACCGTTTTTCCCTGTCATTTCTGTTTTTCCGTTCCCGAGAGAGACAGAGGAGGGAGATAAAGACAAAATTACAGCATTTCTCCGATAGATGAGGTGCGTTTTGGCCCCTGAAAACCTTGCCGAAGCCAGGTTTAATTTATACTTCAGCTTGACGAGAAACGCTGTAGTCAAAAGCTGACAGGGTAAGAGCGGGGGTCTTCAGCCCGACATTGAGATAAAATCGATCTAGTTAAAAATTTAATTCCGAAACTATGTTCGACGCACTGGCCGATCGCTTAGAAGACGCATGGAAAAAGTTACGAGGTCAAGATAAAATCTCCTCGGCCAACATACAAGATACCCTAAAAGAAGTCCGGCGGGCTTTACTGGAAGCAGATGTTAACCTACAGGTAGTCAAGGGATTTATTGCTGAGGTCGAGAAACAAGCCCTCGGCGCTGAAGTTATTTCCGGAGTTAATCCTGGCCAGCAATTTATCAAAATTGTCTATGATGAATTGGTCAAAATTATGGGGGAAAGTAACGTCCCCCTAGCTCAGGCCGATAAACCCCCCACCGTGATTTTAATGGCCGGGTTGCAAGGGACAGGAAAAACCACCGCCACCGCCAAATTAGCCCTATATCTCCGCAAACAGTCCAAAAGCTGCCTGATGGTGGCCACCGATGTTTACCGTCCGGCGGCCATTGACCAATTAATCACCCTCGGTAAACAGATAAATGTTCCCGTCTTCGAGATGGGTTCTCAGGCTAATCCCGTCGATATCGCCCGTCAAGGTGTGGAAAAAGCCAAAGAATTGGGCGTAGATACGGTTATCATCGACACCGCCGGTCGTTTGCAGATAGACACCCAGATGATGGGCGAACTAGCACAAATCAAGAAAATTGTCAAGCCCGACGACACTTTATTAGTGGTGGATGCGATGACCGGTCAGGAAGCGGCCAATCTCACCCACACTTTTCACCAACAAATCGGCATCACGGGGGCAATTCTCACCAAACTTGATGGCGATACTCGCGGTGGTGCGGCCTTATCAGTGCGGCAAATATCGGGACAACCGATTAAATTTGTTGGGGTTGGGGAAAAAGTAGAAGCTTTAGAGCCATTTTATCCCGATCGCCTGGCCAGTCGCATCCTCAATATGGGTGATGTCCTGACGCTAGTGGAAAAAGCTCAGGAACAGTTAGACCTAGAAGACGCGGCCAAAATGCAGGCCAAGATTTTAGAGGCTAAGTTTGATTTTAACGACTTCCTCAAACAGATGCGGCTGTTAAAAAATATGGGTTCCCTGGGGGGAGTCTTAAAGTTAATCCCCGGTCTAGGCAAACTGAGCGGGACAGACATCGAAAAGGGCGAAAAAGAGTTAAAACGCACGGAAGCGATGATTAATTCCATGACCACGGAGGAACGCGCTAACCCCGATTTATTGGCTAAGTCTCCTAATCGTCGTCGTCGCATTGCCAAAGGTTCGGGACATCCGGAAACAGAAGTGACCAAACTAATTGCTAATTTCACCAGAATGCGATCGATGATGCAACAGATGGGACGGGGACAAATGCCCGCTATGCCTGGGATGCCCGGGATGGGTGGCGGAATGTTTGGGGGTGGCAATCAACCGGGGTTCCGCGGTCAAGGTGGCAGCCCGAAAAAACCGAAGAAAATCAAGAAAAAGAAAGGTTTTGGCGATTTATAGAGGCTAAAAATGTTGAAATCCGGAGCTTAAACTGAGTTTTCTCCCGTCAGCTAATTTTATCTCTTTCCCCCGGACAATTTGACCGATTATCGCCCCCTCTTCCCCCACTTTCTCCAGCAATTCTCTGGCACTGTCCGGAGGCAAACACAAAACTAACTCAAAGTCTTCACCGCCGTATAAAGCCCATTCTAGAGCTTTTTCGGCTCCTACATATTCTTTCAGGGTTGGATGCAGGGGAATCCTCTCAATTTCGGCACCAACCCCACTACAGCGACAAATTTGGATGATAGCATCTGCTAATCCGTCACTGCTATCCATGCCGGCGATGGGAAATTGCTTGACAATTTTTTGTAAATGTGGTATGCAATCGAGTCTCGGTCGCGGGCGTTGATGGGCTTGGATTAATCGCTTTTTTTGGGAGGAATTTAAATTCCTCCCGGTTTCAGGGTGCAAGAGTAACTCTAATCCAGCCCGCGATAAACCGTGATAACCAGTAATAACGATGCTATCGCCAACTTTTGCGTTAAAACGTCTAATTTCTTCATTTTTTGCCACTTGTCCCATGGCAGTGATGCTGACGTTAATCTCCGTGGCCCGACAGACATCGCCACCAACGATCGCCGTCTGATATACTTGCAGACAAGAGCTAAGACCCCGATAGAGTCCTTCTAGCCAATCGAGGGCTAGATCGGGAGTTAAAGCCAATCCTACCGTAATTCCTAGGGGTTCTGCCCCCATAGCCGCTAAATCGGATAAATTAGCCGCCGCCCCTCGCCAGCCCACATCTTCGGGAGAGGTGGTAAGATCGCTAAAGTGGACGTTATTGACTAAAACATCAGTGGTGACAACGAGAGAGTAACCGTCTTTGAGGGATAAAATCGCCCCATCATCACCGATAATCTCCGCAGGACAATATTTTTGCAGAATCGGTAGCAATCCCTGTTCACCCAAGTCTTTAACGGTTAAATTCATAATTTCTGGGAATTGGGCTCTTCTCGACTTTGTGTGATAATTTTTGCTTATGTAAGGTTAAATGTTTACTGGGCAAGACTTTTAGGACTATTTTGTGGAAGAAACTATCAGTATAGACCTCGTTTCCACACAGAAACCAGAAGAGCCGGAATTGAACGATGCAGCTTCTAAAAAGTCTTTAGTTAAGAGGATTGGCGCTGATTTTTTCGTAGGCGCGATCGATAATTCCCCGCCCGCGCAAAAAGCCGGTATTAGCTCCCGGACAAAGATAGGAGAGGGTTTCCGGACTAAAACGGTCTAAAATGGCCTTTTGCGATCGCAGTTGCCGCGGCCAGTGGAAAGTTTTCGCGGTCTGTAGGGGTTGCGGTTGACCCTTGGTGTCGGGGAGAAGATGACGACCGGTAAATAAAACCCCCCCGTGACGCTGCCAGTAGAGACAGGAGGAACCGGGAGAATGGCCGGGAGTCCAAAAACCGCTACAAGTGGGAGATAACTGGATTTGCTGCTGAAAAACGGTAATTTGACGGTGAGGAAGCAGATAGGCTTCCTGTTCCTGTAGAATAATCTCACAATCAAGCCAACTTTGCAGAGAATCGCTCTGTTTCCCCTGACCCCCGCGATGGGTAAAAAATAGGTAACGGACCCCTTTTTCTAGGAGAAAATCCCGCTCGCTCTCCTCACAGCTAGGACAATCCACCAGAATATTGCCGGTATTTTCTACAATAAGATAAGAGGTTCCCCCTAGGGTTTCCCGATTAGGCGAGAAAGCGTATAAACCTTCTAGAATTAATCGAGGGGGTTTTGTGGTTTTGCTAACCTCTAAAGGAGACGATTCGGTTTCCGATCGCATGGTTTGCCTATCCAAATCACAATCAATGCGGTTTATAACTTAGCACGATCGATGACCGGGCCGGCTGAAATTAGCCGCTTTTTATTCAAGAGAAAAGAGCCGATATGGAAATGTGGTTGTTATTAGGGATTCTTGGCGGTTTTACTTATTTTATCGTCAAGCGTAGCGTGGCCAAAGTCACGACAACACCAGTTTGGTTAATTTGGTTAGTCCTGATGACTCCGGCTCTAATTTGGACTGGCTGGACGTTAATCTATGGAGAGGATACCCCCATGCCGGCATTTTTGCTCATCGGTCCTTTTGTGATTTGCCCTTTTTTGTATTGGTGGTTAGTACAGAAGGGTCGAGTTACTCCCCAAGAAAGCTCCCCATCACCACCGAAACAAGCGAATTTAGTCCTAGAAAATATCGATAATCCTGCACCTAAAAATGATTTAAAACCGATCACTGCCGCAGAGGAAAAATCCCTAAGAGATTGTTTTCCTTGGGGTATTTATTATCTGCAAAATATCGATTATCGTCCCCAAGCAATTCTCTGTCGGGGGAAATTGCGGGCAGTTCCCGAAGAAGCTTATCAAGTGATTAAAAACAATGTGGAAAAGGTTTTTGGTGATCGCTTTTTATTGCTTTTCCAAGAAAGTTTTCAGGGACAACCTTTTTTCGCTCTTGTGGCTAATCCCTGGCAGCAAAAAACAGAAACCATAGAAACTGAAAAAGTTACTCGCCCCTTTCTTGCCCTGGGTTTATTGTTATTAACTATCTTAACTACCACAGTGGTCGGTGCGGGATTAAGTGGCATTACCGCCCAACAATTAGAAAATAATCCTAGTTTATTATTGCAAGGTTTACCCTACAGTTTGGGCTTAATTGCTATTTTAGGACTGCACGAATTCAGTCATTATTTTACAGCAGTTAAATATAAAATTAAAACTACTTTGCCCTATTTTATCCCCATTCCTTTCTTCCTCGGCACCTTCGGGGCTTTTATTCAAATGCGATCCCCTGTACCCACCCGAAAAGCTTTATTTGATGTGGCCGTGGCCGGTCCTTTGGGGGGTATAATTATCGCTATTCCTCTAATGTTTTGGGGATTGTCCCTCTCGGAAATAGTTCCCCTAACTAATCAGAGCAGTTTATTAAATTTTCAGGCCTTAAATCCGCAGTTTTCTTTTTTCTTGTCTATCGTAGCTAAACTAGCTCTCGGCAGTAATTTAATCGCAGGAAAAGCCATCCATTTACATCCTTTAGCGGTAGCTGGTTATGTGGGAATTATCGTTACAGCCCTAAATTTAATGCCCGTAGGTCAATTGGATGGTGGTCATATTGTTCACGCCATGTATGGACAGAAAACCGCCATAATTATCGGTCAATTAACTCGATTATTCATGTTTATTTTAGCCCTAGTGCAGCCAGATTTTTTACTCTGGGCGATTATTCTCTTATTAATGCCAGTCAGCGATCAACCTGCGTTAAATGATGTCACCGAATTGGATAATAAACGAGATTTATTAGGTCTATTTTCCCTGGCTTTGTTATTAAGTATTTTGCTACCCCTTCCCGAAGCGGTGGCCCGTTGGTGGGGGATGTAAGCAACCGCATCAATCCACCTGAGTTCCAGAAAAATTATCGGTCAGTTGGGGAATAAAATCCCTATCTCCTACGTCAATGTGAGTTCGATGATCCTCACCCTCGATCACTTTAATCCACAAAGCTGAAGGCTGACAACCGCTCACCGATTACTGTTATATGGTTCTCAAGGCTAATTCTCAGGGAAAAAAGCGAGTTTCTCTGAAAGGGAAGTTAGGCAAATCTAGGTTAAAATTGCTGGCTATTCCGCTAATTTTGGCGAGTTTAGGCTGGTTATATCACGATTTACGTCAGCAGTGGCTAAAACCGGAAGCGATTTTTGTTTTGGGAGGTCATGCTGATCGAGAACGTTTTGCGGCAAAATTAGCTAAGGAATATCCCGATCTACCGATTTGGGTATCTTCCGGTAGTCCGCGACGATATGTGAGAAAGATTTTTAAAAAAGCGGGAATTCCCCTAGAACGTCTCCATCTCGATTACAATGCGCGAGATACTGTCACTAACTTTACTAGCCTAGCCGATCAACTGAAAGCCCAAGGTATTGATAGTGTCTATCTAGTCACTTCCGATAATCACATGAGAAGGGCGCGATTAGTGGGAGAAATTGTTTTTGGTAGTCGCGGAATTGTGATTAAACCGGTGACTGTTCCCTCCCAATCACCCCCCGAACCCCTAGAAAAGTCGCTCAGAGACGGTTTTAGGGCAATATTATGGATAATAACCGGTTCTACTGGGGAATTTTGGCTAGAATCCGATTCTAGTCCCCCTCAGTTCCCAACCCGATCGAAATAAAATTATCTTGACAAAATTACCCACTTTATGTTAAGCAAAAACACCATTTTCGCCATCTTATTAATTTTTGTGCCGCTATCGATCGCCGGTTCCCTGCTACACTGGGGCGGAACAGTTGTTTTTATCACCGCTTGTCTAGCCATTATCCCCCTAGCGGCCTACATGGGGGAAGCCACGGAAGCGATTGCGGTGGTGGTTGGGCCAAATATTGGTGGTTTGATGAATGCCACCTTTGGCAATGCCACAGAATTAATTCTTGCCTATGTCGCTTTGCGGGAAGGTTTTATCGATGTGGTAAAAGCGACGATTACTGGCTCAATTATCGGTAATTTACTCTTAGTTATGGGATTATCGATGTTTTTAGGCGGTTTACGCTTCAAAGAACAGGAATTTCAACCGATAACCGCTCGTTTAAATGCTTCAGCCATGAATTTAGCGGTGGTGGCGCTCCTTTTACCCACTGCCGTGGAATTTACCTCCACGGGAGTCGGGGAAATAGTCCTACAGCGTCTATCCGTGGCCGTGGCAGCGGTGTTGATTTTCGTCTATGGTTTAAGTCTCTTGTTTTCCATGAAAACCCACACCTATCTCTACGATGTCGGGGTTGCCGGTATCGACGAGGAAAGCGCTGGAGAAAACCCCGCAAAGCCGAAAATCTGGTTTTGGTCTTTGATTTTATTGATCGTTACCATCGCTGTGGCCGTAGAATCGGAGTTATTGGTGGCATCCCTAGAGGAGGCTACGGAACAGCTAGGTTTAACGGCGCTGTTTACCGGGGTGATTCTTTTGCCTATTATCGGTAATGCGGCCGAACACGCTACGGCTGTCACCGTCGCTCTTAAGAATAAAATGGATCTATCGGTATCTGTGGCTGTCGGTTCCAGTATGCAGATCGCCCTGTTTGTGGCTCCAGTTTTGGTTATCATTGGTTATATTATCGGTCAGCCCATGGATTTAAATTTTAATCCCTTTGAGTTGGTGGCAGTGGCTGTGGCGGTGTGGTTGGCTAATTCGATTAGTAGTGATGGGCGATCGAATTGGTTGGAAGGAATGTTACTCTTAGCTACCTATGCTATTCTGTCCTTGGCTTTCTTTTTTCATCCTCTCACCGCTTAAAGTTATCCCTTGCCGATATATAGACAATGACGGACGCTTTGGCTTAAGGGAGTGGTAAAACTGGCAATTTTGAGGATTTTACCGCCGGCTTTCTCTAGATTCTTCTCTAAACTCAAACTATCCTCCGACGACCACTGACCACGATAGAGAATAGCGATTCCGGTCTTTTTCAGGAAAGGCAAAGCATAGTTAACACAGATATCCACATTACCTACCGCTCGCAAACAGACGATATCGTAAGCAGAGTTATGTTTAAGGTTTTTCCCGACGATTTCCGCCCGACCTAAACGAGTTTTCGTGTTATTTAACTCCAATTTGTCAATAACTTCTTCAAGAAAATTAATCTTTTTTTGGGTGGAATCTAAGAGAGTCACCGACCAATGGGGATATGCGATCGCGATTGGCAGTCCCGGAAACCCGGCCCCCGTCCCCAAATCAATGACTGATAGGGATTTTGTCAATAGATCCAGCTGGGATTTTTCTAACCAAGCTAAACCCGATAAAGAATCCCAAAGATGTTTTTCCCAAAACTCCTCTGGTTGAGTAATTCGGGTGAGATTAAAACGTTGATTACCCTCTAAAATCAAGTCATAAAGTTGTTGAAATCGCGCTTGTTGGGCCCCATCGGGTTGCCATTCTAGGGTTTCTTGCCAAAGGTCAAATAATTCAGGAAGGATCATTAATTCAGTTATCAGTTATCAGTTATCAGTTATCAGTTATCAGTCATCAGTTATCAGTTATCAGGTATGAGGGGAGTGGGGAAATTTCAACTAATACCCCAAAACCCTAAAACCTCAACTATCTGTTTTTTCACTTTTTACTTCCCTCAAATGTCCTTGTTCAATTTTCCAGTGACGGTCAGCAATAGGCAATAATTCCCCAGCATCGTGACTAACTACTAATAAAGTCCAGTGTTGTTTGAGACTAGCGAGAAGTTTAGCCAATTGACGACGCATCGACCAATCTAAACCGGCCGTAGGTTCATCGAGAAGTAACAGATTAGGCTGCCGGATTAACTGAACAGCGAGGGATAAACGACGCTGTTGACCTCCACTAAGATTGTGGGGAGAAGTATCCAGAGGAGTATTTTCTAATCCTACCTCCTTTAAGGCCGCTGTTAGGCGATCGCTTTTAATTTCTGGATGACCGAGACGCAACTCCTCAAGGATGGTTTTACCGCAAAAATGACGTTCGGGAAACTGAAAAACGATTCCTCCTAATTGTTGCAGGTGCAGCACCGTTAATTCTTGGTCGCGCCAGTGAATTGTCCCTGCTGTTTTATCGGCAAAGCCTGCTAAAATTTCCAAAAGAGTCGTTTTTCCGGAACCACTGGGGCCGACAATCAGACCTAATTCTTGGGGTGCTAATTCGAGATTAATCCCCTGTAAAATGGGATTGAGGGCAGCGGGGGGATGATAAACCACATCTTTGAGATAAAGCATTGACAGGAAAATAACTGGAAATTAAGTCTAGAAACCCGTTTCTATTGTGACAGATTTTTTCATTCGCTCAAGGAGACTTTTGACCATGGTGCTGAGGTTAGGTTTAACGAAAAAAATGGCGATCGGTGCTTCGCTGGCTGTTATGGTAGTGGTTAACTGGATTGGTCCCGGTTTAGCCGGAGATCCTTTCCGCAAAACCAATCCCCGACCGATTGGTGATAAGACCGAGGCCGCTTTTAACGCTATTTTTAAACAAGGTAACTATCTAGAGGCAAAAAAATTAATTGTTGAGGCCACAGAAAAGGAACCCCAAGAACCTTTGTCCCATGCTATGCGGGCCTCTCTTGCTTTTACCGACCAGGATTGGAACACCCTAAAAACCTACTCCGAGAAAACTAAGGCAGCGGCCAAACAAATACAGGACAGCGACCCTTTAAGGGGAAATTTGTATCTCGCGGTGGGTAGTTTTTTGGAGGGAACCTACGTTTTTCAAACCGAAGGAGCAGTATCGGCTATCCCCAGACTACAACAGGTGTTTCAGTATTTGGAAACCGCAGAAAAGGTTAATCCTACGGATCCGGAATTGAACCTGTTAAAGGGTTATATGGATTTGATTTTAGCGGTTAATCTGCCCTTTTCTAGTCCCCAAGAGGCAATTGAAAGGCTAGAAACCTACGGGAGTCCTGATTACTTGGTTGATCGAGGTATCGCTCTAGCTTACCGGGATTTAAAGCAGTATGATCAGGCTTTGCGGTTTATCGATAACGCTCTGAAAGCGACCCCCGATAATCCAGAATTAATGTATCTGAAGGGTCAAATCCTGAGAATTCAAGGCAATACGGATAAAAATACTGGCTCTTTGAAACTGGCATTAGATTACTTTAATAATGCCCTGAAAAAACAGGAACAACTCCCCGAATCGGTCAAAAAACAGTTAAATCGCGAACACCGTAAGGTACAGGAGGAGATTAAATCCCTAGAAAACACGGCTAGTCGTTGAAAAATGCCTAAAAATAGTCAATATTTGTTTTTTTTATCAGTTATCAGTTTTTGAAGGCCATAGGCAGCCGTCAAGGGTGCATCTCAGATTTGCAGGAATACCGACAATCAGCAATTATCAGTGACTCTTAGATGATGACAAATGTATCAGCAGCTGCGTGTAAGCATCCCACCGAAAAACTAATGCGCTCCGGGGTTTGGGTAGTTATACCTCCCAAAAGCTGGGATTGAGTGGTAAAATCAGAAACAACGCCCGATTTTAGCAGGGGAGTTTCCCCGTAAAAATCCCAATTAGTAGATTTACAAAAATGAGATGCACCCGCCGTCAAATTTTGCCAAAACAGAAAATCTCCTCTTATGGTATATAAAGTAAAGGATTATTAAGCTTCACTGGAAGTTTATTAATTAAGGTTAAAAATATATTGACAAAAAAGACGGCTTGTGGTATTGGGCAGAATTTAGCCAAACCTCCTAGCTGATTTATTGTCAAGGGTTCACCTAAGTGTAATTGGAGATTTCATGACGGCAACGACGGATAAATTGCATGGGGAGTTGATCACCTCGATCGAGCCAGACTTTAAACTGAAAGATATTATTAAAAGCATTCCCAAAGAATATTTCCAGAAAGACCCAGTTAAAGCTTGGTTTGGTGTGATTACGAATATTTTGGCGGTCATTGCGGGTTATGCAATGCTAGTTTATTCTCCCTGGTATTTACTGCCTTTAGCTTGGATTTTTACGGGTACAGCTTTAACGGGATTCTTTGTGATCGCTCATGATGGCGGTCATCGGTCTTTTTCTAATCGACCCTGGGTTAATGATCTTGTCGGTCATATTTTCCTCTTACCGCTTATCTATCCCTTCCACTGTTGGCGTTTCCTCCATGATCGCCATCATGCTAAAACTAACATGGTAACGATAGATAATGCTTGGGATCCTTGGGAATTAGAAGCTTTTAACTCGGCCAATCCCCTAGTGCGTCTCTTTTATCGCGGTATTCGCGGACGTTTCTGGTGGCTCGGTTCGATCGCCCACTGGGCTATTCTACACTTCAACATCGAACAATTCAAAGAGAACGAACGGGAAAAAGCCCGCTTTTCGATGATTGTAGTTCTGGTTTTTGCCGCTATTTTTTTCCCAACCCTCATTTTCTACACTGGTGTCTGGGGATTGGTTAAATTTTGGGTGGTACCTTGGTTTGTCTATCATTTTTGGATGAGTACCTTTACCCTTGTCCATCACACAGACCCCGATATTCAATTTTACTATCCCGAAGAGTGGAATCAAGCTTTAGCGCAACTAGAGGGAACGGTTCACTGTAGCTATCCCCGTTGGGTAGAAATTCTCTGTCACGATATTAATGTCCATATCCCCCATCATATCTCGACGGCGATTCCTTCCTATAACCTCCGCAAAGTTCACGCTAGTCTCCAAGAAAATTGGGGTAGTCACCTAAAAGAAACTGAGTTTTCTTGGGCATTAATGCAGCGAATCGTTGATTATTGCCATATTTTCGACTCCGAAACCGCCTACAAAACCTTTAAGGAAAGCCGCGGTTAAATCAGTGATCAGTGATCAGTGATCAGTTATCAGTGGGTAAGTTATCAGCTATCAGATTTGAGTTTTAAGTGACAGTATTAAATCGAAGTTTCCTACTGTCTTTTTACTGATTGCTGATTATTGATCACTGAAAAAAGATTACCAGGAACCGCGTTTACCATTGGGCATAACTGTTAACCAATTGGTTTTTGCTAGGGCGATTTGTTCTTGAGTTACTTGGGCATCAGAGAGATTAGCCCCGCAAAGATTAGCACCTTTGAGATTAGCGTAGCGAAGATAGGCACCGGTGAGATTAGCCCCGCGTAAATCGGCCTTTTCTAGGTCTGCATAAGCGAGATAGGTATTATTTAAATTGGTACTTTTGAGAATAGCTTGACTGAGCTCAGCCCGGCCCAGATCCGCATTAGACAGATCTGCTCCTTGTAAATTAGTTCCTGTTAATTTGCATTGATAGAAATTTACCCCCAAAAGTTTTACTTTGGCCAGATTGAGATTCGCTAATTCCTCTTGGGCAAAATTGCGCTGGCCGTTATTGTAAGCATCGAGAATTGCTTTTGCATCTAAGGGGGGTTTTTTCTTCAGTAAGGTTATATCTATGGTGCTGTGGGCTTTACTCCTATCTGCCAGCATATTATCTGAAGAGACAACTGGATTTTTGGGGCGCAATTTGGAACTTAGAGGGACAGAAACGGAGGAATTGGCTATCAGACCTGAATCTTGTGGTGGTTTCGGGGAAGTAACCACTGGAGCTGCGATTAAACTTTGGGCTAGACTATCGGCATAAGCAGTCATGTCTAAAGCATCCATTACCTCTTGGGCGGATTTGTAGCGATGACGGACAGAGAATTCCAGCATTTTTTTCAGGACTTTAGCAAACTGGGGACTCACCTTGATTAATTTTTCCCAGAGTAATTCACCTGTATTGTGATCAGCCTTGATATCTTTAGGAGAGCTGCCCGTGAGTAGATAGAGACAGGTAGCTCCCGCCGCGTAGATATCACTAGCGTAAACGGGACGCATGGCCATCTGTTCAGGAGGGGCATAACCTTCGGTCCCCAAGGCCAAATTGGTGTGAGCAATCATAGTGTTAACTTGATTTGTTACCGCCCCAAAGTCAATTAGAACCAATTTTCGGTCCGTTTGCCGAAGAATTAGGTTAGCGGGTTTGATATCCCGATGAATTACCTTTTGTTCGTGGATATATTTCAAAATCGGCAAAAGTTCGCTTAAAAACTGTTTGACTCCCGCTTCGCTAAAGGGACTGCGTTTTTTTACCTCTTCGTACAGGTTATCACCTTCAACGTATTCTTGAACTAGATAAAACTGTTGATTATCTTCAAAATAGTCTAATAATCGGGGAACCTGCGGATGAATCACGACTTTACGCAAGGTTTCCGCTTCTCGCTCGAACAGTTCTTTGGCTATGCGAAAAATATTAGGATCGTCAGTGGAAGGTCGCAGTTGTTTGACCACACATATTGGGTTACCCCGTAGGGACAGATCCGATGCAGCAAAAGTTGCCCCAAACCCTCCTCTCCCTAAAATGCCCAGGATTCGATAGCGCTCGTGCAGAAGAAGTTTTGAACCGCAATTCTCGCAGATTAACGCTGTAGGAGCGTTTTTCGGTTGAGAACAGGAGGGATTAACGCAGTAGATCATTGAGAGTCACCAATTGACCTTATGAGGGGTTTTCATTCCTATAGCGGCAAGCATTTAGCCCGGGAGCTATCGGCAAATTTTTGCTCTATCTCCCTTTTTGGTTTTGGGAGGTGTTTTAACCTCAAAGCATCGTGCCATAACTTTTAGAATCGGAAGACTGGTAATGGGAGAATTGCCAATCTTGATTCCTCAATCTCAACACAGGGAAAAACTGTGATCTCAAACGATGTCAACAAGCGATCGCTAGTTCTACCAGTCTTTCTCTAGTTTATGATTCCCTAAAATTGCCGAAAATTAACAGGGAGTGGCTTGAAAGGAAAAACTAAACAAAGAGAGACTAAAAGGAGGCATCTCATAATTGTGACTTTCTCTCACCTATTGGTGAGCAGCAGAAGTTGTTAAAAGAGGGCGAGGGCAATTTGCCCCTACATTAATATTAATGCGCCCAATGGTAGGGGCGCACTGCCTGCGTCCAAAATGTAATAGACCTCTGGCAAAAATCAAAAATATTCGGTTAGGTGAGGAGTCAGTAGTCAGTAGTCAGTAGTCAGGAGAATTAAGAATGAGCATTAATCAATTAAATGGTCTATTCACAGATTTTAGGCAATTTTATGCCTATTTTTCTCATTTTTGCCCTCTCAAAAATTAATTATGCAAGAACTCTAATATAGCGGTTTTCACAGAAGTGAGTCCCGATTGAAACGCTGAAAGGCCTATCTAGGGCTTGCTGAAAAAGTACGGGCGAAGCATTCGGATAGAAAATCTCCGGTTTCACCGATAGGTTATTGCCCGAATGCTTCGCCCCTACAGGACGCGGGCCGATGAAGACGCGAGGTTTTGAACGACGATTCTCTCAAAATCTTGCACCTGTTTCGCGAGAAAAGCCCCAAAACCCTTACTTTGCCTACATTTCACATTTATTCAGCAAGCCCTATCTATCAAGGGATTTACTATACCTTATTAGACTGAAAACCGCAATATATATATTTCTCCACAATTGAGATGCACCCGAGACTAAAGTAAAAATTCGCCTATTGCCTGTTCTTTGGTCTCTGATTACTGGTTACTGGTCACTGATAACTGTCTCCTATCCCCTAATCACTTTCTCACTTTCACCAAGGCAGCCCGGGCCTGTTCGCGGTCATCGAAAGGGATTTTTTCCGTCCCCAAAATTTGATAATCTTCGTGACCTTTACCGGCAATAATTACTCCGTCTCCCGGTTGTGCTGTTTGAATAGCGGTGTCAATGGCCAAAGCGCGATCGCTAATTACCTGCACGGTAATTTCTGGGGGAATGCCAGCGATAATATCCTCAAGGATTCGTTCGGGAGACTCTGTGCGGGGATTATCCGAGGTAACTATAGCTAAATCTGCTAATTCTGCGGCTATTTTCCCCATTAATGGCCGTTTTGTCCGATCTCGATCGCCGCCACAACCAAAAACACAAATCATCCGACCAGAAATAAAGGGACGTGTTGCTTTTAAAACATTCTCTAAACTGTCGGGAGTATGGGCATAATCAACAATGACGCTGATATCTTGGTCGGGAGCGGTGCTAACCCGTTCCATCCGCCCCGGTACTCCTGAAAACTGGGGAATTTGAGCGATTACTGTCCCTAAATCTAAACCACATTCTAACACTGCCGCCACCGCCGCTAAGAGGTTAGCTAGATTATATTGACCCACCAGAGGAGAAGCAAAGGCTATTTCTCCTTGGGGAGTCACCATCACCCCTTGAACTCCCGTGGGTTGATAGTGTAAATCTTTAGTATAAAAATCGGCACGAGCATCGGACACACTATAGGTTAAAACCTGTTGGGGAGACAGGGAGGCCGCTAAACGTTGACCATATTCATCATCAAGGTTAATAATCGCCTTACCTTGCAGATAATCGGGACTAAATAATTTAGCTTTAGCGGCGAAATAATCCTCCATGTCGAGGTGATAATCGAGATGGTCCCTGGTGAGATTGGTAAACACCGTCACGGGAAAAGTACAACCCTGTACCCGTCCCTGGGCCAGTGCATGGGAACTAACTTCCATGACGGCGATTTCATTGCCGGCGCTCACCGCTTTGGCTAAACTGGCTTGTAACTCGTTAGCGAAAGGGGTGGTATGATTAGCGGTTTCTTGGAATCCTTGCCAACGGGTGTAAAGAGTCCCGAATAAAGCGGTGGGAATCTCTGCTTGGCTGAGAAAATATTCAATTAAATGGGTGGTGGTGGTTTTGCCGTTGGTTCCCGTCACACCGATTAATTTTAGGGTAAGGGCCGGATAATGATAGAATTTAGCAGCGATCGCAGCAGCGGCAGTAACTAAATCTGCCACAACCATTACCGAAGCATCCTCCGGGGGGGGAAATTTAGCTGCGGCTGCCGGGGAGATAATCGCCGCTACGGCCCCGGTTTCCAAAGCGGAACGCCAAAATTCGCCCCCATCGACGCGAGTACCGGGTAAACCGATAAATAAATCTCCCGGTTGACAAGCATGGGAATTAGTAGAAATTCCTGTAATCTCGGTAATAGAAGCGATAGGAGAAGAAATCGGGGAAACCGGAGTGATATTTGTCAAAAGTTCTTGCAGTTTCATAGTCAGGATTGAATCTAGGGATTGCTGCTTTTAGATTAGCCGATCATCGAAGAGGTTCCTAGGCCGAAATGGGAAGTGGGGGTGTGGGGTGTGGGGTGTGGGGTGTGGGGTGTAGGGTGTGGGAAGTGGGGAACCCTATCTCCTATCACCCTATCTCCTGCCTTTTGCCTTTTGCCGACCGGCTCCTGATATCTGCGATAAGCTAAAAAAAACAAGGCTATAGCTTGTCAACTATTGACGATTTTCTGCTGACGATTTTCGGGATATTTATATGCAATTCGTCGATTTTCTGGCTCTCATTCATCCTGTCCTAGCGATAGTGGTCGTTTTCCCTATTATCGGCCTCGTAGTTAACTTTGCTTGGCAAACCCGTCAACGTCGCCTAGAAACCGCCCCAGGAAATAAAAGTAAAATTCCCCCAGTGGTCGGGCCAGAACATCTACGCTTAGGCCGCTGGTTAACGGGTACAGTAGTAGGGGTTAACCTGTTAGCACTAGCTTACTCGGTCGTTTACGGTTTTAATGGTTTTGTCGATCAACAAAAAGACGGAAAATTAGACTCCTTTCAGGTCATTTTTGTGATTTTGATGTTTTTTGTCACCATTGCCTCTTTGGTCTGTCTCTACCGCGCTAGACAAGGCCTCTGGCGCGGAATTTTTGCCACCTTGACTGGCATGGGTTTAATTATTATCGGTTGTCAGGATGGGGTCTGGCGACTCTCGGCCCAATGGTACTGGTCCCACTACTATATCGGTATGGCGGCATCATTACTGATGATTTTCTCTCTGGCAATTGTCGAAGATATCTATAAAGACCGTTCCCATCGTTGGCGCATCGCCCATACAATTCTCAATTGTATCGCTCTGGCTCTCTTTCTGGGACAAGCGATGACCGGTTCGAGGGATTTGCTGGAAATTCCCCTCAGTTGGCAAAAACCGGCAATTTATCGCTGTGATTTCACCAATAAAACCTGTCCTGAACCGAAATCCTCAACCCCCCTCATCAACCCGATAAGTTAAACTTTTTTAGGGACTGGGAGAGGGAGGGAGTTAAGGAGTCGGGAAATTAAGGTACACACGTAGATGTACCCGTGGTATCGATGGGTTCCTCACACCAATTGGCAATCTTATCAAGTCGGGGAAATGGGGGTTTCAGGTCTTGGATTAATTCAGTCCATCCTACCCCTTGGGTCACAGCTACAGCACCGCTTGAGGTACAGCCTGAAATTTTCCCCCAATCTTTACCCCAGGCAGCACCGGTGAAAGTACCAGTACCGGTTTTACCGAGGGAATAGTCAGGAGCAAAGATAAACCCTTCGAGGTTTTCGTTTCCTTTCAGACAAATTTGCGGCGCAGCGGAACCTAATCCATTATCGGCATAAATTTGTAGATTTCCCGGTTTACAGCCTGCCTGACCAGCGCAGTTGTGTTCGATCGCACCGTTAATATTACCTTTAACATAAAAAACTACCCGTTGCCCCGGAGTAATGGTAATCGTCTCGCCATCATCCAAGTCGATATTATTAACGATATACTCGTACACCTTTACGTTTTGACCGTTAATCGTGCGGTCAGAAGCGGTATCAATAATCGCGCCATCCGCATTTTTTCTGGGAAAAAATTGAGAACTGGCAAGTACCAGGTCTTGCTGCCCAGGGGGAAGGCCAGTGGGAATCGGCGGTAAATTGGGGAAAGTCACACCGACAAATTGCGCCTTGTAGCCGGGACTGGGTTCAGGTGTGGGCTGTTGAATCTTATTTTGGTCATTATTACATCCTGGACTCACCACCTCCTCCACCACATCCCCTTGAAATTGAGCAGCATCACCGTCCGCATTTCCCTCACTTATCCATAAAGCTGGGACTGTGGTGCGGTTAAATGCGGGGGGAGGGGAAGGAAGAATAGGGACAGTTACCACCACGCGGTTACGGGAGGCGGCATTGTCGTCACTATCTATATTGAGATCAGTCTTAGTCAGGTCTGTTTCGGCACTTTTGCGGGAACGTCCTTCCAGGGTGAGAACTCCCAAACCCAGAATATTGGGGTCAGCGATTGGGGTAAATCTGTATTCAGCCACGCGATAATAACGATTATTACCGAGATCAGACCATTGACCCCCGCTCAAAAGTTGTAATTGAGCGATGTTTGCCGTCAAGGTAGCGGCAGCGTTGGGATTGTCGGGATTACTACAGGCGGTGGCAGTGTGTAATTTTTTTAAATGTTTTTGTAAATCGTTACTGGGATTACCAGCAGGTACTTCGGCGTTCTGCCAACAGCCGACAGTATTACAATTACTATCACTATCAACCGTCGCCATAACTCGAACGCTATTGAGTAAATCTTGTACACGCGTCACCCCAGCTTCGGAACTTCTGAAACCATCAGCCTTGGCGTTTTGGGCAATTACTTTCGATTGGTCTCCTTGGGCGCGCATGATCATACTCATTCCTGTTACCATCAGGATGAGTCCAATTAACACGGCAAGAGGCAAGGCAAACCCTTTTTCCTTATTAGCCATCAGGTGAAGGCATAAACGATTTTTCATAAGTCTGTTTATCTGAGAATGGTTACTTCTATTATAATACTGTCAAGTTTTGGCCAAGTGACAACTGTGATCTAGCCTTTCTCGTCAAGGTGAAGTACAACGGCAAGAACGAACCTCATCTATCTGAGAAACTCTGTCAACAGCCGGTAATTGTTCGCTAAGTATTTTCGACTTTTGACTTAACTAAAGGTTTTTCGATTCAAAAATGCCCGCCAAATCAAGCCTATTCCACGACAAAAGCTGATAATTAGCAACCAAAGGGATTTTAATTCTCCCGCCGTATTTTTCAGTGGCCAGCGCTGGGGACGACAGAATAGAAAAGTAATTAGTTTTCTCTGCTCTGATAGGGTAAGTGGCGGGAATTTAAGGGTCGCTTGCCAGATTTTGCCTCGTTTTTCTAGATTGAGTAGATGAGCAGATAAGCGCAAATCTTCGCCTAAAATATCTAGGAGTAATTTTTCTGAGTAGATGGGTTCCCTCAGGTGAATTTCTGCTCCTATTTCCGAAAGTTTTTTCAGATTACCCTGTATAATTATATCCGATTCTGTTATCAAGTTAACGGGGGATTCCAGTGCTTGGTATTGAGTTTCTAGGGTGAGGGGAGCTTCCAATAAAGCCACCAGAGCAGTCATGATAATAACCACGTTATATATAGCTAAAATCAAGCCAAAATTTAGGGGACTTTCTTGATAATTGTGATGATTTAAATTAAAGAAAATACTAATTAAAGTAATGGTGAGAAAAAACAGTAATGGGTAGGATAAGTGCCAATTATATTGATAATTTTGGCGAGCAAGTCCCTTAGGTGTCACCTGAAATCCTTTGTCAAAAGGTTTCCAAAGAACATGGAGAACTGTTAGGGCTGTAGGTACGCAAATAATCATCGATAGTACCTCAGAAAAAATAATGGAGCGCGAGCGAGAATTTAACCAGTGATAAGTGGATAACTGCAGCATCATGTAGGGTAAAAAGATATAGATTGTCTCATCGATGGTAATGTTCAAAGGTACGATATAACCAAAGGTATAAAGGAGAGGAATAAGCAGGGAAAATAAACGAGCTAAGGGATAAAACCAAGATAAAAGTCCTTCTAAGTGTGCCAATCTTTGGGGTAGAGTTAGTCCCGCAATTTTCAGGGGATTAGCTTTGATAAAAAAGGCCTGTAAAGTTCCTCTTGCCCAGCGCAATCTTTGCCGTAAATAAGCTGATAAACTTTCGGCAGATAAACCAGCGCTGAGTTTTTCATTTAAGTAAATAACTTCATAACCTTTCGCTGAGATAGCAATCCCAGTGAAATAGTCTTCACTAATAGATTCTATATTAAAGTAGCCCACTTCTTCTAAGGCTTTTCTTCTGACAATAAAAGAAGTGCCAGCACAGACAGGACTACCCACCCCATCTTTAGCTGGTTGGATATGACGATAAAATAATTCTTCGTCGGGAGTAACGAGATTTTCTAAGCCTAAGTTATGGGCAATAGGATCGGCATTATAAAAACTTTGCGGAGTTTGCACTAAGGCAATTTTAGGGTTTTGAAACCAGCCAACAGTTCTTTCTAGGAAGTTCCGACAAGGAATAAAATCTGCGTCAAAAACCACCACTAATTCTCCTTGAGTTTGTCTGAGAGCATGGTTTAAATTACCTGCTTTAGCATTTTTTCTATCCTGACGAGTCAGATAATGACAATTTAATTTTTCTGCTAATTGATGAATTTCTGATCTTTGGGTATCATCGAGAATATAAATATTTTTATGAGGATAATTAAGGGATTGACAACCGATAATAGTTCTTGTTAAGATAAAGGCTGGCTCATTATAGGTGGGAATCAGAATATCTACCGTCGGTAAATATTTTTTATCGATTACCGCTTGGCTATAAAAATCAGCTTTTTTGCGTCTATCTTTCGTGGTTAATACTAAAACTAACTGAATTATGCTACCACTTAAAACTATCATCTCAATGCCTAAAAGCAGTAAACTAAAAAAGCCATTGAGAGGGGTGGAAAGATTTAAGGTTTCCAGAATTCTCCAGACTAGATAGCGCAGGGTGATAGCGAGAGTGATAGAAATAATGACTAATCTTGACCAAACTTGCGGACGCGGAGACAAGAAAATGATTAACTGCGTAAAAATTAGCAGGATAACCGTGGGTAATAATAATTGATAGCTATTAGTAACTGTGGGAACTTTGATCCAAGCAAAGGGGTTAAAAAATTCTTCTACTAAGCCAAGGAGTAATCGATAAATATTGTGTTCCGGCCAACATAATGATAAACTGACCATCATTAGCCCGCCGATCACTGCTAACATAATTAAGATAACTGATATTATCGCTAAAATCGACTTGAATACGGAGGAATACACTGGTTTTTGAGGGAATGGAAAAATCGATTCTTGGTTAGACATGAATCCCCTTCTGAGCAAATAAATCTAACTACATTTTACAATTCTTAACAAAAACCTGGGCATTTTTGCCAATGACAGGAGCGCTCTCCACCAAAATGCTACATTTTGTATCAAGCCGAAGATGAAACGAGCCAGAAAAAGTCTAGAAATAGTATACTTCGGTTAACCGTGAGGAAAAATTAATCTATGATCGCCGTCAAAATCGCCGTTGTTAGCGCTCTCGTTTTAGTTGTGGTCAAATTCGTCGCTTCTGCTCTCGGCAAAGGCAATATACCCCTGCTTAATCAGGCTGTCACCGTGATTTTAAGCCTTTTTATCGGTTTTGAGTTGATTCAACTAGGACAAGCGGTGATTGAAAAGATTAATTAAGGGCTAAACGGGCTAGATAGAAGCTAGTAATAGTTTTAGCATCGATCGATTCTCCCCGAGCGATCGCTGATTCCATTGCCTCAAAACTCATAAAAACCACTTCTAGATCTTCATCGGCATCTTGAGCGGGGGGCAAACTTAATTTTTCCAGATCCTGGGCCAGAAAAGCATAGATGTATTCATCGGAATAACCCGGTGCCAGGGCAAATTTACCCAAAGATTGCCAATTATGCGCCCGATAGCCCGCTTCTTCCTCTAATTCTCGTTTTACCGTCGTAGCGGGGTCTTCTCCTTCATCGATCGTTCCAGCGGGAAATTCCAGAATTCGAGCTTGCAGACTAAATCGATACTGACGTACTAAAACTAATTGACCTTCCTTGGTGATCGGAACTGCTAAAGCGCCCCCCGGATGACGGACACATTCCCATTCTCCCTCGACACCGTTAGGTAAACGCAGTTTCGAGACTTGAAATTGAAAGACGCGACCTTGATAAAAAAGACGTTGTTGGAGAAATTGAGGCGGTTCAGACATAGAAAATTTTCAACTAGGACTTTAAGAATTAATATCAAGAAATGTTGCTTTTGTCACCGGTGTTAGGAAGTGGCCAAAATTATCGTCTGACGGCTAGGGAGAGATTCAGGTTATAATGGGAAATGCTGTCTTTACAGGTTAAATCTTTTTCGAGAAACCCCATGGCAAAAAAATCGATGGTAGAACGCGAGAAAAAACGCGATCGTCTCAGACAAAAATACGAAGCTAAACGGACGGAACTAAAAGAACAATTCCGCACCGCCGAAGATTTTGAAGAAAAACTGGCAATTCACCAAAAATTACAGGAATTACCCCGCAATAGCGCTCCCAGTCGTCACCGCAACCGTTGTTTAACGACGGGCAGACCGAGAGGATACTATCGCGATTTTGGTTTATCCCGCAACGTTTTACGCGAATGGGCGCACCAAGGTCTCTTACCCGGTGTAGTCAAGTCTAGCTGGTAGTCAGAAACAAAATCCTCGCAAAAATCCTCTGATAGAGGTGTGTTGACATCTCCCCGCTTGCAAAAGACGGGGATTCTCATCGCTAAGATCGAGCAGGGTTTCAACGCTGCTCGATCTCGATGACCATCTATTTTAGGAAGCCTGTCCAATAAACTAAGAAGGGTTTATTCTTAATAATTCCCATAACCCGACAGAATTGTCAAAGTTAGGGTCATTAAAAAAAGCTGGGATTATCATTAAAGTAGTCCGAAGCCTGATCCTGATTTTATGTCCCAGAAAAATGAAATTCTTCCGCTGCTGTTGACGGTTATGGTGACATCGACACTTTTAGGAGGAATTGCTTGGTGGTTGCTCAACAAAACCTTTCCCAATCTCAATGATCGATCTCATTCATCTTCCTCCTCGAATAATCAAATTTCTGAAACTTTAGGTGCAGTTAAAAATGTCCCGGAAGGATTATTTAACTACGGGGGAAGTACCACTTGGGCCCCGATTCGCAAGGAAGTGGACTTTATTATCCAGCAAGTCTGGCCGAAATTTCGCCTCGTCTATACCGATCCCACTACGGGAACCCCCGGCACCGGCAGCGGTATTGTTTAGTTTTGTAAAAAATATATGCAAATGACTGCAAACAACTGCTAATATGGTTAGTACAAGTTTACGTTGCAGTTCATATAAAACTATCAGATTATGCTAAGAAAAAAGGGATCAGTTATGACACTGCTTGGAGAATGTGGAATCGAGGGCAGTTACAAGGAGAACGTCTTCCTACAGGAACAATTATTATTTT
>NZ_JACJQV010000155.1 GCF_014696875.1 Microcystis wesenbergii FACHB-1317 | reverse complement strand
TTTCTCAGAACAAATATCTGAAAAATTTTTAAAATGCCTTGCTTTGCTTGCCCCGTAAGCGATTGAAGACAGACAAACAAGGAATCAAACTAGAGAATGAATCAGCCCTACCCCGATGTCGGGGGGGCAGGGGGGGTGGGGGGTTAGGGGTGAGGGCAATTAACCATCTCTGCCATTACTTGTGAAAAATGGTATCACATCTGACAACTCACATCTGATAACTGATAAAAAGGGCCGAATCTAAAACCTAATTGGTTAAGCTAAAAGCTTTGATGTGCTTAGTTTCTAACCTTCTTTTTAGGTAGGAGAATTGCCAGATTCTGTCTTCTGCACGAGTGCCTGTTGCCCCTTGCCTTCAGAAGCTGATAACTGAAATCCCCAACCCCCAACCCCGATCGAGAAAAAAATTTTTTCTGTACAGGGAATCCTTAAAATAGAAAAGGGAACCCAAAACCAAGTTGCCGGTATTGTTTCCCTGGGCATGGCGGCGCAGTTTATAGAATTTAGCTGGAATTTATGAATCATTTTCTGCATTCTTTCACTGTTTTTCCTGATTCTGCCCGAAAATCTCGCTCTTACTCCCTCGGTAAACTGCGACGACCGTTAATCTTCCTGTTTACCGTCGGTTGTCTGACTAGCGTGGTCGGTTATCGTTTCTATAATCAGCCGAAATTGGCCGTCGGGACTATTTCCCCCGTCACGATTATCGCCCCCGAAGATGCCCGTTTTCAAGACCAAGAAACCACCGCCCTCAAACGCCAAAAAATTCGGGCTGGACTGCTTCCCCGGCTGAAAAGAGACCCCCAAATCACTGCCCAGATCGAGCGATCGCTACGGGACACTTTAGGGCAATTAAGTCAAATTAGCCCAATTTTGCCAAAAAATTCGATTTTAATGAGCAGAACTATTTCTAACGCCACGCTGGGAACGCTGCTCACCTTTTCTGCCGCTCAATGGTCAACTCTACAAAGCGGACTCAACCATAAAGAATCTTTTGCAAAACCCTTGACAAAAGAGCAGGAATATGCTATGCAGGAAATCCAAGCCTATGGTCAGCGCGTGACGAAGGGAAACTTTGAGCAATTTATCGATCGATTGGAGCAATTACGGCAATTATACGAGCAAACCAGCCAAAATTATCGGCATTCCAGCTTAAATAAACTCAAATATGCCGATCTGATCACAGTGGCCCAAATGGGCGATCGAGAGTGGCAAAACCTAGAAAAAGCCGTCCTGCAAGCGGGGCGCCGGATTTTGGTGCAAGGCATTCCCCCGGGTATTTCCACCAGTCACCTACAGGATACCATCGCCGTGCAGATTAGCAGCGATCGCCTAAGCCGTCGTCAGCAGTCTTTAGCCGAAAATATCCTTCTGGCGGCCCTAGAGGGACAAACGAACCTGATAGAAGATCGAGAGGCAACCAAAGAACAAGCCACTAAAGCAGTGGAAGCGGTAGATATGGTCATGTCTAACGCTCAAACCGGTCAAATTATCGTTAAAGCAGGCGAAAAAATTACTCAAGCTCAGTTTGTTCTCATCGATGGCTTTGGTTTAAGCGAACGGGGCATTAACTGGATGGGTTTAGGGTCAACGGCAATCCTTGTCACCGGCGCGATCGGGACTTTTTGCCTCGTTTCCCAGCGTCTCCATCGGCCCCTGCGTCACCGGGATTTTCTTCTCTTGGGTTTACTAAGTTTTACCACACCGATCCTAGCGATCGCCCATATTCCCTTTACCAATCTGGCAGCCGTGGGTTTATTAGTCAGCAGTTTCTACGGCCCGACTTTGGCCGTCACCCAAGTCCTCTTAACTGCCGGTCTTTCCCTATTCAGCATCCAAGGCATCAGCGCCGATTTAATCGCCGGGACGATGGGGGGACTATTAGCGGCGATGATAGCGGCAAAATTGCGCTCCCGGGATGAATTATCGCTCCTAGGAATGGGAATCGGAGTCAGTCAAGGGGGTGTTTATCTGCTCACCTACCTAATCGTTAGCGCCACGGCCAGCACGGTCATCTATACTCTACTACCCACGGCGCTCGTCTATGGTCTATCGGGGATAGCTTGGACGGTAATCGCCCTAGGATTATCCCCCTATTTGGAACGCTGTTTCGATGTGGTGACTCCCATTCGTCTGGTGGAGTTGTCCAATCCTAATTGTAGTTTGCTCAAACGTTTGGCCACGGAAGCACCGGGTACTTTTCAACATACCCTTTTTGTCGCCTGTTTAGCTGAAGCGGCCGCCCGAAAACTGCACTGTAATGTGGAATTAATTCGCACGGGAACCCTTTATCACGATATCGGGAAAATGCACGATCCCCTCGGTTTTATTGAAAATCAAATGGGTGGCCCGAATAAACACGATGAAATTAATGATCCCTACGTCAGCGCCGAGATTATTAAAAAGCACGTTAGCGAAGGGTTAGTCATGGCCCGCAGACACGGTTTACCGCGAGTGGTCCGCGATTTTATTCCCGAACACCAAGGCAATCTCTTAATTTCCTATTTTTATCAGCAAGCTTTGCAAAAATCCGCCCAAAATGGTCAAGAAATCGTCGATGAGGCGGCCTTTCGCTACGATGGTCCGATTCCCCAATCGCGAGAAACGGCGATCGTCATGTTAGCCGATAGTAGCGAGGCCGCTTTGCGATCGCTAAAGGAGGCCTCCCCAGAACAAGCCATGGATATGATCAAAAAGATTTTTCAGGCCCGATGGCGCGAGCAACAATTAGTAGATAGTGGTATTCGTCAAGAGGAATTACCAATTATTGCCGAGGTTTTTGTGCAAGTTTGGCAACAATTCCACCATCAACGCATTGCCTACCCGAAAGCAGTTTTAGAAGTCTCCTCAGCCGAAAAAATATGAAAAAAGATACTTGGCTAAATCGGTTACAATTTCTCTACGAACAAGATGAACATCTCTGGTTGACTGAAACAATTAAACTCCTCAAGGCCAATCGTCTAGCTGAGTTGGATATTCAACATTTAATCGAGGAGTTGGAGGCTTTGAGCAAACGGGATAAAAATCGAGTTGAGAGTTTTTTAAGACAGATAATTATTCATCTTTTGCTGTGGCAATATTGGTCAGAAGAATTTGAATTAAATCATCGGCATTGGCAAGGAGAAATAGCCACTTTTAGAGTTCAGCTAAATGGATATTTAAGCACAAATCTAGAAAAATATCTCCTAGGTAACCAAGAAAAAATCTATCAAGATGCCGTTTTTATTGTCGGGCAAAAAACTGAAATATCTCCTCACAATTTTCCTCTAAATTGTCCCTATTCCCTCGAACAAATGCTTGATAGGCATTGGTTGCCAGAGCGAAATTAGTTAAATCCCACAGCTAAAAATCAAGGATAATTACCAAAATGCTACTAATTACTCTCAACGAAAATACTTTATCTTTATCTCCGGGCAGTCAAGTTATTTTTCCCCATCAGACTTGGGAAGATTACGAAAGATTGCTGAGTTTACGTCTCCAAAAAACCTATCCCAAACTCTATTTTAATCGCAAAACTCAAGAAATTCGGCTTATGTCTCCCCTACCAAGTCATGGCAAACGTATCAATCTTTTAAGTGATTTAGTAAAAATTATCCTCCGTCGTCAAGGTAAAGACTGGGAATGTTTTGATCCGATTACCTTGAAAATGCCGGGAGAAGCAGGAGTAGAACCAGATACTTGTTTTTATATTGATAATAGACAGGCAATTTTAGGCAAAGAAAGAATTGATTTAACTGTTGATCCTCCTCCCGATTTAGCTATAGAAGTGGATTTTACTTCTCTGACTGATGTAGGAGCTTATCAATTGCTAAAAATCCCCGAATTGTGGGTTTATCGTCGGGAAGAATTAAAAATATATCTGTTCAGAGAAGACAGTTATCAAGAAAGGGAAAATAGTTGTCTCTTTCCCGATATAAATATCAAGAAACTTTTCCCCTATTATGTTGAATTAGGCTGGAATCAAGGTTCTAGTCTTGCTTTACGTCAATTTGAAGCTTTAGATAATTTTAGTTAATAATCAATGCTGGTTATGGTGGTTTTCTCAACTAGACTCAGTGAGACTAACGATTAGAAGTCATTCCAGTCTGTTAGTAATTGCTCTTGGGTTTCCTGAACAAGTTTTTGCATTGGCGTTGTAATAAACAAGAGAGGGGCTTATATTACCCAAAAAATCTCAACGGACAACATCAAATAAATTTATTTTTATCAATTCAAATACTAGAAGAAACAACTCTAGCAGTTATCTTAAGGGTGAGGTACGAAGTCTCTAGTTTTAGGAAACACTGGAACTAGAGATGATGCTAAATCCCGTCATTTCGTCGCTACCACAATTTGGGCATTTTGTCAAAAAAAATTTGACTTTGCAACAAAACTACACAAAAATTAGATCAACGTTGTTAGGCAAAAAAGGGATAATTGGCGAAAGTGTTTGGTTTGGCTAAAAGGGAAAGTCTAGATTTAGCAATGGTTTCAAGGCAAGCTAGACCTTGAAAACTTCAAAAAAGCACAGAAAAGCTCACCGTAGCATAATGCAAAATTATACCAGAATCGCTGGAAGTATTGCAACCTCGTAAATAAATAGAAATTATTCTCAATAAATTCTTGAGTAAAAATAAATATTACCAATTGTCAATTTAAATATTTTTAAGTATTGAAGGTATTTACATATAAAATACTTATCATTTTGACCCGATCGCCGCTCACTTGTCGCTGCCCACAGTAATCACTGGGTAGATATACTTGATACTGTCATAATCTGAGATTTATTAAACTTCTGAAATCGGAGAGTGAGCAAGGAATCAAGTTCTTTTTTATGTTTAGAGTTCTTGCACAATTAATTTTTGAGAGTTCAAAAATGAGAAAAATAGTCATAAAATTGCATAAAATACATAAACAGAGCATTTAATTAATACTCCTCACCTAAGGTCAGATTTTTGACTTTTGCCAGAGGTCTTATGATTAACTCCTAAGTTATGGTGTTTCTTCCATCTCCCCACTTGTCACTTCCGTTCAGACCTCGGCGTGAGCTTTTGTCGAACGCAAAAGCTCACGGACGAAGCCCACTTCCCACTCTCCTACACTTTTTAAACAGGATTTAGTATAATCTCATACTACTCCTAATCACTTCTTATCTCTTGACAATGACCTTAAAAACCGATCACGGTAAAAGCCATCCCGTCGGTGCGACTGTCTTGGCCGATGGTGTCAACTTCTCACTATTTTCTAAGTATGCCACTGCCATAGAATTATTATTATTTGATGATGCCAATTCCCCGCAACCTAGTCAAATTATTCGTCTGAATCCCCAAGAAAATCGCACTTTTTTCTATTGGCATATTTTCGTTCACGGCATTGGAGTCGGTCAAGTGTATGCTTATCGAGTCTATGGTCCGGATAATCCGGCCCAGGGTCATCGCTTCGATCCTGATAAAGTAGTTCTCGATCCCTATGCGAAAGCGATTGTCGGTGCGGAAATTTATGATCGACAAGCTGCCAGCGAAAAAGGCGATAATTGTCATCGAGCTTTGCGGGGTCTGGTAGTGGATCCAGGCCGCTACGATTGGGAAGATGACGCACCGCTACGCACTCCCTACTCTGCCAGTTTGATCTACGAAATGCACGTCGGTGGTTTTACTCGTAACCCGAATTCCGGGGTTAGCGAGGAAAAAAGAGGTACTTTTGCGGGATTAATCGAAAAAATACCCTATTTGAAAAACCTAGGCATTACTGCCGTGGAATTGTTACCGATTCATTACTTTGATCCCGCTGCCGCTATGCCAGGGTTAACTAACTATTGGGGTTATAGCACGATCGGCTTTTTTGCGCCCCATGCCGGTTACAGTAGCGATCGCTCACCCCTGGGTCCTTTGAATGAATTTCGAGATCTGGTGAAAGCTTTACACAAAGCGGGGATCGAAGTGATTCTCGATGTGGTTTTCAATCATACCGCCGAGGGGGACGAAATCGGGCCGACTCTTTCCTTGAAAGGTATCGATAATCGCACCTACTACATCCTCGATGCAGAAGATAAAAGCATCTATAGCAACTATACCGGCTGTGGTAACACCCTCAAGGGCAGTCATCCGATTGTGGGCAAAATGATTCTCGATTGTTTGCGCTATTGGGTGTCGGAAATGCACGTCGATGGTTTTCGCTTTGACCTAGCGGCCGTATTATCGCGCAATGTGGACGGGGAACCGATCCTGCAAAAAGGTTATAACATGATCTGGGCGATCGAATCGGATCCGGTCTTAGCTGGGACAAAATTAATCGCCGAAGCTTGGGACGCAGCAGGATTGTATAGTGTCGGTCAATTTGTCGAATTTGCCGATTGGTTTTCCGAGTGGAATGGTCCTTTTCGCGATGATGTGCGCGCTTTTGTCCGGGGAGATGCCGGCATAGTCAGCAAATTAGCGGCGCGGATTTTAGGAAGTCCCGACATATACCACAGACCCGATACCGATGTCAATAGAAGTATAAATTTTGTTACCTGTCACGACGGCTTTACCCTCAACGATCTAGTTTCCTACGACGAGAAACACAA
This sequence comes from Microcystis wesenbergii FACHB-1317, assembly GCF_014696875.1. GTDB lineage: Bacteria > Cyanobacteriota > Cyanobacteriia > Cyanobacteriales > Microcystaceae > Microcystis > Microcystis wesenbergii_A. Next base: position 18,842 of record NZ_JACJQV010000155.1, on the reverse strand, counting down.
CGAGGCTAACGGCGAGAAGAATCGGGACGGTTGCAACCATAATTTTAGCTGGAATTGTGGGATAGAAGGGGAAACCAATAACGAGAGGATTAAAACCCTGCGACTGCAACAAATAAAAAATCTCTTAACGATCCTGTTTATTTCCCAAGGAACACCTATGCTGTTGATGGGGGACGAAGTGCGACGCACCCAAAAGGGCAACAATAACGCCTATTGTCAGGATAACCAGTTAAGTTGGTTCGATTGGAGTGCGGTAGAGCAAGAGTTCGATCTTTGGTGTTTCGTAAGGAGACTGATCGATTTTAATAAAAAATTAGCTCTTTTCCGTCAAGAAAAATTGCTAGAAGTCACCTATACCAGTCTTGAACCCCATCTCAGTTGGCATGGCGTACAGTTGAGTAAACCCGATTGGTCGGAAGATTCCCGCAGTTTAGCTTTTTCCCTGCGTCATCCCAAGGCGAACGAGTATTTACACATTATGCTCAACGCTTACTGGGAATCTCTCAACTTCCAGTTACCACCCTTGGGACAAGGGGAAAAATGGCATCGCGTCATCGATACTGCTGGGCAATTGTCCGAGGCAGCCTGTGATTTAGATGCCGCCGCCGCTATTGAATCAGAAACCTATCAGGTGCAAGCGCGTTCGGCGGTAGTTTTAATCGTTAAACCAGTATAACAAGGGGAGAGATATTGCCCGATCGACCGATGTTGAATGCTTTAACTAATGAACAATGGCATCAATTCAATCGTCAAGTGGAAAAACGTTATTTATTTGCGGAGCAATAGCTGAAATGATGCGGCTTTCATTAGCGAAACGGGTATCGATTCTCTCTTTGTGTTTAATGGGTTTTTCCCTGCCTTGGACTCCGTTCAGCGCTTCACCAGTACAGGCGAACCTAGAACCGACTGCGATCGCTATTGGTGATCCCGTTCGGGAAGAAAAGCAAGCTCGGCAGTTAGTAGAATGGTTGGGAACTAAACAATACGACAAAGTTATTGCAGCTTTGTCACCCCAACTAAAACCCCTCTGGACTGCCGAAAAATTGCAAAAGGTCTGGGAAAGCCAAGTTACTGACAATACTGGACCGTTTAAGCGCATTGTCAAAAGCAAGCTACTCGATGCTATCAATGCCAATCTGGTGATTGTCACCGTTGAATTTGAGAAAGTTACCGACGATGTGATAGTTACCTTTAACCGGTCCGGTCAGATAGTTGCCGCCGATTTTCCCGAATTTCGCAGTATTTCTGAGATTGGCACCGCTTTTGTCACGGCTTTGGTCAATAAAGACTACGGCCTGGCCCGAGGTTTTTTACATCCTCTCCTGAAAGCGGAAGTTTTCCCCACCAGAGTACAAGGCGCTTGGGAGAATTTACTTAAGCGTACCGGCCCCGTGCGTCGGATCGTGGGAACTCAGGTCAGAAAAGGCTCGGATACGGACGGTGTGGATCTGGTGTTGGTGACGATTAAATTTGAAAAACTGACGGATACCTTAATCCTCGTTTTTGATGATCAAAAGCAGATTGTCAACGTGGATTTCCCTTTAGGCAATTAGTAATCAGCCGAAATTACCCCGTAAATTGAGTTGGAGACGATAAGTTATGTTAGATAAAATCGAAGTTCCCATCGAAGCGATCGCAGCTAGGGAGATTCTAGATTCCCGCGGCCGTCCCACGATCGAAGCGGAAGTGCTGTTAGAATCGGGGGCGCTCGGTTTGGCCCAGGTTCCCAGTGGTGCTTCTACGGGTAGTTTTGAGGCCCACGAATTACGCGATGATGATCCCCAGCGTTACGGTGGTAAGGGTGTCCTGAAAGCGGTTCGCAATGTCCACGAAAAAATCGTCCCGGTTTTGCAGGGGATGAATGCTTTCGACCAAGCTAGTATCGATTTAGCTATGATCGATCGCGATGGCACGGCCAATAAACGAGAATTAGGGGCTAATGCTATCCTAGCCGTCTCTCTGGCTACGGCCAAAGCAGCGGCGGCGGATCTGGGATTGCCTCTCTATCGTTATCTCGGTGGCCCGATGGCCAATGTGCTACCCGTCCCAATGATGAACGTGATTAATGGTGGTTCTCACGCTGATAATAACGTCGATTTTCAGGAGTTTATGATCTTCCCCATCGGGGCCGATTCTTTTAAGGAAGGTTTGCGTTGGGGGGCGGAAGTATTCGCCGCTTTGGGTAAGGCCTTGCACGAACGCAAATTACTGACCGGTGTGGGCGATGAGGGCGGTTATGCTCCGAATTTGGCTTCAAATCAGGAAGCTTTGGATATTTTGATCGAATCGATCGAACGTGCTGGTTATAAACCGGGGTCGGAGGTGGCTTTAGCTATGGATGTGGCCGCCAGTGAATTCTATCGGGATGGTCAATACATCTACGATGGTTCTGCCCATTCTCCCGCCGAAATGGTGGATTTTTTGGCTAGTTTAGTTGATCGCTATCCGATTATTTCTATTGAAGACGGTTTACACGAGGAAGATTGGGATAACTGGAAATTATTGACCGATAAACTGGGGGCGCGGATTCAGTTGGTGGGCGATGATTTGATGGTGACTAATCCCATCCGTCTGCAAAAAGCGATCGATCTGGGTATTGCTAACTCGATCCTGATCAAACTCAATCAGATCGGTTCTTTGACGGAAACCCTACAAACGATCGCCCTGGCTACCCGTCACGGTTATCGTTCTGTCATCAGTCATCGTTCCGGAGAAACGGAAGACACCACAATCGCAGATCTGGCGGTGGCTACTAATGCCGGACAGATTAAAACCGGTTCTCTCAGTCGCAGTGAACGGGTGGCTAAGTATAATCGCTTATTACGCATCGAAGCAGAATTAGGCGATCGGGCGGTGTACGCGCCGAAAGTCGGTTTGGGTCCAAAATTCTTGGCCTAAAATTTGAAAAAAGTCTTGCACTGATCGAAAAAGGGTGTTATAGTAAAGACACTGATAACTGATAACTGGTCACTGACTATTGTGGTACTTCGCTGAAACCCTTTTCGGCGAAGTATTTATTTTTGGCCTTTTTCTGCACGAAGGTATGATTTTGGGATCAAAGGTGTTATACTAAGGGTACTGATAACTGATAACTGGTCACTGACTATTGTGGTACTTCGCTGGAACCTTTTTCAGCGAAGTATTTATTTAAGGGGGTGTTGACCAGAGAGAGGACGATGGGCGCAGCGATAAAAGCCACTAAACCCTTAACCGCAAATCCAGGCACGAGAATCGAGGCTAACCAGAAACAAAAGCCATTGAGAACAAGGATAAAGCCACCGAGGGTGAGAATAGTAATCGGCAGGGAAAGCAGTCCTAGAATCGGTTTAACCAGTGCGTTAACTAAACCAATAACTGCCCCCGCAACCATGGCCACAATAAAGCTATCGACTTTAACGCCGGGGAAGATAATATCAACCACCAATAAACTCAGGGCAGTGGCAAGAATATTTAAAAGAATGCCGATCATGAATTTCTCCTTAATTTTTCTGCGATCACTGCCATTTTATGGCAAATTTAAGGAGAGCAAGCTTAATATAGAATTAAGATTCACTAAAGTCTTTTTGAGGTATGGACAATGTTTCTTCGCCTAGTTTGTGCGTTTTTTTTGCCGCCCTTAGCCGTATTTTTGACCACGGGACTGAGTTTAGCCTTTGTTATTAACATTATCTTAACTTTAATTGGTTATGTCCCCGGCATTATCCACGCTTTCTGGATTGTCTCCAAAGAAGCGGAGAATTCCTAGTTAGGAGCTGCTGAAAAAGTTTGTTGGTGGGGGCAAGGTGTGGGGTGTCGGCCGTGGAATTTTACCCATTTTCAGGGAAAAAATGTCTAAATTTTCCCCCGATCACTCCAATGGTCAGCACTTTTTGATGTCAAAAAAGTCTAAAAGTCTTATCCAACAAGGTTTTTAGATTTATTAAGCAAACCCTATCTAGATACTTAAAGACCGATTGAGGATAAAATACCTAGTTTCAATAGACAAGAGCTTATCTAATGGCAAGGAGAGAGTGAAACGGCTCTCTCCTTAATTATTGCTATTCGTCGTCGTCGCTGGCACCAACTTGCTTGAGATGAATATGTTTTCTCCCCAAAGTAATTTCAAATTCATCTCCCGGTTTAAGTCCCATTTTTTTGGTGTAGGCCGAACCGATCAGGAGATTATTATTAGATTGGACACTGATCCGGTAGCTGGCCGAGCGCCCACCTCGTCCGTGACCATTGGCACTGCTATCTAAGTCAATTCCCTCAGCATCGATTAAAGCATTGAGAAATTTCATCATATTAACGCGTTCAATACCATTTTTTGTCATGGTATAGTAGCCGCATTCCCGGGCTTTTTCCTCTTTGCTGAGGTTGCCTAGCTGTTTAACTTTCTCAATTAGTTCGAGGCCGGTCAGGGGTTCTGGATTAGTAGTTTTGTTCATTTAAGTTCGCGGTAGATAAGTAAAGGTTAGGGTCATCAAGGCCAGTCGAGGAGAATTGCTCCCCCTGACCAGAAACAATCGGGTTACGATTGCTCTCTACACTTATCTTACACGGTATAAACTAAAAATTATCACTTGCTTGAGGAAATTGATTGTAATTGATTAGACCCTATCTCTCGATCGAAATCTTAACAGAATTTATCAATGTTGATCGAGATGCCGGGGTAAGGGAGGTTAGCCTTTCTCTCATCAATGAGAGCAGGGGTAGGATAGAGATAAAGAGGTAAAAATGAGGGATAATGAAGCTAACAACTAGGGGTCACTATAGTGTTAAAGCCTTGCTGGATCTTAGTTTACAACCGAGGGGGACTCCCGTATCGGTAAAATCGATCGCCCTGCGTCAAGATATCCCGGCTGCTTATCTAGAGAAATTGCTGATAGAAATGCGACGAGCGGGGTTAGTTCGTTCCTTTCGGGGAGCGCAAGGGGGTTATCAATTGGCTAGGCCGGCAAATCGTATCTCGTTGGGGCAAATTTTGGAGGCAGTGGGAGAGACGATCGAGCCATTATCAGGCTATCATCCCAGGGACGAACAGGCAGAAGATTGGGTGACATTTACTATCTGGAAACACCTCCACGAGAAATTAAAAGAGGCCCTGGGGAAGATTACCTTAGCGGATTTATACTACGATGCCCGTAGCTGGATCGCCGCTAGGGGAGAGGAAACCAGCTTTATCGTTTAGTAGTTTAGAAGTTATGACAACAACAAAACAAGCAAAGATTTATGGGGGGGGTTGTCACTGTGGAGCGATCCGTTTTCAAGTGGCGATCGAGCATGATCAAGCTCTAGACTGTAATTGTTCGATTTGTCAGAAAAAAGGCTTTCTGCATCTGATTGTTCCCTCAGCACAATTTACCCTCCTAAGCGGTGAAGATTTCTTAAGTACTTATACATTTAATACCCACACAGCCCAACATTATTTTTGTCGTGTTTGTGGTATTCATCCTTTCTATCGTCCCCGCTCCCATCCTGACGCTATAGACATAAACCTGCGCTGTTTGGATGGCAATGTCTTGGAAGATTTTCAGAGCCAGTTCTTTGATGGAGCTAACTGGGAAGACAATATTGAGAAAATTCGGGATATCGATGGGAAAAGGGAGTAATTGTGAAGGGAACGGCAACGGCGATCATTTTAGTATTAGGGGCAGTTTTAGATTATCTGATCGGCGATCCCTGGGGATGGATTCATCCAGTGCAGGTGATGGGGGCGATTATTGCCGTTGCCACAAAAGTTATTCTTAATTGGACGCAGGAAAAAATTCGGCAACGTTTAGCGGGCATAATTCTGGGACTAGGTTTAATTATCTTGGCTGGGGTCTTAACTTGGCTAGGAATCCAATGGTTAGGTCAGGTCAATTTGCTGCTGAGTTGCCTAGTACAAGTGATTCTCTTGGCTAGTTGTTTAGCCGGTAGAAGTTTACGCCGGGCTGCCGAAACAGTCATCGCACCTTTACAAGCGGAAAATATCACCTTAGCTCGTTGCCAACTAAGTTTATACGTTGGTCGCGACACAGATAATCTCGGCCAGGAAGAAATCCTCCGCGCCCTATTAGAAACCGTCAGTGAAAATGGTGTGGATGGAGTTACCGCGCCGCTTTTTTATGCCCTTCTCGGTGCTTTTCTGGGGGTGGGACCAGTACCCCTCGCTTGCGCTTATAAAGCCGCTAGTACCCTCGATTCGATGATTGGCTATCGTCGGCCACCCTACACCCATATTGGCTGGTTTAGTGCCAAAAGCGAGGATGTTTTGACATGGCTACCCTGTCGTTTGACAGTCTTAACTCTCGCCCTAATTTCGGGCCAGCCAGGGCGGGTTTTCAGCATTTGTTGGCGCGATGCCCGTCGGGATCCTAGTCCTAATTCTGGTTGGAGTGAATGCGTCTATGGGGCGATTTTGGGGGTGCAATTGGGGGGGAAAAATCAATATCGGGGCCAGATTGTGGAAAAACCCTTATTGGGGGATAACCTCAACCCGATTACTGTCAAAACCGTCGAACAGGCTTTGAATTTAACTCGTACTTGTGTATTACTTTGGTTGGCGATCGCTGTTAGCGGCTTAATTGCTAGAGATTTTGCTCAATTTTAGCGACCAGAGGCGACGGCGTTGACGGGATTGACGCTGCCAGTAACGGATAATCAGGGAGAAGGTCAAGAATAGGGATTGCAGTATCTGTATCTGTCCGCAGAGGCGTTGATAGTTTTGTCGGAGATGATAGGTTTTCGCTCCGGCGATGACAATATATTCTGGAGCGGGGTAAAAAATGTGGTGTAAACGTCGTTCCACCCGGTTTAAAATTTTGGTCACTCGCCCTAAAATCCGCCGCAATTGCCACAATTTCCAGACTAGAAAGCAATTAAATAAAGTTAAGCCTAGATTGAAGCCGAGGACAAAAAAGAACATGATCGAGGCGATGGTCGAGTTATGCCAATTTTAGCCTAGATTTCCGACTTGAAAGTGTCGGGGAAAGAAATCTAAGACTAAATCCGTTGAGTAACGCACAGAAAACGGGTTTCTCCGAGAAACCCGTTTTCTAGTTTTCTACTCATGCAAAAGGCAAAGATTTAGCGTCCGAGAGCGTGTAATCCGTTAATAATTTCGGCACAGCGCTCGGTAACTGCCTGTAAAGCTTCTCTTTTGCTAGAAATCGGTGGCGGTAGCACTTCCCCAATGCGAATAGTTAAGGGAATACTATGGGGAAAAGAAGAACCTTTTTGAAAAATCTTTTCTGTCCCCCACAAACTGACGGGTAACAGGGGAACTCCCGCTTTAGCGGCAATCATCGCCGCGCCTAGTTTTGGTTGATGGATCAATCCGTCCTCGGTGCGGGTTCCCTCCAGAAACACTCCTACTGCCCAGCCCGCTGCTAAGGCTGCCATCGCCGCCCGAATTGCCCCGCGATCACCACTGCTGCGTTTAACGGGATAGGCCCCGTAAAGAGCGATCGCCTGTTTTAAAATCGGGATGGTGAATAATTCCTCTTTAGCCATATAAGCTACGGGACGACGCACGGCACAGGATAATAGGGGTGGATCGAAGTAACTGGCGTGATTGCAGACGATAATCAGAGGATGACGCTGGGGGACATTTTCCACTCCGTAAACGCGACCGCGAAAATAGCCGTGTAGGGTGGGGCTAACGATCGACCATTTAAAGAGATGATATAAAACTAAACTGGCAAAAGGTTCTCGCTCTTGAGGCTGGTTCATGACTGACAACTGTTCCCTAGACATGGAAAAGCCCTTGGGAGTCTTGCCGTGTTTCGACCCCAAGGACTTTGCTTTCTTCTCACTCCTCACACAATCAAAATATATAGCAATTCATGGGTTAGGGAAGGGTTAAGCGTGCCGCTTTCTTAACTGGCATAATTACCTACCTAGGGTTTGCGGCAAAAAGTTTTTCCTAGGGGTAGGGTGTGGGGTGTGGGGTGTGGGGTGTGGGGTGTGGGGTGTGGGGTGTAGGGTGTAGGGTGTAGGGTGTGGGGTGTGGGGTGTGGGGTGTGGGGTGTGGGGTGATGGGGTGTAGGGTGTGGGGTGTGGGGTGATATCTTGTTCCCAGGTTCTACCTGGGAACGCTCTTTTCAGGTTCTACCTGAAGCATACATTAAGGCAGAACCTTGGTACAAGCAAGTTAAATTGATTTTATTTATCCATTTTTGCCTTGAGAAATTCTTCTAATTTCTTCATGTCTTCTTGACTAGGAGTAAGAGTAAATCTAGTTACACCTGATTCAGTTCGCATTCTATCCATATAAATTCTTAGGGCTTCATCATCTTCTCGATGGGAGAGGACATATTTTCTTAATTCTGGGCGAGACATTTGGTAAAAATCAGGTTGATGATTCATCTTCAAACTCCACATTAGTGAGCAAGATGCTCACATTACTATTTTCATCATACCGAAATAGATAAATATCGGTATAGAAGTTAGACAGGGTTTGACACATTGTTCTCCTTCAATTAGTTCTGTTAAAACTTTTTGTCCTTCTTGATTATCTCCAGCTAGAGACAAGATAAAGGCTTTCGGTTGACGCAATCTGGTATCTTTTTCCCCATCTCCTATTTGCAGAAGATTCAAGAAAATTCGCTTGATTAAAGTTTTCTCTGTTTCTGTTCGCTCCTGCTGCGGTGAGTCTTTTTCATAATCCCTATATTGATAGACTTTATCAGCTTGACAATTTAACGCTCCTACTATCCCACCTATCGCCTCATAAGTATCTAAAGTCAGCCGATGTTCTGCCTCATCTCGTTTCTGCCAAAGCTGGGTTAAAGCAAACTCTAATAAGGGTAAAAATCCTTGTTCTTTTTCGTCGATATCTTCGAGGATTTTATCGCACAATTCTATCGTAACGTCATGGACTTGCCGCTTGGCTGGTTTCATGATTGCTTCCCTCAAATATGATCCCCTGAGAGTTGACAGATATTCAGCATTATTTTGAATTATTTGTCGCAGAGAATCATAAGACAAACAAGGTTCAATGAAATCCGCCCTCATGGTAGCAACAACTGCTAGGGGAGAGTCAGGAATTGTGGCAACTTGAGTAATCAATTCAATAAAGCGATCGCGCTGTTCTGCTAAAGCAAAAGTGAATAATTCCTCAAACTGATCCACCACCAGCAAGGATTTGTGTTCGCGGGTAAAAAGCTCTAATAGCGGTTTTAAGTCTTGATTATTGATACATTTATCCAGCAATTGTTCGCTATCTGGAAAACAGTCTAACAGTAGGCTTTCTAACTTTGACAACGGCTTCAATCCGGGCTTGATCGGTTCGAGAATTTGCCATTTAGATTCTTCCAAGCAGGGCATCAATCCCGCCAGAACTACCGAAGATTTACCACTTCCAGAAGCACCAATCAGAGGGACAAAATTTAGCCGATCCAGCTTAGATTTGATGTCGTCCACCACTCGCTTGCGTCCGAAGAAAAATGGGCGTTCCTTCTTAGTAAACGCCAGCAATCCTTGATAGGGACAGCGCAATTCTCCCTTCTCATCTAGTAACGGTTTCACCTCTTTAACTTGAGGTTGCGCCCCATATTTGACCAGAATTAGCGATCGCCCAACTCCCATGCGAATCGGTTCTTGACCCTTCCCGCGCAATTCCCGCGAAACGAAATCAAACAGGCGATCGGCACTAATTTCTCCCGTTTTTAGGTCAGCCTGTTGTGGGGACAGTCCTTTGAGTAAGGCGGCGGTGAACAAACTGTATTCCTCATCTTCCCAAGCCACCTGTTCTGACCGACAGGCGGTGATTAGGAAGTAATCTTGCTTCTCATTAAATGCTGAGAGGCTAGGTTCTAGCAAAGTGCGATTTAATTCCCGATTTTCGGGCAATAACGCCCCCGCATGGCAACAGTCTAGCATTACTACCAGATTACTCAAACTAGAACGCCGTAATAAAGGATTGAGTTCTCGGTCTAAAGAAATGGCATTTTTGCCGTCGGGTTGGCTATCGGAGGTGGCGAGATAGGCTTCCCCGTCACCGATGCGATTGATCAGGCGAAACCCGTGTCCTGAAAAGTAGATCAAGACTTCTTGATTTTTGGTCTGCTCTCCCGATAAAATTTGCTGTAAGGCCTGCAAGACTTCATTCCCCGTTACCTTTCCTGGAACAACTTCGTAGCGTTTTTCTGCGGCAATCCAGCGATTGGGTAGGCGTTCTACATTGGCAAATGTCCCAGTATTCTCCAAGAATTTAGCAACAGCTTCCGCATCTTTGGCGGGTTTACTCAAAGATGGCAGGAAATTGGGGTTATCGTAATGGTTAATGCCGATGACAAGGGCGTAGCGAGTCATAGACAGTCAGCAAGGGATAGAAATGTTTTTTATGTTAGGTTATTTTTTGGTAAACTGCAAGGAAAGCATAGGCCCTCTCTTAGATAATCTTTTCTTATCATCACAAGTATGGGAGAGCTAGGAAATAGTTAAGAAAAAAGTTAATTTTCAATTTCTGCATTATTTATGACTCGACTAACTCCGATCCAAATTGACGAAAACACTCTGATTTATATAGAGTCCACCGATGACCTAGAAATTCCTGCCGAGACAGTAAAAACCGAGGGAAGAGTTGCTAAAGGGGGAACTTCTATACCAGATAAACAGCAAATTTTGCAGAATTTTCAGACAATTGAAGATACAATTCGTACTTACACTACTTACACTTTAAACGCTTTTCGCAATTTAGCCATTGCCAACATTGAGGAAGTCACTTTACAATTTGGTGTCGAAATCGGCGGCGAGGTAGGAATCCCTTATATTACTAAAGGAACCGCTAAAAGTAATTTAAATATTACGGTTAAGTGTACCTTTCCTAAGCCGCCGAACTCGTCTGATTGATGGTTCAATCTTTAACGTTTTCTGGTTTTTCCGTATATTCCCAAAATAAGAGAGCCAAATAATCTTGATTAAGGTCTCTGGTCTTGATTTTGGGGATAACTGGGGAATAGATCTCTGGGGAAATCCTCGGCACTTAAACAGGTTTGTAAAGCTTGGGAGGGATTATTTTTGTCCGCACCACGACTGACAGCGATAACGCACTCGGAAAAGCGGCCGGGTAATAAACTTTGACGACAGGAATCTAAAACCTGTTTAGAAATCCCTAATTTATCAGGTTCCTTGGCTGTTTCCGTTTGTTTGAGGGAATTAGCGGCAAACAAGGGGGCAGCGCGATGGATATCGACCACACAGTGACCTAGGTCGATGGGACGACGCACTTGAAAACAAGCTTGCAGGGCCAGATTACCATCGATCGGGGTTTTGGATTTAATCATCACCACACACCGGGATAATTCTTTAGGAATTAATGCTTCTGAACAAGCGGTGGCGGCATCTTGGGGACTCACCCCCGTGCGGACAATCTGACTGATACAGGCACTAAATTGATTATTGTTGCCAAATGCGATCGCTGTTCGGTTCATTTCTACTAAGCCAAGGGAAATAGTAGCGATCGCGCTCCAACTAGCAATTTTTTTAATATGGTTTTTCATTGTTTGCTCACACCCAAGATTTTAAGGCTAACTGGCCTTGATCTTAACAGATTCACGGGGAACAGGAAACAGGGAGATGGGGGAAGGGAGAAGGGAGAAGGGAGAAAAAAGGCTGACTACTGGCCCCTGACTCCTGACTCCTGACTCCTGATTCCTGACTCCTGACTCCTAAAACCCAAGGGCCAAAATTAGTATTCTGGTACAGTGGAATCGACTTCGCGACTCCAGGCGCTGATACCACCTTTGACGTTAATTCCTTCGATACCTGCGTCTTTGAGGATAGCGAGGGCTTTAGCGGAACGTCCCCCCATCTTACAATGGGCGATAAGACGATAACCGTTGACTAATTCCTTAATTTTGGGAATTGCCGCACCATTTTCGATATCGGGTAGGGGAATTAGCACCGAGTTGGGGATATTAGCGATTTGGTACTCGTTGGGATTACGCACATCGATGAGAATGTAATCATTGGCATTGCTGTCAATTAGTGCTTTTAACTCTACTACGGTCATTTCTGTCATTTTTTGCTGTTCTGCTGCTTCTTGTGCTTTTGCTTGCGGAATACCGCAGAATTGTTCGTAATCAATTAGTTTTTCAATGACGGGACGGATAGGATTCGGACGCAATTTTAACTCGCGGAATTTCATTTCCCAAGCATTGTAAAGCAGTAAACGACCACTGAGGGTATCCGGAGCGCCGAGGATAATTTTAATGGCTTCTGTGGCTTGAATTGTGCCGATTACTCCGGGTAAAACCCCTAAAACGCCGCCTTCGGCACAGGAGGGAACCATCCCCGGTGGTGGCGGTTCGGGATAGAGATCGCGGTAGTTGGGACCGCCTTGGTAGTTAAAAACGGTTGCCTGTCCTTCAAAGCGGAAAATTGAGCCATAGACGTTGGGTTTGTCGAGAAGAACACAAGCATCATTAGTCAGATAACGGGTGGGGAAATTATCCGTCCCGTCGATAACTACATCATAGGGGGCTAAAATGTCAAGGGCATTTTCGGAACTTATGCGGGTTTCGTACAAATCCACCTGACAATAGGGGTTAATTTCTAGAATTCTGTCCTTAGCGGAAACAATTTTCGGTTTGCCTACCCAAGAAGTGCCGTGAATAATTTGACGTTGCAGATTGGAACTATCGACGATATCGAAGTCAACAATACCGATTCTACCGATGCCAGCCGCCGCTAGATAGAGTAAAAGCGGGGAACCGAGTCCCCCGGTGCCGATGCAGAGAACACTGGCGGCTTTTAGTTTTTTTTGACCTTCTAAGCCCACTTCGGGCAGAATAATGTGTCGAGAGTAGCGTTGAACCTCCTCTTTGGAAAGTTCGATCGCCGCGAGATTAGGATTTAGCATAGATTGGGTAAATAGTGAAACCTGACTCGATTCGGGCAAGAATTTCGTCTCAGCACGATTTAGAGACAAAAATCAGGAAGACTCGATCGCTTCCTGTTTTTTCAATTCTTTCTATGCTTATGATAGTGTGAGGGTCTGGCTCCCTGTTGTTAATATTAGTTAACTTTCCCCTGCTACTTGGGCGCGGTATTCACTAGCGGAGAGGGTATCAGCCAAGGCAGTATCGGGATTTTCTACCCGCACTTTTAATAACCAACCCTCCCCGTGGGGATCATCGGCAATTAATTCGGGGGAGTCAATCATCGCTTGATTGCGATCGACTACGGTCCCCGAGACGGGAGGATAAAGATCTTCTACCGCTTTTACCGATTCGATCGTGCCGAAACTACTACCTACTTCCAGCGCCTCTCCCAATTCGGGCAATTCTAGAAACACGATATCACCCAATTGATCGACGGCAAAAGCACTAATTCCCAAGGTAGCGATTTCACCTTCGAGTCTGACGTATTCGTGGGTTTCTAGGTATCTCAAATCCTCGGGATATTCCAGTTCCATCGTCTGTCTCTAAATATTTACAGCATCAGTTAGTTTACTAGATCTCTTGGGGAAAATGTTCATCGGCTAGGGCTGTTTTATTGCCGATCGCTACCTAGACAAAATTAATTACACCGATCGAACCCTGATTAAACAGCTAGAATTGGTCTAGGTTGATCGGGGAACGCCACAGAACACTGGAAAAGTAAGGGTTAGCCGCTTTTTTAGCTCACTTAACAATACCCAGTTTAAATGCCTCCTAGCTTACTTATGTTAAATCCCATCTTAGATCCTCGTGGTGGCGAACATCAAACCATAAGAGCCTTTTTTGAGCCAAAAACCATCGCTGTGGTGGGATTTAATCGCCAAAATCCCCAACTCGATCGCACTCTTTTAAATAATCTCTATGATAATCCCGGTCAGCACCGTCTTTATCTAGTTAATCCTCACCCCGAAAACTGGCTCGATCTTCCCACCTATAGCAGTTTAGAGGATATCCAGGCGGCGATCGATCTGGTAATTATCACCGCCCCTGCTCCCGAAATTCCCGCTATTATCGCCCAATCTGTCGAAAAAAAGGTTAAATGCGCCCTGATTCTCTCCACGGGTTTTCGGGAAACTGGACAGATGGGGGAAAATTTACTCAGGGAAATTAAAGCGATCGCTGGTCAAAAATTACGCATCATCGGTCCCCATAGCTCGGGAATCTGCAATATAAGCCAAAATCTTAACGCCACCTTTTCCCCCATCCTGCCGAAAACTGGTTCAATTGCCCTGATTAGTCAAAGTGGGGCGATCGCTGCTGCCGTGCTTGATTGGAGTTTAAGCGAAAATGTCGGTTTTAGTCACTTTATCTCCCTCGGAGTCCTTTTAGATGTGGATTGGGGCGAATTACTCTATTATTTGGGAGACGATCCCCAAACCAAAAGCATCGTTATCTACCTGGAATCCCTGAATAATGCCCGCTCTTTTCTGTCCTCAGCCCGAGAAGTTGCTCTAAATAAACCAATTATCGCCATTAGTCGCCACAGTACCGACTTTGACCCCACTTCTCTTTCCCATGCTGGCAAATTAACCAGCGATCAGCTAACTCTCTCCGCTGCCTTTGCTCGTTGTGGCATCGTGGAAGTACAAAGACTGGCCGATCTCTTGAATATCACGCAAGTTTTAGCGAAAATTCCCCGATTTCCCCGGGGAAAACGCTTGACAATCATCAGCAATGGTGTTGCTCCCGCTCTTTTAGCGGCCTCGGCTTTACTGGCGGAAGATGGACAACTGGCAACCCTTACCCCCGCAACGATCGAAAAATTAGCGCCTCTTGTTCCCGCAGATATCGTCCCCCAAAATCCCATCGATCTGCGTCGCGGCAGCGATCCCGATAGCTACGCTCGCGCCCTAGAGATCGCTTTAGCGGATGCACATACCGACGCGGTGTTGATGATTCTCTCGCCTCGCTTTAACACCGATCTGCGAGAAATTGCCCTTAGAATTGCCTCAATCGCTCAAAATAGCAAAAAACCCATTTTAGCAAGTTTGATGGGGGGAGAGGGCATTGCAGAGGGATTAGCGTTATTAAATCAGCAGGGTATCCCCACCTATCGCTATCCCGATTCGGCGGCCCGGGTGTTTAATTTGCTCTGGAAATATGAGGAGAATCTGCGCGGTCTTTATCAAACGCCAATTTTAACCAATTCTCAGGAAAATGGCTCCGATCGAGTTTTAGTGAGCCAGATTATTGAGCAAGCAGGGGATAGAACAATTCTCAGTGAGCTAGAGTCTTTAGAGCTACTGAAAGCTTATGGAATCCCTGTTATTGTCACTAAAGTCGCCGAAAGTGCCGCAGAAGCAGTTAATCTCGCTGAATCTCTCGGTTATCCCGTGGTGATGAAACTGCATTCGAGGACGATTATCCATAAAAGCGCGGTGGGTGGGGTACAATTGCCGCTTTTTTCCCCTAGGGCAGTGGTGCAAGCGTATCAGGCGATCGAAGCTAATGTTAGCGCACAAGTGGGTGGGGAGCATTTTCTCGGGGTGAGTATTCAACCGATGTTAGAGATCGATCGAGGATATGAGTTAATTATCGGCTCTAATTACGATGATCAGTGCGGACCGGTGATAATTTTCGGCACTGGTGGCCGTTTAGTCGATATTTTTCAAGATTACGCCACCGCTCTACCTCCTTTAAATACTAATCTCGCTCGCCGACTTTTAGAAAAAACCAAGATTTATCGGGCTTTTAACGGGACAAATGGGCTTAAATCGCTTAATTTAGCGAATTTGGAGCAAATAATCGTGAGATTTAGTCACCTGGTCAGTGAACAACCTCGCATTAAAACTATCGATATTAATCCCTTTTTTGCCGATTCAGAGCAATTAATCGCTCTTTCCGCTTCTATCCTTCTTCATCCTCGAACTACACCCCCAGAAAAGTTATCTCATCCGGCGATTCGTCCCTATCCCGAACATTATATAGGGCCTTGGACGACGAAAAGAGGCTTAAAAGTGCTAATTCGTCCGATTCGGGCAGCGGATGAGCCTTTAGTGCGACAATTTCACCATTATCTCTCGGAAGAAAGCATTTATTATCGTTATTTTCATCTTGTCAATCTCGATCGCCAAACCGCTTATGATCGTCTTACGCGCATTTGTTTTATCGACTACGATCGAGTAATGAGCTTAGTGGTAGAGATTAATAACGATCAGACGGAAGAACCAGAAATTATCGCTATAGGACGCTTAAATAAACTGCACGGCGTTAATGTGGCGGAATTTGACCTATTAGTTAGGGATGACTATCAAGGTCAGGGTATTGGTACAGAATTACTACAGCGTTTAGTCACTATTGGCAAAAAGGAAGGATTAGACGGAATTGAAGGGGAAATTTTAAGTGATAACCGCGCTATGCAGATGATAGCCGCTAAAGTGGGGTTTTCTCTCTATAAAACTGCCGATTTTGTCAAAGCGGAACTTGAATTATGAAGCCTTTTTTTGATCAGCTGATCAGGCAATGGCCAGATAAATGGCTCTTCTGGTTTCTGTGTGGAAACGAGATCTATACTGATAGAATATCCGCAAAATAGTCTTAAAAGTCTTGTCCAGTAAGCATTTCACGATTCCATAAGCAAAAATTATCACACAAAGCCGAGAAGAGCCGATAAATTTTGGCAAACTTATTATATAATTCTCACAGGCTAAATTACTTTCATGGTGATTGATCAGATTAGCCTAGTTATTGTTTTCCTTCCTAGAGGCTGAATCGGTAGTTGTCCTGAAGGTAGTATAACAGCATAAAAATAGATAAATACTGGAGAATTTAGCACAATGAAACTACGTTACTATAAACTGCCTAAGGGCGAGAGGAACTTTGGAGATGAGCTTAATCCTTGGCTTTGGGAAAAACTGATTCCTGGTATTCTAGATGAGGATGCTAGTGTTGCCTTTGTGGGTATTGGTAGCCTAATTAATAATGGTTTACCACAAAAGACAAGATATGCTCGTAAAATCGTTATTTTTGGTACAGGTGTCGGCTATGGAAAAGGGGTGCCAAAGATCGATGAATCTTATACAATTTATTGTGTTAGAGGATTACTTTCGGCTCAAGCACTAGGCATTTCTGAGAAACTAGCGATCACTGATGGTGCTGTCTTAATTCGTCAAGTTTTTTCTAATCAAGCCCCAAAGAAATATCGTTTTTCTTATATGCCTCATTATGAACTTGCGGGCAAAGGATGGGAAACCGTTTGTCAAAAATTAGGGTTTGGTTATATAGATCCTAGATGGTCTGTAGAGCAAGTTTTATCAAGTATTAGTGAGACAGAAATTTTATTAGCAGAAGCTCTAAGTACAGGACAAAAAATAATTTCTTCTCTGGCAAAAATGGTTCCAAGCTTTATCTGGAGAGACTTTCGGGATTATGTTCCAAAAGTGCTACCGTGCAAGGCTTTCAAAGATTTTGTCCTGTACTGAGGCAGAAGCTATGCACGGTGCTATTATTGCTGATGCCCTTCGCGTACCTTGGCTGCCAATTACTACTAACTCCAGTATTCTTGCTTTTAAATGGCAAGATTGGTGTTCCTCGATCGGTGTAGAATATCAACCTATTCGGATGAAAAGATTACATCACCCCAAAGAAAGTCTCGATATTCTAACTCCTTTTCGGACAATTAGAGATTGGAATCGCCAAAAAGAAGCTGCTCAAGCTCTGAAACAAGCAGCCCTGTCTCGGTCTCCAGTTTTGAGCAAGGATTCTCGCCTTGAAATGTTAACTAATCAACTAGAGGAAAAACTTCAAGACTTTAAAAAAGATGTAGCAAATGGTTGATTTTCTCGCTCAGAATGAAGGCGGTAATTGGGGAAAAGATTTTCATGATTATCTCCTATTACCACCAGCACTAAATTAATAAATTGGCAAGATATCTAATTTTCAGTCGCAGAAATCTTAACTCTTGAGCGCATTGATTTTTCAGCTTATTAATTTTGGCAGATAAGCGAGATTGTTTTTCAATTTCAAGCCTTTGTTTATCTAGTTTCTTAATCGTTTCTTTGAGATGGTCAGGTATAGATTCTCTCTTATAGAACATTCTGTCCTTATAAGCATCAAAAATCTGATGTCGCTCTGATTCATTGGGATAGCCAGTATCGTAGTGATAAACTGGCCAACCAGCTAAATTCGACGCTATGCCCATAGCCTCTCCTTCGCCCGCAAAAACTCGATTATTTTCCATATAATCCCTGATTTCTCGCCAATATTGCAGAAATTGCTCTGCTTGATTATTTTGCTCGTCTCGACAAACAACAAATATCCACTCTGAGATAAATTTACATTCTTCTATAGAAAATTGATATTTTTCTGCTAGTTCGTAAATTAGCCTAGATGACTGCTGCCCAGAATTTTTGGTCACATATCTTTTCAGGTCATGACAA
This sequence comes from Microcystis wesenbergii FACHB-1317, assembly GCF_014696875.1. Classification (GTDB taxonomy): domain Bacteria; phylum Cyanobacteriota; class Cyanobacteriia; order Cyanobacteriales; family Microcystaceae; genus Microcystis; species Microcystis wesenbergii_A. The sequence continues at coordinate 556 of NZ_JACJQV010000155.1, read as the reverse complement.
CTTTTTGCCGTTAGGCCAACTTGCCAGTGACGAGATGCCGTAATATCCGTTAGTAGGCGACAATCAGCATCCAGAAAAATACAACAGTTAAAACCTTGTTTGAAAGATGCTGCGATACAGTCGAGTTTATCGTGGTAAATTCCTACGGATTGAATTTCATGTTTTATTGGTATAACCGAATCCATACCAACAAATATCTGAGGATTATCAGTAAGAACGACAAAAGGCGTATCTGGTGAGTAGTGGTGAATATCTTCTGCAAGTTGTAGGGCGTGTTTCCTGTATTTAGAACCTATGGCTAAGGTTGTCAAGCATATTTTTTTCGGCTCTTCGGGAATTGTTATGCAAATAATTAACTTAAAATAAAATTCGATGAGAGTGCCTACGCCCAAAAGTAGCTGAAACTCATATAGGGAAGGACTTAAGGCATAAACAGGTTAATACCAAAAGATAGACAATCGAGTTAAGATTTGATATAATAGCCAAAAACGAGATTATTTTACTTATGATACTTGACAAATTTTTGAACCTACAAGGAACCTGTATTCAAGGCTAT
>NZ_JACJQV010000154.1 GCF_014696875.1 Microcystis wesenbergii FACHB-1317 | reverse complement strand
AAATTAGCTAAAGCCGTTCAGGATATGGGTTTTTACGAGTTCCGAAGACAACTTGATTATAAAACTCAGTTGTATGGTTCGGAATTAATCATAGCCGATAGGTGGTTTCCTAGCAGTAAAACCTGTTCCAATTGTGGGTACAAAAAAGAGTCTCTATCTTTAACTGAAAGAGTTTTTGAGTGTGAGCAATGCCATGTAGTTTGCGGTCGAGACTTGAACGCTAGTCTAAATCTAGCTTCTTTGGCGGTGAGTTCCACCGTGTCAGCTTGTGGAGTAGATAGTGCCGACACTACTACAGTGAAGCAGGAAGTTAACGTCAAATTTGCTCATGAGTAGATTTGAGTAAGTTTAACAGAACGGATAATATAACCTTGATATTGACAATGGCGACTGATGAAAATTTTAATTATGGGTGGAACCCGATTTATCGGTGTTTCTTTGACTAAAGTGTTAGTAGAACAGGGTCATGAGGTGGTATTATTCAATCGTGGCAATAAACCCGCCCCAGTTGCGGGAGTACGACAGATTCATGGCGATCGCACTGACCCAGAGCAACTGCAAGAAAAGCTTAAAAATGAGAGTTTTGAGGCAATTTTCGATAATAATGGCAGAGAATTAAGGGATACTCAGCCCCTCGTCCAAATTTTTAAGGACAGAATCGGGCATTTCGTCTATGTTAGCTCGGCGGGGGTTTATCTAAAATCCGACCAAATGCCCCATAAAGAAGGGGATAAACTAGATGCCAAAAGTCGCCACAAGGGAAAACACGAGACAGAAAACTATTTAAGCGAGATGGGTTTACCCTGGACTTCCATCCGTCCGGTTTATATCTACGGACCGGGCAACTATAATGACCTAGAAGCTTGGTTTTTTGACCGTTTAGTTCGTAATCGTCCTATTCCTATACCTGGTCATGGGGAACATTTTACCCAATTTGGTCACGTTGTCGATCTAGCTAAGTCCATGGCCGCAGTATTGGGTAATTCTCAGGCTATTGGTCAAGTGTATAATATTTCAGGCGATCGCTATGTAACTTTTAACGGTTTAGCGAAAGCTTGCGCGGCAGCCATGGGAAAAAATGCCGAGGAAATCGAGATTGTTAACTATAACCCCCAAAAATTTGACTTCGGCAAAAAGAAACCTTTCCCCCTGCGGGTTCAACATTTCTACGCTGATATTAATAAAGCCATCCGTGAGTTAAACTGGCAGCCAGAATATGATCTAGTCAGTGGTTTAAAAGACTCCTTCCAGAATGATTATCTCGCTTCTGGTCGCAATCAGCAAAAAATAGACTTGGCGATCGATGACCAGATCTTGGCAAATCAGTAGAATTAATTTTCCGGTGGGGAAGTGGCCCGTGGCAAGTGGGCAATGGGATTAATTTTAGCGAACGGGGTAGTAGTTTTTAGGCGTTGTCAGATCAGAATAGGAAAGATGCCATGCAATCCTTGCTATCAAAGTAATTTCAGTTCCGGGCTGATTCGGACTATCTTTCAATTTGACAACGCCAGTTTTTAAGTCCGTTTACCTGTCTAAAAAGATCGATAATAGAAAAAAATACCTTCTGCCGAGCGGTCACTGTTAATGGCTTCTAATTGGGATATCTTGTTAATGCAAGCGGCGCGTCAGGGCAATCTGGCGCGAGTTCAAGCTTTACTAAGTCAGGGGGCAAATGTCAACGCCACTGATGCCCAAAATACTACGGCTTTAATCTATGCCGTGCAGGGGGGGCATCGGGAAATTGTGGCAATTTTGCGAGAATTTGGGGCTGATATCCACAAAAGTAAACAACCCCAAGGTTTAAGCCCGCTGATGTTAGCGGCTGCCCTCAATCGCGGTGAAATCCTCGCTCAATTAATCGCTGCCGGTGCTAATATCAATCAGGTCAATCAAGATGGTACGCCTGCACTAATTATTGCCGCTTATCAGGGTCATACAGCGATCGCAGAACAGTTATTAACCGCCGGCGCTCGGGTCAATATGCGCGATCGAGATGGAGATACGGCTTTATCTGTAGCTATTAGCCAAAATTACGCCGCAATTGTCCGTTTACTGCTCGATCGTGGTGTAGATGAAGAAATCTGTCAAGAAGCTTGGTTACAGGCTCTCACCGCTAATCGCCCAGAAATCCTCGAATTGTTTATTAACCGTGGTATGCCCCTCGATGCTGCCACTTTATCTGGGGAAACTCCCCTAATTTTGGCTGTAGAGAGGGGAAATCTCGGCAGCGTACAAACTTTACTGCAAGCGGGAGCCAATCCGAATATTAGCACGGAGGAGGGAGAAACTGCCCTGATGATCGCCGCTGCTGAGGGATATTTCCATATTGTCCGACTTTTACTCGCTCAGGGGGCTAGTATTGACAATCAAAATCAGGCCGGAGAAACGGCCCTGCATTTAGCAACGATCGAAGGACATCTAGAGATCGTCCAGGCCTTACTACAAGCCGGCGCTTTTGTCAATCACCGTAACCATTTTGGTGATACACCCTTGCTCATCGCCACGATGCAAGGATACGAAGCGATCGTTTTAGAATTGTTAAAACAGGGGGCGGATCCTAACCTAACTCAGCAGGGAGAAACACCGTTAACTCTAGCTCTACAGGGCCAATTTACGGGCATCTGCCGTTATCTCCTCGACTACGGGGCTAATGCCAACGCCGTTTATCCCGATGGCCAAACCGTCCTCATGAAAGCTTGTGAGGGCAATAATAGTCAACTGGTGCGCCGGTTAATCGCTATCGGTGCTGATGTCAATAAACTCGATTTTAGCGGCGCTTCCCCTTTAATGTCGGCCAGTTATCACGGTTGTCTCGACACGGTTAAAGTTTTGTTAGACGGGGGAAAAGTGAACTTAGATCAGAAAAATCAAGGGGGAATGACCGCTTTAATGTTAGCTAAATTTAATCACCATCAGGCGATCGTTTCTTTATTACAACAAGCAGGAGCGATCGAGTAATACTAAATCCGTTGAGTAACGCACAGAAAACGGGTTTCTCGGAGAAACCCGTTTTCTCGGCAGGAGATTATTTTTATTTATTCTTCCCTACACCCTACACCCTACACCCCACACCCTGCCCCCACGAGAAACTTTTTGCCGCAAACCCTAGATAGTCAACAGCTGACCATGACCACGGTGATATTATCAGAACCGCCGGCTTCTTTGGCCGCTGCCACTAAATTCTCGACAATTTCCTGACAATCGGCACCGGTTTGCAAATAATCGCTAATTTCCTCGTCGGACACTTCTTCCGTCAAACCATCACTACAGAGAATCAAACTATCGCCGGATTGCAGATCGAGGGGAGATACCGTCACTGGGGGCAAATCGCGACGACCAAGACATTGAAATAAAACGTGCCGCCAAGGGTGGTTTTTCGCCTCTTCTTTGGACAGATCCCCCATTTTTATCGCCCTAGCTATCCAAGTATGATCTTCCGTCACCTGTTCTAATTTTTGCTCACGAAAGCGATAGAGACGGGAATCACCAATATGGGTGTACCAAGAGCCATCATCTCGGACGATGGCCATGACTAGAGTTGTCCCCATGTCCTGTCTTTCGGGATTTTTCAGTTGATCTTCAATAATCTTCTCGTTAGCGGCAGTAATTGCCTCCTGCAGCAATTCCCCGGCAGCAAGGTCAGAATTCCAGTGTTCTTCTAGATGAGCTTGGATAGTTTTAGTGGCGATTTGACTAGCTTCCTCGCCCCCCGCATGACCCCCCATACCATCAGCAACGATAAAAAAGCGCTGCTCGGGGTCGATATAATAACTATCCTGATTAACCGATCGCACTACACCGGGATCGGTCATTCCTCCACAAGAAAGATTGTTCATCGAAATTTCTGCTGCTAACATAATATTTATTATCCTGCGATCAATTACATCATCCGATCCTGACGTTGAATTTTCTGCCAAAGTCTCAGAAGAGCTATCCCCGGCAGCAGGGAAATCGCCATCGGTACTAAAGTTAACCAACCAAAACCATTGACAAATAGAAGCGTCGCTGAGATAAGTAAAGCACTGATCAGTAAAGTATAGTTGGTTCCCATTTGAATCATACCCAATCGCCGCAAAAGTCGATCGGATTCGCTGGAACGTACCCGGACACGGATATCACCCCGTTCTAATTTTTCGATCGTATCATCGATGCGTCGGGGTAAACTCAGGGCGGTGCTGCTCACTTGGGCTGCTTGTCGTCCTAACTCATCGAGGATATTACTGCCATTATTTCCTGTCATATCATTTACTAATTGCAGGGCAAAAGGTTGGGCCACTTCCATAAAGTTAAATTCAGGATCGAGTCCTTTGCCTACCCCTTCCAGGGTAGAAAATGCTCGCATGACGAAGGTAAAGGTAGCGGGAAAGCGAAAAGGCTGATCGTAGGCGATTTCATAAAGATCATCGCTGATAGCGGCCACGGATTGCTCCTCAAAGGGTTTATCCATGAAGTTATCGAGCATATACTGGATCGATCGCCGCACTGCTCCCATATCACCATTAGCAGTTAATGCTCCTAAATCTACCAGAGAAGTGACCACGCGATCGGCATCTTTTTGGGCAATTCCCAAGAGAGTCTGCATTAATTTTTCGCGCACGTTGGTTTTAATTTGTCCCATCATGCCGAAATCGTAGAAAATCAAGGAGCCATCACTATCAACGGCGATATTGCCAGGGTGAGGATCTGCGTGAAAAAAGCCGTTATTGAGTAGTTGAATGAGATAGGCTTTTGCCCCTAGTTTAGCCAACAATTTGCGATCGAGTCCGGCCGCTTCTAGGGCTTCATAATGACTGATTTTGATGCCGGGGAGGTATTCTAGGGTTAAAACCCGGGGAGCGGTGTAGCGCCAATAGACTTTTGGTACTTTCACCCAATCTTCCCCGCGAAAATTACGGCGAAAAGTGTCAGCGTTACGACCTTCGTTGAGATAATCCGTTTCTTCCCAGAGAATTTTACAGCATTCTTCATAAATACCCGTCCAATCGCGACCTTTACCCCATTTGGGATGATTTTGGAAGTATTGGGCGATTTTTTTCAGGATAGCCAGATCGATACTAAATAATTTTTTCAATCCGGGACGTTGGACTTTGACCACCACATCTTCCCCGGTCTTCAGTTGGGCCCGGTGAACTTGCCCTAAACTAGCGGCTGCCAGGGGAATAGGATCAAAGCTTTTAAAGAGTTGATTGAGGGGTTTACCGAGGGATACCTCGATAATTTTGCTGGCCTGTTCGTAGGTAAATGCGGGAACCTGATCCTGTAGTTTCGAGAGTTCTTCCACATATTCGAGGGGAAAAAGATCGGCCCGGGTGGAGAACAGTTGACCGACTTTAATAAAAGTGGGTCCCAATTCTAGCATGGTTTCCCGAATCCAAGCAGCCTGTTTTCTGCGTCTGCTGGCGAGTTTTTCCTCGCTATAGCCGCCGTTATAGCTCCATTTTTTACCGTTGAGCCAGAATTGATAAAGTACAGTCAGAACGAATCGCCAAATATCTAGACGACGACGATTGATGGAATAGTTTTCTTGATTCCAACGATAGCTATTTTTGGCGACTTGGAGGGCCGGCATTGCTGGGTTTAACTCTGGGGTAACGGGGACGGGTAGAAGGGCTGACACGCAATTTTTGGGGCTTTAAAGCGACTAAAAGAGGGTTTTTGGTTAATTACGGTAGTTTTTTAGTTCCGAGCGCAATTGGGCGATTTCGGCGCGCATTTCGTCGATGTTTTCCTGCACATCGGCACTGGAGGAACCACTGGAGTCTGTCTCAGTATATACTCCCTTTTCCATGGCTCGATCGGCTCTCATTTGCACTTCTTCGACGAATTGCCGCAGGTTTTCCCGTTGTTCGGCATCAAATTTGCCTAATTCGCTTAAAGCGTTGGTAAACGCATCTTCTAGCTGTTCACTGACCAATTCAGCGATCGCTCGTCCGAGGAAAAAGGCGTGAATAACCGGGTTAGTCATAATCTTAAATGGATGTTTTCGCTTGCTGGGGTTTGTGAACGGGAAAGGCGATAATAGATTCCCTAACTACTAGGTTAGGCGACAGAACCAGAAAAGGCAAATCGTTTTTCTGAAAACGGAGGTGACACGGGGGGGTTAATCGACAAAATTAGCGGAAAGAAAGGGTGCTAAGGGAGCAAAATCCTGTTTGATCGCGTCGAGAATTATCGCTGAAATCAACCCGATTAGCGAAATAATAGTGTCATCAACAATATCAGTCCCTGGAGAGTTAAGATGCTCAGAAAACGTTTATTAATCCCCTTAATACTATCCCTAGTCACTTTCGGTCTAGTGGTGGCCTGCAATTCCGTCACTCCCACCAGTCAAACTAACCCCAGTCCCGCAGAAAACGCAGCCACTGCTGCTATTCCCATTGGTGCAGCTTTAGCTCAAACCAGTAATCTCGCCCTATTGGGACAGGAACAGGTGATCGGTGTCAAGATGGCTGAAACATATTTTAACAAAAAGGGCGGAGTCAATGGAACACCGATTAAAGTTATTATCCAGGATGTGGCCGGGGATGAACAGGGGGCGATCAACGCCATTAATACCCTAATCACTCAAGATAAGGTGGTGGGTATTCTTGGTCCGTCCCTGTCCCAGCAAGCTTTTGCCGCTAGTCCGATCGCCGATCGAGCCAAAGTTCCCATTCTCGGCCCCTCTAACACGGCTAAAGGTATCCCCCAGATCGGTGAATATGTGGGTAGGGTGTCCGCTCCTGTGGCTGTGGTCGCTCCCAATGCGGTTAAAACCGCTTTAAAAATCGATCCCAAGATTAAAAAAGTGGCTGTCTTTTTTGCCCAAAATGATGCTTTTAGTAAATCGGAAACGGAAACTTTTCAAGAAACCCTGAAGAGTTTAAATCTTGATATTGTCACCGTGCAGAAATTCCAAACCACCGATACAGATTTTCAAAACCAAGCCACCGCCGCTATTAATATTAAACCGGATTTAGTGGTTATTTCTGGGTTAGTTGCTGACGGGGGCAATTTAGTCAAACAGTTGCGACAATTGGGCTATCAGGGATTAATTATTGGTGGCAACGGTTTAAATACTTCTAATATTTTCCCGGTTTGTCAAGCTCAATGTGATGGCATTATCATTGCTCAAGCTTATAACCCGGAATTAGATAATCCTATTAATCGGGATTTTGTCGCCGCTTATACAGCAGAAAATAAAAAAGCACCCCCCCAATTTACCGCTCAAGCTTTTACGGGAATTCAAGTTTTTGTCGAGGCATTAAAACGGGTAGATGATAAAAATAAACTCAGTACACTTTCCCTCGAACAAATTCGCCAACAATTAAATCAGGAGATTTTAGCGGGTAAGTATGTCACTGTCCTGGGAGATATTGCTTTTACTCCCGAAGGGGAAATCATTCAGGATAAATTCTCCGTGGCACAAATTAAAATGGATGCCGATGGTAAGAATGGTAAATTTACTTTTGTGAAAAATTAATCAGTAAAGGGTTCTTCTCGTTTCCACCTCGTTGCAAGGATCTCCCTTGCAACGCATTTCCAGAGGTTATAGCTCTTGTATAACCCATCAGGGAAGGGGGGGACTGATGATCACAGAAAGTCGAGAAGAGTAGAAAGAACCCTGTAGAGGCGCAAGGAACCTACAACCTGCGCCTGATCTCGTTGACTTATTTTTTAACGCATTCAATAATACAAATATCTTCTTGAGTCGGAATAATTTGATTTAATTTTAAACCCGCTTGGCTCAACAATTCCTCAAATTCTTCTGCGGTTCTTTCTTTACCTCCTGGAAACATAACTAACATATTCAAGTCTAACATTTTAGCAGCAGAAGGATTATTACCCGCAGGAACAACCATTTCCAAGACTAAAACTTTCCCATTGCTATCTAAAGCTTGACAACAGTTTTTCAAAATAGCAATCGCTCGTCGATCATCCCAATCATGAATAATATGTTTTAATAAATAGCCATCTCCTCCCAGGGGTACGGATTCAAAAAAATTACCGCCAACGGTTTGACAACGATCGACAATGCCGTGTTTTTCTAAAGTGGGTTGACAATGGGAAATTACATATTCTTCATCAAAAAGAATTCCTTTGAGGTGGGGATATTGCTCTAGGATTGTCCCCAACATCTCACCGTATCCCCCACCTACATCTACTAGGGTTTGAAATTCCGAGAAATTATACACAGCTAAAATAGCCTTCTCCTCCGAAAAAGAAAAACTATTCATCGACTGTTCAAAAATCTCTGCATCTAGCGGATGAGTTTGAAAATATTCAAAGACTCCCATCCCAAAGACATCATCAAAAGATGGTTGTCCCGTTTTAATACTATGTAACACATTTCCCCAGGCTTGATAATGGGGGGCTTCTCCTAACATAATTGCTGTCGCTTTTACTGACCGGGGATGGTCACTAGATAAATGTTCGGCTAAGGGAGTTAGTATAAACTGTTGAGATTCAGTTTCTTGAAAAATTCCCACACTAGCTAATGCTCTCATCAGTCGGTATAAAGCAGCAGGATTAGTCTCAGTTAGGGAGGCCAAATCTTGACAGGATTTCGCTCCTTTGCTTAAATGCTCGGCTAGACTCAATTTAGCCGCAGCATAGATGGCCTGAGATAGCCAGTAACCCGAAACCATTTGGGTTAATTGAAGATGAAGAGGGAGTTCAGGTAAGGACATAAGCAACTTTTGTGGGAATACAATTAAACATTACCATATAGAATAAGCTGCCCGGGCATTTAAATTGCCTATTGAAATGAGGCACTTTTGCAAGGGTCAACAGGAAAGGGATTGGGGGAGATTCAATTAATTTCTAAGTGCGAGTAGAGAGAAAGTAGGGTTGATTCATGAATCAACCCTACCAAACTAGGAAGTTTCCATTCAATTAATTTCTAAGTGCGAGTAGAGAGAACAAATTGACGCAGGAATCTAAACAAAAGTTATTGTTTCCATTCAATTAATTTCTCTAGCGAGTAGAGAGATATCAAACAGGCAACCGATGAATTATTGGAATTTGCAGTTTCCATTCAATTAATTTCTAAGCGCGAGTAGAGAGCAAATAGAATTTGATCGGATAGCTATCCGGTGCGAATATTCGTTTCCATTCAATTAATTTCTCTAGCGAGTAGAGAGCCTTAGAAGCGGCCGAAGATTATGATTTTACTCCCCCGTTTCCATTCAATTAATTTCTCTAGCGAGTAGAGAGAAAAGACATAAAGCAACAGCATTCTACGGATAATGGGTTTCCATTCAATTAATTTCTCTAGCGAGTAGAGAGCAATATAAAAGGTCTGCACTTCAGAAGCACTGTCAAGTTTCCATTCAATTAATTTCTCTAGCGAGTAGAGAGGCTGCAAATCTATAAAGAATGCACGGATAATCCTAATTGGTTTCCATTCAATTAATTTCTCTAGCGAGTAGAGAGTATCAATGACTTCGCCGATGCTAACGGTATAGAGATGTTTCCATTCAATTAATTTCTCTAGCGAGTAGAGAGGAAGAAACTTCCAAGTTAATGCGCGAATGGTACGAATCGTTTCCATTCAATTAATTTCTCTAGCGAGTAGAGAGTCTAAGGCTAAAAATCGTCAACTATTAATCGGAGAATGTTTCCATTCAATTAATTTCTCTAGCGAGTAGAGAGTTACAACGCTTATTGTAAAAATAACGCTCATTTTAACGGGTTTCCATTCAATTAATTTCTAAGCGCGAGTAGAGAGCAAGGACTGGCGGCATTGCGGTATTTTGGCTTGTAGTTTCCATTCAATTAATTTCTCTAGCGAGTAGAGAGTTTCAAGAACTCGATACCTCGGTAATAGCCGAAAACCTAGTTTCCATTCAATTAATTTCTCTAGCGAGTAGAGAGGCAATTAAGCGACTACCCGACGGCTACACCCTAACTGTGTTTCCATTCAATTAATTTCTCTAGCGAGTAGAGAGTTTACTTTTGCCAGTGCGAGTCATGGGCAAGGTTAGTTAGTTTCCATTCAATTAATTTCTCTAGCGAGTAGAGAGAGCCGGTAGGCAAACGTCCGAACAGGATTGGGGTTCGGAAGCCAGTTGCGACGGATAAGTTAATTATAGCTAGATACGGTCGCACAGTCAACCCCATAAACCACAAAACCCTTATCCTGTGGTAGATCGAGGGATTTTACCGGAAACCGAGGTTATCTGCTCCCACCCCTGTCGGTCGCTAGTCGATGATACCCTAAAAAGCCAATAATTTAACCCCTCGATCGAGGGGCTGATTTTTCCAGTCCTGATCGGATTTTCTAGCCCTCGGGGTGAGGTAAATTTATATCGGCTTTCCCCTTGACTGAACCGATTGCATCTGTATGACTCAGCACCCCAAATCCCCTAGGGAAAGAACACTGCGTGAACGAGATAGTCGCGAGTTCCAGCGACTTATGCTCCTGATCGCCACCCTCGTCCGACACCCCGGAGTCGGTTATCAAACCCTTGATCCCTCGGAAAATTACCATTCGGGGAAAGATCACAACGCATTAACGGAAGTACAGGAACGGGTGAGAGAACTCGCCGCCACCCTCGCCCTCGGTTGGCCTGCGGAATATCCCTCCATTGCCACCCTGAGAAAAGACATAACGACCCTACGGGATTACAAAATTCTCGATCGCCACATCTATCGCTGGGGGTATTATCTGGGCACCGGCGTTATGAGTCCCGACGAACTTAAAATCGCCTTTGATGCACTCCGCTCCCGGGCCCTCTATCAGGGTGATCCGAGAATCCGTCAGATCTATCACCAACTCGATCGCCGTCTTCAAGGGTTTACACTCGGCTCCCGGGCTGACTTTCTCTATCCCGTCCGGGAACAACTCGATCGCTCGATCAACTATACCGATCCGGAAGAGATGATGGAACGGGGAAAATATCGCCAAACTTTATACGAGAAAATCGACACCCTAGAACAGGCCATTGTCCGGGGAGAGGTAATCGAGATCGCCCGACCGATCGATCCCTATCAAAAGAAATTTACCGGGCCCTTCCCGATCTATCCCCTCCAGCTAATTTACCGTGACATTGGCTGGTATCTCCTCTATGAAACCTATCCCGATGGCTGTCTGGCCATCGGCCGCCTCAATCGTTTCGCCGGTCATTGTCGAATCCTCCCAGAACCCTCTCGCTCCCTCGAAGAACAGCGCCACAGCCTCAATAATGCCCACAAACTGATTAAAAATGGCTGGGGCTTGAATTTGGGGGATTTAGCGGCCCAAAAATTGGAATTAGCGGCACAATTAACCCTAATTACCGTTAAAGTTCGCTTTTTTCATCCTGTGAGTTACTTTATCCGGGAGGGAGAAGCACGTCACCCCCGGCAGCAGTTGACAAATCCCCAGATCGACCCGCAGACGAAAATCCTTAACTCGATCGATTACCACATCGCTCTCCCGTCCCGTTCCCTGGAAGAATTCCTCTGGTGGGTACAGCGCTATCTCGAACAGGCCCAGATTCTCTCTCCCCCAGAAATGGCGGAAAAACACCAGCGATCGGCGCAAATGTTGGTCGATCGATATTCTCCCCCAACAGACGATAATCATAGTAAAAAATTCATACCACCAGAAACTTAGACGGGATAAGCTTTTGAAGCTTTTTAGAAAAATCTTCAAAATATCGTGTTATCTCTAGAGGTTCCTAAGGCATATTGATATACTGAGAACATCGGTCAGCAAGGAATTGAGGCGTTTATGGCCCTAGGATACTGGCAAGCGAAAATCTGGGGACTACTACACGATCCCGTCTTCAAGGCCCTACATAGCAACTCAGGACGCGGTGATAACAGTTTCTGGAGAGATTTAGAAGTAATGAAGTTGTGGGGAAAACATAACCCCGAAGAATCGACTAAAAAAATTCTCAAACAAATCAAACTAGCTGACTATATCACCTCAGCCAGCGATCGATCGGCGATCGGTAGTTTAACCCAATTCGTTAACTACGATCGAGAAACAGGTCTAGAATTGCGTCACCTCCTCTCCGGAGAACCCTTAGATCTCAAATTAGCCGACACAACCCATAAGAAAATCGCTTCTAACCGCACAGATTACTTAAAAGAACAGGAAAACCAACTATTTAACCAAATTCCCGCCAGATTACGCACAGGAATCTCAGAAAACGAAGCTAAAGAGCTATTTTGGTGGTTATGGCGCTGTCTTCCCCAAGCGGCGACGAAATTACTCGATGACGAAAATCTGCTTTTAATGCCCGCCGAAACCAGAATACCGGACGGATCGATCTGGAGTCATGCCAGTTTAACGGCGGCCATCGCCGGGACCCTAGCGGGATATGATCTCACCTCCGAGGATGTGGTCAATAAATGGCCGACAGGAAAACAATTATCCCACGCTTATCTCGTTAGTTTCACCTTTTCCCCTGTGCAAGAACTAATCAAAGCCAGCCGCAAAATGCGCGATTTTTGGGCAGGTTCTTGGATTCTGCACTATCTATCTGCTCAAGTCTGCTGGCAACTGGCCCAACAATACGGCCCCGATAGTTTGATCTATCCCTCTCTCTACGCACAACCCTTAATCGATCGATGGTTACTAGAGAAATATCCCGATTTTAAACCCTGGATCGACCCACCGAGCGATCGACAATTACTAACCGCCGGATTTCCCAACATTATTATCCTCGTCTTGCCCAAAGATAAGGTGGCAGCGGCCATGCAAACCGCTAAATCTAGTTTATTAAAAGAATGGAAAGAAATTAGTCGGCAAGTTTTCGAGGAATTGGGAGAACGTCACTGGATGCCCAAATTAAAAGAAAATAGTCGTACCTGGGACAGTTGGTTAAATGCCCAATGGCAAACCTATTATGTGGGAGTCCCCATCGGTAGAGAAGACCAACTCCTCACCAGTAGCGAAATTTACCAAGAAAACGAAAATATCGACGAAAATCAAGCCGAAGACCCAGAAAAAGCGCAAAGCTGGCGAGATAAACAAAACGAACTTTATAATCTCTACGATAAAAAAGCTCTATTCTTAGAAAAAGAGCAGGAATTTCTGCAAAAAGCTGGAAAACTACGCCTTGAGAAATGGAAAAAACATCCCTTTAGTTCTAATGTTGGTTCTTGGTGGAGTAGTGCTTTCGATCAAAACCGTTCCGCCCTTGCTGCTGTCAAAAACGCCCGCGATTGGCAGATTCCCACCGCTTTCGGCCCCCGTTCCACCATTTCTGGACTTGGCCCCGTCGTCCATCCCGATAGTAACAACGATTGGATTAGCGAAAAAGCAAGCAAAGAATATTGGCAACGAAATGCCGGATTATTCGATGGGATCGAACAACTCAACGCCACGGAAACCGTTAAACGCGGATTACACCTAATCCTGCCAAAACTCTTAAAAAATAGCGACCAAAAGCGTCTAGATGCCGCTTATCCCGATTTAACCGTGGGAGTCGCCGGTTATCTCAAAACAGGCGGTGATCTCGACCATTTTCATCACGCTTGTCGCACCATCTCGCGTAGGTTAAGAGAAGACGGGAAAAAGATTCCCCCAGCACTTACCCAACCCTGGGGAATCCCCTACATTGACGATCACATCGAACCAGAATATAAACGTTATCACCCTCGATTTCTCAATGCGGGATGGTTAGTAGAAGAACTAGAGATTACCGATGAAGAAATGGCTAATTATCGCCATCAATTAAGCCAATTAATTGACCAAAACTATCCCAACAATAACCCGGCTGATTGGTATGTTATCGCCGCAGGAGATGGTGACGGAATGGGGGAATGGTTAAAAGGCCAAAAAATGAAACCCTATCGAGAATATATCCCTAAGTCACTTCATCAATACGCCGATCACCCCCCGACAGAAACCGATACCCTAGAAAAAGAAGTGCAGAAAGCTTTTGGCGATTTTGTCACCCTCGATAAACGCATGGGACCATCTACCCATAGCGCCCTCAGTCGCGCCCTTTTAGACTTCTCTAATCAACTCGTTCCCTACCTCACCGAACAACGCTATGCAGGACGCTTAATCTATGGTGGCGGTGATGATGTTCTCGCCTATACTAATCTCTGGGAATGGGATAAATGGTTATGGGATATCCAGCAATGTTTTAAGGGAGAAAAAGACCCCCATGGGGAATTTAATAACGCCGGTGACTATTGGCAATGGGAAGGCAAAAAACCTCCCGAAAATCTCGCCAAACGTCCCCTATTTACCATGGGAAAGCGGGCGACTATCAGTTTCGGTATTGTCATCGCTCATCATTCCGTACCCCTTGCTATCGCCCTAGAAAATCTCTGGGAAGCCGAGAAAAAAGCCAAGGAACACGCCTATAAAGGCTTTGACGGCAAAAAAGTCAAAAAAGATGCTGTACAAGTGCGCGTTCTCTACGGCAACGGAAACATCCTAAAATCTACAGCTAAGTTTGATGTTTTTTATCAATGGCAAAAACTCTTAGAATTCGATTTAGATGCCAGTATCTTTGAACAAGCTGCGACAATTTGGGAACAACATCCCGCACCAGTACAAGAAGCGATTTTTCCCTGGACAAAAGCCTTCTGTAACCGTCGCGAGAACTTATCAAAAGAACAAACAGAGCAGATTCAAAAAGAACTTGGCAACTTTCTAGATAGCCTTTGGCAAACTACAGAAAACACACCAGAAGTTCTCAATAAAACTATCAACAATTGGCTTAAACTAGCGGCTTTTATGACTCGAAAAAGAGAGATTAAGATCGGAGGTTCCATTTAATGTATTGGTACACAATCACTCCCCTAGATGTTCTTCTCCTACGCGATGCCAAACCCTTTAGTCCAGGAGAAAGAGCCTGGGCCGGAAGTACATTTCCCCCCAACGGTCACACGATCGCCGGTGCTTTAAGTGCTTTACTAGATCGCTCTAAAAATAGTTATTTTAAAATCACCGGTCCATTCCTATCTTTTGCTGGAGATACTTTATATCTACCCCGTCCTTTAGGATTCGCCAATTCTGACCCATTAATTCCTATTTCTTGGAGTGATAATTTAACGATTTCAGAAAACCATATATTTTGGGATCGATCGAAACCTGCCCCCTTAGCTAAGGCTAAACCTCACAAAAATTGCCAAAATCGAGAAAATCAAGAGGAAGAAGAGAACGAAGGTAAATATCGTCAGTATCTACCTTGTGAAGTTATTCTCGATTATTTAAAAACAGGAGTGATCGACCCTTGCTGGTTAGTAAAACACAAAGGAGAAGATAAACCCTGGCAAGAAGAAATTCGTTCCCATAATGCCATGAAACCGGGAAGTAAACAGGTAGAAGATGCCGATGGATACTTTGTGGAAAAAGCGATCCGAATGCTACCCGGTTGGAGTATAGCGATCGGAATTGATGTTAATATTCCCACTCCCACAACTTTGCGGTTAGGAGGAGAAGGACACCGAGTTATACTGGAAAAATGCGATAATTTAGGTCAACAATGGCAAGAATTAAAACAAAAATCCGAGGAGAACTTTAAACAAATAAATAAAGCGATCGCCTATCTCGTTACCCCCGGTATTTTTGAACGCCGTCACGATAATAATCAAGCCATTTGTCGCTCTTGGCCCTGGGAATGGAAACTCGCCCATACTGTTAATAGTAATCAGAAACCGGGCAATCTAGTCAGTGTCGCAACCGATCGAGCTATCCCGATCAGTTGCCGCATTCAATCAAAAGAAAATACTAGCATTCCCGCGCCCCAAGTCTTCGCGGCCCCCGCCGGTAGTCAATACTATTTAAATCAACCCGATCGCCTATTTCAAGAGCAGCCCGATAGTCCCGAATATCACCAACGGTGGCGCAAATTAGGCTACTCGGAATTACTTTGGATCAAATTTGATCGCTGTTTTTGGACAAGCGAATAGGGGCAAATTAGGCTACTCAGAATTACTTTGGATCAACTATAAAGGAGAATAATTAATCATGAACTTAATCCACTTTTATCTACTTTCTCCCCTACACACAGGAGGAACCACTCAAGAGGGGAATCTAGTGGGTATTGCTCGTGAATCCCATACCACTTTACCCTATATTCCCTCCAGTACAATTCGCGGGAAAATCCGTTCTTTAGCTACCGAAGAAAACCTAAAATTTAAGTTATTCGGTAATGAAATCGATAAAGGTGCAGAAAACTTGGAACAGGGAGACATCTGGATAGGAGATGGTTCGATTCTCTGGTTGCCCGTCCCTTCCCTTAGTCACGGTGTCGTCTGGATCACTTCTCCTTTACTTCTTCGTCGTTGGACAAGATTAACTAATCCTACTCTGACAATTCCCCCCGAATATAGCTGTAGTTTTAAAAAGGCCAACACCAACGTTTATCTCAAGGATGCCATTCTCAAGGTCGATGATCTAAAAGACTGGTCAAATTGGCAAAGTTTTATTCCCAAAAACTCTGTCAGCAGTGGCATTAATAAAGTCTTAGTATTGCCCGATCAGCATTGCACGACTCTAATTCAAATGAGTTTATGGAGACAAGTTAAAATTAAATTAGATGAGCATAAATCCGTCGATGGAGGATTTCGTTACGAAGAAGCTATTCCCCCCGACACCTTAATGTATTTTCCTTGGGGTATTACCTCTCAAGCTAATGGAACCAGACAACAATCCCAAGCTGATTTTAAACAGTTATTAGCAGATAATGACATTCTACAAATCGGCGGACAGGAAAGTTTAGGACGTGGTTTTGTGCAACAATGGTAGAGGTAATTTATGACAGCTAATCTTGCCTTAGCTAAATGGTCAGTGGTCGATTATCATCGCATGATTGCGGCGGGAATTTTAATCGATCGGCGTGTAGAATTACTGAATGGAGATATTCTCGAAATGAGTCCAGAAGGCCCTTTACATAAAGACAGTGGAGAAGGATTAGCTAACTTTCTCCGTCAACGTCTTAAGGATAAAGCATGGGTAAGAGAAGTTGGACCCATTACCCTAGAAAACTCAGAACCTGAACCCGATATCGCTGTAGTTTTTGCCCCTCGTTCTCGCTATCGAGATCATCATCCCTATGCTGATGAAATTTTTTGGTTAATCGAAATTTCTGACTCAACTCTCAGTAAAGACTTAACCGAAAAAAAACATATCTATGCCCAAGCTGGTATTGCAGAATATTGGGTAGTTGCCATCAAACATCGAGAGATTTATGTTTTTCGTCAACCGATAAATTCTGATTATCAATATCAAGAAAAATTTAGTACAGGAACCTTATCTGCTGCTGCATTTCCCGATATTGTTATCTCTCTTGATACCCTTTGGTCAGGTAATATTTTTTAACTTTTGGAGCCAAAATAACCATGACATTCGACCCTAGAACGATTAGCAATCCCGTATTCACTGCCTTGCAAAAATTGTCCTCAGACACTGCTGATAATGGTCGCCGCAAAGAACAAAAAAATCAAGCTATTGAACTTTATACCTATCTTTCTACTTGGGGAATGATGCGCCTAAAAGCCGAAGAAACTGCTATTAGTAAAGACAAAGAAGGTAAGCGAGAAGTTGTTAAAATATACTTTGAGTGTCTTGAAGAAATCTCGAACAACCGGAATATGGCCAACCCACAAGGATTAGACACATTAAAAAAACTTTCCACTGATGATTATCTAGGACTAACGGGTTTAGGCTTGGAAATCGCCCAAGAATTTAGCTTCTGGGCTAATGCCATCTATTCCGATGTGAAAAGTGGGGACTAACTCAGGTAAATTGTCACCACAGTTTTTATAATTCATTGAACTAGAAAGGAAATTATAATTATTATGTCCCATAGCCCCTTACAACGTCCTAATCGCCCTCAAAAACCCACCCTAAAAAATCAAGCTATAAAACCCACAAATAACAACCAACCCCCTAAAAAGCCTCTTAGTGGTGGCGGCGGCAATAATAACGGCGGTGGCGGCAATAACAATCCTCCTCAACCCTCACCTTGGTTAGACCCCGAAAACGAACCTCAACCCGACCAATCAGCCAGTTTTGTCGAATATCTCCGTTGGATGCGTGCTGCCGACTATCCACACAAAGATGCGACTAAAACCCAAATTCTGCAAACAGCCCAAGAAAATGCTAACTATACTCAGCGTCTTGAGCAACTCCATCGGCGTACCCAACTGTTAGCGAAAGACGGAATCGCTTTTCAAGTCAAATCCACTTGGCGTATTCGTGTCGGTGGTCATCGTGGACCGGAAAGTATTCTTTTACCTGCCTTTGATGCCCTCGGAATGCCCTATATTCCATCTAGTACATTGCGCGGTGTTGCCAGAAACCAAGCCATCCGAGAAATCATGGCGGAAAATAATCTGGAATGGAAAGACGCGGAAAAAGAAATCGCTCCCTATTTCGGTGATATAAACGCCAAAGAGAAAAAAAATAAAACGGGTAAAGTTGTCTTTTTTGATGCCTATCCTTTACCTTCTAAGAACGGGGGGTTAGAAATGGACATGGCTAATAATATTTGGTCATGGAAAGATGATTCTATGGAATATTCTCCTAACCCTAATCCTTTTTTCTCTCTCAAAGAACCAACTTTTTTAATTGGTTTACGTTTACGTCTAGCTAGTAACTGTCAAGATGAAAAGATACTTGAAAAGGTAAAACAATGGCTGAAAAAAGGTTTACAGCTTGGCATAGGTTCACAAGTCAATACAGGTTATGGACAATTGATCTTATCTGGAAAAAACCCAAGATTAGAATCGGAATTTTATCGATTGGATTTTGAGCTAGAAGGTCAATTAATTCATGGTTATCAACGATTCACCCAATGGAATGAGCGACGCAATGAATGGCAAATGCGGAGCGCACCCGTTGCAGAAGTTCGTCCGACAGCCTTTAAATCGATGATGCGATACTGGTTTCGTGTTTTTGCATCTGGAGTTTTACCTATTAACAAAGTTCAAGAGATTGAAGCTAAATTAATTGGAGGTATTAATCCTAAAAAATACGGTGTTCAAGAGATTGAATCTGAATTATTTGGCGGTATTAATCCTAAAAAATACGGTTATCTACAAGTGAATATTCTTGAGGGTAAAGTTACCCAAAAAGAACCTCGAACCAATCCTCAGGGTAAAAATGATCCCTGTGGTGAACAACGGGGAACTTTAGTCTTATCTTTGTCTTCCGAAACTCCAAAAGATAAACAAGAAGCTGTCAAAAAATTAGCTAAATATTTGACTTGGTTTTTAGCTAATATGGGTGGTATTGGTCAAGGTGCGAGAAGACCTAATTATTCTCGCAAAAGTCGTGAAAGCGCCCCATGGTTTCGTGGTTCTACATTTTATATTGACAGTGAAGAAGATTTTTGGGCAATGCCCAATAATGTGCAGGGGTTTAAACAACAATTTCAGCAAAGATTGCGAGATTTTTATAAATCTTTAAATCAAGTTACTGGCACTAATATAAACTCTAATAATTTAAGGATAGCTGGTCAAGTTTCTCAAAGTAATTGGATTGATGCGGCCGATAGTAATTGTCAAATTTTTGTCTGTGCAGGAAATGAACAAAGAGGTAAACCCCATGCTTTAGCAATTCTTCACAGTGATACTTTGAAAATTACCGGTAAAAATGGTCAAAGAGAATATGATGGTAATCTCTGTGGTAAAGTCAGTGGTGGAGCTAAACCATCTCCCGTGTGGATTGCTGATTTAGGAGATTACCAGATAGTTACTGTATTCGGTGCTAATCTGAATCCTCGTCAAGAGTTTATCAAACAATTAAGAAGTAATACAAGTCCTCAAAATTTTGCTCAAATATTCCCTTTATAATCTCATGAAATCAATTTTAGTTGCAACGATCGGAACCAGAGATTTAATGTTTCAAGTCACCACTGGTGACTGGTATAATATTGGCGATGATCGTATGAAAGGTGATATTCTCGGAGAACAGATAGAAGTAGTGTCTGATTTAGCTCTGACCGAAAAATCATCTTTTCGAGAAATATCCCAATACCTTTGGGAAAACATTGAATATTATGGCGATCAAGTAAAACTAGTCATTCTGGGTAAACTTTTGGAAGATAAAATCAATGATCTCGAAAAAGTTTATTTAGTAGTAACTGATCAAAATGAAACAGTAAAAGAAAGAGAAAAAGATACTCTTTACTCAGGAGAATTAATTAAGTATTGGCTAAATAAATTAAATTCTGATTTGGTAGTAAATATTCTCTATATAGGTAGAAATGATGAAAACCCTTCTAACTTCGAGAAAATGTTCCGTTGGTGGCAACAAGTATGGAAAGAAAATATAGAACCTCAACCCGATCAACCCATTTTATTGTGCTTAAAAGGTGGGGTGGGGCAAGCTTCAGAAGCGTCGAGAATTTCGGGATTGAGTTTTTATGGAAACGATATTAAATTCTATGAATTTATTCCCACTCCTCATGACAATCAAAAGGGCATTTCTTCAGATTACACAGGGCCTTTTTTAGGGACTAACTATCTTTGGGATCGCACTCGACAACAAGCCCTACAATTATTAGAACGCTATGATTATGCTGGTCTTCAGAACTTAGTTAAACCTTACTATGAACAAAATAAACAAAAATGGAAAGAAACTTATGCTCTAATTAAATCTGGAGTAAGCTGGAATCAAGGACAATTTGAAGATTTTTTTCAATCCGCTTCTTTTAGTTTCAATAATCAACAAAAAGAGCAGCATCAACAATATTGGTGGATGGCCTATGAACAAGCTTATACCGCAGTAGTTAGACTAAAACAAAAAAATACAACCGAGGCTATGCTTCATAGTTTCCGAGCGGTAGAAGGCTTAATTTATGAGTGTTTAAAACATGAATTTAAAGACTATATGGTTAATTCTGAATATACTTATTCATCTTTACAATCATCTGTGTTGAATAAATATCCTGCTCTTAAAGAACTTTTTGTTAATAATGGCAATCCTGTCCCTGAAATTAAGCTAGATAGTCGCACTCAACAGAGATTAATAGAGAAGTATATTGCTCTCACTTCTCCCCAGGCAAACTTTAGGGATTTAAAAGCTTGGGGTTCTGAAGAATTGCGTAATCATAGAAATCGATTATCTCATAAATTAGGTGGCATTAGTGAGGGAGAATTATATCAAGCTTGGGGAAAAGATACTTACAATCAAAAAGACTGGGAAAAGCGAATTTTAAATTGTCTCAATCTAATCACAGAAAATAAATTTAATTATTTATGGCAAGGAAGTTTATTTGCTTCTATTCATCAGAGAGTCCTAACAGCTATCAAAAATTATAATGTTGTTTAAAGTACAAAATGCAATTAGCCCCTACAATATACACCCGGGATGCTGCCGATAAATGGCTCTCTTATTCTTGGTGTGATCAGTTTAACTGATATAGAACCGATCGATCTTCGGGTCCTTTGTGTCTTTGTAGTTCGTTCCAGCATGGGTTACGCTACCGCTAACCCATCCTACAAATAATTGTGCCTCCCTACTTAGCCAGCCCTATTTAAAAATCCAACTCGTCTAACCCCGATTCTGGGGAAGAAAAGCGACTGCGAGGAGATTTTTTCGACTTTCTAAAAAAAGCGGGAATAACTGCGGCGATAAAAAATCCCATTCCCAAAGAAAAAGCCAATAAAATGCCGATGGGTACTTTAATTGACTCAAATTGTAGAAACTTTAAAGAAACTGGTTGGATATTTTGGATAGCAAAAACCGCCATGGTCATAATCCAACCACCAACAATAGCACTAGCTAAAAAATTACTAATTGTATTCATGCTTGTCCTCGCCAGGTTTGTAGGAGATTTTTTAACCTTTTGTAGGCTAATTTCGGAGTTAGATCCCTATTAACTAAACCTCCGTGGGGCCAGAAATTACCGTTATCGGTTAAATCCCACCAACTAATTGCTTTGATATAGGATTTACTATAACAAAGGGTGTAGAATTGTTCCACCCAATCGGCTTGGATTGCCTCACTCCAGTCGCCGCGCCATCGTCCTAGGGGTTCCTTTAAATAGGATAATTCATCGACGGTGGTGGCGGAAGAAATGCCTAATTCCGTGATATGAATTGGTTTTCC
This sequence comes from Microcystis wesenbergii FACHB-1317, assembly GCF_014696875.1. Taxonomy (GTDB): domain Bacteria; phylum Cyanobacteriota; class Cyanobacteriia; order Cyanobacteriales; family Microcystaceae; genus Microcystis; species Microcystis wesenbergii_A. The sequence continues at coordinate 18,736 of NZ_JACJQV010000154.1, read as the reverse complement.
TAATTGACTAAAACGTTCCAATTGTCGATCGATCTCGAACAAATCTCGATCGGGATAATATAATTGTAGTCCGATCGCCTCAAATTCAATATCTGCCTCTAGACAAGTTTGCAGATATTCTAAAGGACTATGTTGGGGCGGTTGATGGTATGCCACATTTTCGCCCCAAGTGCAACAACTATTAACAATTCTATACACTTGCGGATTGCCGCGACGGGATTCTTGACAGGCAATCTCGGTTAATTCAAGCAACTGGTTGAGGGAGAAATTTAAATCATTTGCCCATTTAATGCCGTTAGCCTCGTTAATCACGTCAAAATAGCTGATTTTTTGCCGATAATATGCCGTAACTTCCCTAACTCGCGTTGCCACTAATTTTTTAATCTCTGCAAAGGGTTGATTGCGGATAAAGTCGGGAATGCCCACGGGATGAAACCAGACGAGAGGATGACCTTTGGGGATAATATTGTGATTAAGTAGCCAATCAACTCGTTTATCCGTCTCATTTTGCTGAAAATATCGCCAATAAAAGGGTATTGTTGCAAAATTAAAGACTGCTTGGAATAATTCTTGGTATTTTTCTCCCTGTTGGGGATAGCCAAAAAAATTACAACCAAAGAGAAAGTCTGGTTGTGGAGGATTTTGAGCGATAATTTGGGTTGCTTTACTGATAACTGCCATTTCACCCGCCCAGAGACTCTCAGTTAAGCTTTGATCACAGTATTGCACCCTTTCTCTATTATTATCGCTGGCATTGGCTAAATCGAGATAGCTTTTCGCTGTTTCCAGACGTTGCCAAATAGCGGGGGAAAATTGCCCACCCTGTTGCTGCCAGACTTCGAGAGACTGTTTAACCCGATAAAAATGGGAGTCAGCGGCAGCTAAATTAAAATTTAAGGGAAAATCGGCAGCAGAGTAACCGAAACCCCGATTATCTGCCTCTAGGAACATTTCCCCGAAACCCTTCACCGGTAACTTAAGAGTTATCGCTACAGGGGAGAGGGGAAGGGAAGAAAATAATTTTCCCTCCTCCAGATTGCGGGGAGGATTTGGTAAAGGTTGGGCAGCAAGGGTGAGAAAATAGAGTTGATTGAGGGCTTTTTTATTTAAAGGCTGACCATCGGGGCTAAAAGCCTCTATTTCTATTTTTTTTGGCAATATTTCGGCTTTTAAACCGGTATTAATTGCTAAGGTGACAGTGAATCCCCCCGTTAGATAGAGAAATTGTCGTCGCGGAAATTGATTAAACATCTATTTAATTTCTAACCATCATTGGGGAATGAGTAGGGAGGCACAATTATTTGTAGGATAGGTTAGGGGTAGCGTAACATGAGCGGGTGTTGGGTTTCATGCTTCAACCCAACCTACGTTCATCTTATATTTAATTCCACCCATCCACTTAGTAAGAACAAGAATCCTAACTCTATTGACTTAACTATCACCAATTTAAACCGGGAAACTGGCTGAGGTGGTTTTCAATAGAGAATAATTGAGATAACTTATTAATTTTAATCCTTGATCCCACCCGCTATGACTGAGACTACTAACGATATTGCCACTTCCCGTCTGTGGTTACTGCTTACCGCTTTTCTCTACGCAATTTTCACCCTGATGGCCGATAGTCATAGTCTCATGGTACAGTGGCCCTGGGTCGCTATCTGGCAAATCGGTTTACTCTGTCCGATTTTCTGGTTATTATCCCAGATTTGGCACCATAAAAGCTTGACCGGTTTGGGTAATGGTTTTGATCTGATAACTGGGATTATCGTCTTGGGATTAATTATTTCTAGTCTTTTCTCCCCATTTCCCAATCAAGCGCGCTGGTATAGTTGGGCAGCTATTGGTATTATCTGCGCTTTATACGCCCTGCATCAATGGATTATCACTGATAATTCTCCCTGGCGACGCTATGCTATCCTCAGTTTTCAAGGTTATCTCAGTCTGGCTTTTATTATTATCAGTCTTTTTTTGTGGACAAGCCAAACTTTATCACCGGAATTAGCAAGGATTAGGGAATTACAGCAAAATGGAGTCGAGATTTCTTTTGATTTTTCAGTCTTAGAGTTACGCAATTGGGCACCCTTGGGTCATCAGAATTATGTGGCGGGTTTTCTCGTTCTTGCCTTACCTTTACTATTGGGATTAGCTATATTGGCTAAAAATTGGCAGCGTTGGCTATGGTTTACCGGCATTGGTTTAGGCATTCTCGATCTCTACACTACCAGTTCTCGGGGAGGTTGGCTAGGATTAATCGGGGTTTGTGTGGTAGGATTAGGAATTTTAATTTTTAGAAGTGAAATTCCCCGACTCTGGTTAGGATTAGGAGGATTAGCCACTTTGCTGTTTTTATTTATTGTTATCTTCGCTAATAATCGTCTAAAAACTGTGATAACTTCCCTAGTACAGGGAGGAGGAGATAACGAATTTTCCTATCGTTGGATTAATACCCTTATCGGTTGGCAGATGGGCAGTGAAAATTTTTTGACGGGGATTGGTTTAGGCAATGTTCCTATCACTTATCAGCACTACCGTCCTCTGATAGCGGGAAGGGCATCAGAATTAATTTATCAACTGCATAGCACCCCCGCTCAATTATTTGCTGAATTAGGCATTTGGGGCATTTTAGCAGGGATTGGACTGGTTACACTGCTGATTTTTCATTTTTTTCGTTCTCCTGCCCCTGACAATTTCAGCGATCAAATTTTACTGCCCTTGGTTTATACAGGATTATTCGGCTACGGATTAATGAGTTTAACCGATTATCAATTAGATAATATTGCCATTGCTGGAACCTTAACTATTTACCTCGCTTGTCTGACTTCTTCCTTACCTAGAAAAGAAACTAAGTTTTTAGCTATTCCCCCAAAAGGTATCTTTTTTACAGGATTGGGAATTGTGTTAGTCATGATAATTTGGTTACTGCCTATTCATCGCGCTTGGCAACTTTCTAGTTATGGCTTCGATTTTTTGGCAGAAAAAAAGATCGCACCTTTTCGCGATACTCTGATTAAAGCCCATCAATTAGCAACCTGGGAACCCTATTATCCCTATCAATTAGGTTGGAATTTAGGCGATTTAGCTATTAATACCAATAATCCTCAAGCTTTAAACGAGGGAATTAAATATTTTCAAGTAGGAAATCAGGTTTCTCCCTATCAAGAATTCGGCCACAGTAATCTGGGATGGTTACAACTGAGGCAAAATCCCAGCGCAGCAACTAAATCCTTTATCGAATCAATAAAATTAATCCCCGCTAAAAGAGGAGTTTTTCAGGGTTTGGCTGTCAGTTTACTAGCCCAAAATCAACCCGATTTAGCCATAGAAGCTTTTGCTTTAGAAGCTGTGCGTGACCCTTTATTTATTACCAGTCCCCTCTGGCGTTTACCCAGCCTACAACCAATATACACAAAAATGTTAGACAGGGTTGATTCAATTTATAGTCAGCTTTTGCAAAGTAACCCTTCTGAGAATTTGAAAAATAATCTGCATTTTTATCGTGGGAGTTTGTCCTGGTGGCGCGGGGATAAACTGAAAGCAGCCCAAGATTGGCAACAATCCGGGAAAGAAGTGGGAAAAGCTTTATTAAATCCCTCCCTAAAAAATCCCTTACCCGGGGTAGATTTACTGAAACAAGCTTGGTTAAATCCCCCTGAAAGAGGGAAGCTTTTACAACAAGCATGGTTACAATCTCAAAAAAGTTTTTTACCGACCGAGATAGAGAAAAATTTAGCCGATTCCATGGCCAAATCTGCTAACTTTGACCTCTGGTTAAGAGAAAAGGCAACCCCTTGGCAATATCGTCGTCAAAGGGTAGGTTTTGGGGTAAATAGTCGTCATATCGATGGGGTTCAACCGCTTGATTTTACTCCCGTGGTCGATAATATTGCCGTCACTACATGGTTTAATAATCTGTTTGCTACTCCCGATTATTTCCCCGAGTTCGATACTGTCCTACAACCGCTGCGGGAGGAATTAATTAAGAAAGTACAGGGATAATTATCCAGGCGGCTCCACAACAATTTAAGCTAGAGCTAGTAAATATAAATAGCGCCCTGTTGATTGAGGTTAAAGGTGGTATAACCGGGGGTACTCCCCGGAACTTTGGTGACAGTAATCGTGACTAAATTATCATCATTGACCTCTACGGCATAGATTAAACTAGAAGAATAGCGATCTGCGGCGGCATTAGCCCGATTAATCAGAATATATGCCGGAATTACGAAACCTCTTAGGGTTGTCTCCGTACCAGGAGATAATAATTGGGGAGAAGAATTAATATTGGCCGATAGGTCATAATTGAGATCAATATCGGTTTGATTGATGATTTTAATCTCCACGGGACGACTCATATTCACCCTAGCGACAGGCTGCCAAGGACCGGGTTGAAAGGTGGTAGCGGGGGGATTTTGAGCGGGTAAAGAGGGGGGAAAAACTAATCCCAGACTTAACACTAGGGAAAGAGTTAAAAAGCGATCGCATTTCATAGATAAATCTTGGTCTTAGGTTTTTATCCTATTTTAGGGAGGTATCCCTGGTGTTTTATAATTAAAGTAGAAGCTTTTGAAATTGTCTATAGCATTGATTGATCAGCTATCAGGGAATATCCTAAGCTTCCCTGATTCTGCTCTGTAAACAAGGCTAAATACACCTATTTTTCTCTAGAAGTTTCCCTAGTAACCCCTATCAACGGTTTAACTTAGGTTGAGATTGATTATATGCCTACCATCGACATATCGGGAGTATCCCACAGTTACGAGTTATTTTCGCCCCGAGCGGATAAACCGGTTTTAGTCTTTATACACGGTTGGCTGCTGAGTCGTCACTACTGGCAGCCTTTGGTAGATATTCTCTCCCCAGATTATCCCTGTCTAGTTTACGATCTCCGGGGCTTTGGCGATTCCCAAAAAATCACCTCTAACAGTCCTCCTAGCAGTTATAATCTTGAATCCTACTCCCAAGACGTTATCACCCTTCTTAACCGCTTAAACCTCGATGCTGCTTGGTTAGTCGGTCATTCCCTCGGTGGTAGTGTTGCTTTATGGGCCGCAGATATCTGTCCTCAACTCATTAAAGGAGTAATCTGTATGAATGCTGGCGGTGGCATCTATCTAAAGGAGGAATTTGAGCGATTTCGGGAAGCCGGAAGACAGATTTTAGAGAGAAGACCGCCTTGGTTGCCCAGTGTTCCCTTGATTGATGTTTTATTCTCGCGGATGATGGTCAAGCAAACCCTAAGTAAAAAATGGGGCAAACAGCGAGTGATTGATTTTGTCCGGGCCGATTACCAAGCGGCCCTAGGGTCACTTTTGGAAACCACCACTATCAGTGAAGTTCATCTTTTACCCCAGATTGTCTCCCGTCTCCCGCAACCAGTCTATTTTCTAGCGGGGAAAGAGGACACGATTATGGAAGTTAAGTACGTTAACCATCTGGCCAGTTTTCATCCCTTGTTTGAAACTGGCGGCAACGTGATTGAGTTATCCGATTGTGGTCATTTTGCCATGCTCGAACAAACAGCAGCGGTGGCCCAAAAGATGATGGCTATTTTAAATCAGCATCGGGGTTAGGTGTTGGGGTTTTAGGGTTTTAGTTGAAATTCCCCCATCTCCCCATTTCCCCATTCCATCCACAGATACTGTTATGAAGTGAAAATTTATGTAACAATGACTCTATAAGGGCGATTTTTTACCGATCGCCGAGGCCGTCTATTAATCGAATCGATGTCTTTGAAGAACGTAGCCCCAAACTGGAAACCTGACTTTTCTTACCCATTCTTGCCACTACTAGCGGAATTTTTCTCCCTTTTGTGTTACCCACGGGAATTCTTGAGCTATTGCTGAGATTGGCATTTTGTCACTTCCCGTTAGTTGAATCCAACAAAAGAAGCTGTTTAGGAGCAATTTATGTTACACCGCAAGATTTATCAATTCTGTATGGATGGTCAGGAAGTCTGCATTTTCTTGCGCGATCAGCAAAGATGGATTGATAATGCTCGTATTATCGATCTAGAAAGCGATCTCGTCACCATTCGCTACGAAACAGAAGAGGAAGACGAGATTAGTTCTTGGGAAGAAATGGTGCGTTTAGAAAGTATCGGTGCGGTGAGCAGAAAACTTGCATCGGTGTCGCGGACGAATCCTGATATTAATGTCTCGGAAGATTGTCCGGAAGCCGAACAACTTTATCCCCATTCTCCCGATAGCTTAGATTAATTTTGTCGATTTAACTGACAGTGGCTAGAAGTCCCGCGGTTTTAACCATGACCAAGGGACTTTTAGGGAATGGAAGGGAAGAGAGCCGGTAAGTAGAGAGGCACAATTATTTGTAGGATGGGTTAGCAGTAGCGTAACATGAGCGGGCGTTGGGTTTCATGCTTCAACCCAACCTACGTTCTAGAAGTCCCGCGGTTTTAACCATGACCAAGGGACTTTTAGGGAATGGAAGGGAAAAGAGCCAGAAATAATCACCACTTGTTGTAAAATTATCGTCAAAGCCGCCAGATTTTCTCTATTATCAGCTGCAGGAGCAAAATGAATTCTAATCCCTACTTCGCTGGCCAGGATATCTATCAAAAATTTGTGGCATTAGTAATAGTTTTAATTAGTTGTTGGTTAGTGACTTTTCCCGCCTTCGCTGGTTCGGTCCCCCTAGAAGTTAAAATTAGTCTAGGCTCCGGGCAAGGAGAATTAAAATTCTTTCCTAGTCAATTAGACTTTATTGCTGGGCAAAAATACAAATTAATCCTCGATAATCCCAGTCCCACTAAACATTATTTTACCGCTAAAGACTTCGCTGATGCTAGTTGGACCCAGAAAGTTGAAGCGGGAAAAGTGGAGATTAAAGGAGCGATTCACGAACTAGAATTAAAACCCAATGCACAGGCAGAATGGGTAATAGTTCCTCTCAAAACCGGTAAGTATAAATTAATCTGTACTATTCCGGGTCATGCCGAAGCGGGAATGGTGGGAGAAATCGCCATTAATAATCCATGAATTTAAGAAAAATTGTCTCCTTTGCTTTCCTATTATTTATTCCCCTATCGGTGGTCGCTAGTCGTCTTAATTGGGGAGATCAAGCTATTTTTATCACTGCCGCTTTATCGATTATTCCCCTGTCAATTTGGTTAAGTACCTCTGTGGAAAGAGTTGCCGTAGTCACTGGGCCAACTTTGGGAGGATTAGTTAATGCTATCTTTGGCAATACTACCACTTTAGTTATTGCCTTAATTGCCCTAAAAAAAGGCTTGGTGGACATCGTACAAGCCAGTATTACCGGTAGTATTCTCAGTGATTTATTATTATTTATGGGCATGGGAATGCTTACGGGAGGAATTCGCTACAAAGAGCAGGAATTTAAACCGATTTTAGCGCGGGTAAATGGTTCTTCTATGACTTTAGCAGTAATAGCGATCGCTTTACCAACTTTGGTAATATATACTTCTAACGTGGTGGAAGTTGCCGATATTCTCAGTCTTTCCCTAGTCACCGCCACGGTTTTATTAATAGTTTACGGGTTAACTTTATTATTTTCCCTCAAAACCCATAGCTATCTCTACGAAGTGGGATTAAGTAACGAAAATACCCCCGACAATCAGGTTAGTGAGGAAGAAAAAGCTCAAGTCTGGATTTGGTTACTTGTGCTGCTTACTTCCACCGTAGCCGTAGCTTATGAGTCGGATTTATTTGTTAATGTAGTGGAATCGGTGATGGAAGGATTTAATCTCACTCCTCTCTTTATCGGGGTAATTTTCATTCCTTTAATTAGCGATGTTTCTGGAATAGTTACCGTCACTCAATTAGCCCTAAAAAATCAGATGGATTTAACGGTTTCCGTGGCTATGGGTGATAGTTTATTAGTGGCTTTATTCGTGGCACCTTTATTAGTTTTTATCGGTCAATTTTGGCATCAACCGATGGATTTAAATTTTAATCCCTTTAACGTGGTGGCTTTGATTGTAGCGGTGGTTGTCACTAATTTAATCAGCTTTACCGGTCGTTCCAATTGGTTAGATGGAACCCTATTACTAGCCACCTATTTAATCTTGGCAGTGGCTTTTTATTACCATCCCGCCTAGCCAAAAAAGAGATTTAGGTATTTTCTGAGATTTCTGTCTTAGAATGGATCGGTATCACCTTACTGCCGCAGGATTGCTGATGATGAAAAGAGGGTTTTGGTTTGTCGTCGGGTTAGTAGTAACGATAATTCTGCTTCCTTCCCTAGTTCTTTCTAATTCCATCGGTGAACAGGGAATTTATGCCGATCGCTTGCGGGCGGAACCCTATAATTTATTAGGGCGAAAAATTGCCATCGGTCAAGTGGAAATCGGCCGACCGGCTCAGTTCGGTTATGATAAAGTGGCAGCTTGGCGACCTCCCTATAAATTAGCCGGTGTTTTTTTTCGCGATCAAATTGCCAAACCCAACACCTATCTAGATAATCACGCCGCTATGGTGGCAACGGTGATGGTCAGTGATGATAAAAAAATCCCCGGAGTAGCCCCAAAAGCGAGATTATATTCGGGGGCGGTGGGTTCTTTGCGACGCGGTGGACAACCGGAAGAATGTCTTACTAGCCAAAATATTGCCCGACAAAATAGCGGTGATGTGCGCGCAATTAACTTTAGTTTTGGGGAATCTTTGCAAAGAGATCAACGACAGGAACCAAAATTAGATGGTCAAGCTTTATTAACTCAATGTGTTGATTGGTCATCGCGAGTTGATGATGTTCTTTATGTAATTGCTGGTAATCAAGGTAAGGGAGGAATTCCCATTCCCACCGATCATTTTAATGGCATTACTACCGCTTATACAGCCCAAAGAGAAGGAAAATTTACTAAAGTTGATTTTGCTAATATTAGTGCTTTACCGGTGGGTATTGGTCGCAGTTTAATTAAACGGGAAATTAATGATGGTTCGCGACGGTCAATTAATTTAGTTGCCCCCGGCAATAAAATAGAGCTTTATGACCTCAAAGGTAAATTAAATACTGTTAGTGGCACCAGTTTCGCCGCCCCTCATATTACGGCATCGGTGGCACTTTTACAAGAATACGGCGATCAACAAATTAATCAAAAAAATCCCCATTGGAGTGTCGATTCTCGTCATCATCAAGTGATGAAGGCAGTGATGCTTAATGCTGCCGATAAAATTAAAGATACGGGTGATGGCTTACGGTTAGGTATGAGACGGACGGTCTTAACTAAAGACCAAAAAACTTGGTTAGAGTCTGATGCTTATAAAGACCCGAAAATTCCTTTAGATATGCAGATGGGGACGGGACATCTTAACACTTTTCGCGCCTACCAACAGTTTAGTAATGGTCAATGGTCAGCCACAGAATCTATTCCTTCTATTGGCTGGGATTACGGTACAGTTACCGCTAATGGTTATCAAGATTATGCCCTGGAGAAGCCCTTAAAAGCTAATAGTTTTGTTTCGATAACTTTAGCTTGGGATCGTTTAGTAGAATTAATCGATACTAATCATAATAATCTCTATGATATCGATGAAAGTTTCCTAGATCGCGGCCTGAATAATTTAGATGTTTATCTTTTACCTGTCCAAGAGGATAATAATGATAAATACACTTGTTCTTCCCTGAGTGATAGTGATAGTTTAGAGCATATTTTTTGTCCTGTACCCATCTCTGGAAAGTATAAAATTCGGGTTCTTTATCGTCAACAAGTTAACGATAAAGAACAAGCTTTTGCTCTCGCTTGGTGGACAGTACCCGAATAATAAAAATGATAGTAAATCCTCTTTAAAAAGTATAGGGGAGTGAGGCTAAATCCGTTGAGTACAGGCTAGTTATGAGGAGAGGCAAAAGGCAACCCCCCCTGCCCCCCCGACATCGGGGGGGTGGAGGGAATAAATAATCAGTTTTTAATAACCAGATTTAGTGTGAGAAGATGGGAGCGAGTTTTTCAAGTTCGATTGGCAGTTAATTGTACTATCTCTGAGAGACACCTCGTTTTCTTTTCGGGATAACATCGTCAGAGATTCCCCAATAGTTTGATGCCTGAGACATATTATATAGCAATAATTCGGCTGGCATTTTTTCTAAAATAACTCGGTTGAAATTGGCTGGATTAATATTCATTGCTCCCATCACGGCATCACCAAGTTCTTTCGATAATAGCGGAATAACCGCATTACCAATCTCACGAAAACCATGCCATATTGTGCGGTGAAACTGAAACCAATCGGGGAATGTATGTAATCTGGCGGCTTCTCGTACAGTAATACAACGAGGAATAGAATAGTGAATGGGTCTAGGAGCAGTATAGGCCCCTTTGTCACTATTAGTTCCGGCCCGGAGAGTGTTACATAAACCAGTGGGAGAAAGCTTGAAAAAGCGACTTTTTGGTTCCACTGTACCCGGTTCGGTTACGATAAATCTATCAATTGATCTTTGGGTATGAACTGAGCCTATATGTCCATAGATTTTTGTATCTACTGTTCTTTGATGGCAAAGTTTAAAAATATCCCTTGACTGCACTGAATATTTTTTCCTCTTGCCACTATAATCTAATTTTGATGCGGGTATGCCTAAATCAGTATCGATAAAGGCTGGTATTAATTCTAAATCTGAAATCGCATCATGGACGCTGGTAAAAGCTGATTTTTTGGCTGAGTTTAAATCGACGGTCTTTGTCAAAGGATATTTAGCCATCGGCACGTCTTTTCGACTACCAATTAAGATTAATCTTCTGCGCTTTTGTGGTGCGCCATATTCACTGGCATCAAGGATTTTAATTGGCTGATTAATTGTATAGCCAATAGCTTCAAATTCAGAGATTAACTCCTCTAAAAATTGTTTATGTTTACCGGTAGCCATGCCGGGGACATTTTCAAAGATAAAATACTTGGGTTTAATTTCTGCTACAATCCGCAGATATTCAAATACAAGAGAATTTCTAGGATCATCTATTTGTCGTTTACCAATTAATGAAAAACCTTGGCACGGCGGCCCCCCGGCAATTAAACTAACATCGGTGGCATAGCCTTTTAGTTTTAATAATTCCCATATTTCCCTACTTGTTACTTTGGCTATATCCCGGCAAATAGTTTGACAATAGGGAAAGTTAAAATGATGAACCAAGGAATGGACTGCATCAAACTCCACCGCTACAGCAATATCAAATCCCGCCGCTTCTAGACCAAGGGACATCCCACCGCAGCCAGCAAATAAATCGATCGCAATTGGTCTATGTTTCACCTTGATGATTAGCTCTCTATTGTCTGCCTTTTATTATACTGTAAGTAGGGAGGCACAATTATTGGTAGGATGGATTAGCGGTAGCGTAAACTATGCGGGTGTTGGGTTTCATGCTTCAACCCAACCTACGTTATTGGAGATTTCGGCATAATAAAAAAAACAACTATCTTAACCCCTTAAAAATAATACGATTGTCTTCCATCTGAGGAATATTGAAGTTAATATCTAATACTTTTGATAAAGCTTGACCCCATAAATGAAAACGATCATAGGTTGATTGTTTAGTATGTGTATTAATTAATACAGCATTTTTAAATCGATCAACGGCAGTACGAAATAAACTTTTAAATGCGTCTTCTACCTGTTCTTTTTTTTTCTCGGCAGCTGCTCTAATTAGATCATCGCAAAAGTAAAAAACCATCACATCTAAAATTGCTCGATTGAACTGACTTCGATAAGTTGCCGATTCAGGCAGCCAGAGACGGGAAAAGTTTTTCTATCCAAAAATATTAATCGTTGTCTGGACAGCTTTTTCAAATTGATCAACAACATTGATAATTTCATCTGAGCGTTTTTCCCATTCTTGATTGAAATTTTGACAGGTTTTATCTAGAAGCATCTGAACATCACCGCGATAATCAGATAAATAATAATGAAAAGCTACATAACGCAAGAGTATATCAGTGTCGCGCATCCGGAAATCGGGATAGGAAGATTTAAATATTTTCTTTAATGCTTGACTTTCGATCGCTCGATCATCTAAAAAATTAATAAAACCCCCTGGGTGTAATGCTTGTCTTAATTCTTGAGAAGACAAAGGGGTATTTTCCACATTGAGACGCAGAAAAATTTTATGGAGGAAACTCTCCGTTTTCCAATTACGGATAACAATCGTGCGGATAGTTTGATTATCCAGTTGGTCTGAGATATCATTTAAATTGAAGTCATTTTCTAGATCCTGATATTGGCAGCCATTGAGATTATCTAGAAATTCTAAATCTTTTAAAGTAAAACTATTATTAGGTGTGTCACTGTCACCATAAAACTGTAAAATTGTTAGTAGGCGTTGTTTGCCATCAAGAACGATAAATTTACCTTTTTCCTTATTATTAGCAGCTAAGACAATCAGTGGGACTGGAAACCCTAGAATTAGGGATTCAATAAATCGACTTTTACGAGTAATATTCCAAGCATCTCGTCTTTGAAAGCGCGGATTGAGTTGAATATTTTCTCGAGTTAATTGATCGCGGATCGTTGCGGTAGTCCAATCACTTCCAGCAACAACAGTGTCGGAGATTTCTTCGAGTTGTAGCTCTTTTTGGTTTGCTGATTCTCCTGCAATATCTTCTTCTTCTTCCGCAACATCCACCGCTTCTATTTCTTCTAAAATCTCTAACTGTGCCATGGTAGTAATTAATCTCCTCAATTGTCTATTCTGCAAAAATCCCGCCCCAATATTTGGACGGGACTAACAATCAATCAATAATTCAATACTACTCCCATTCTATAGTTCCGGGGGGCTTAGAAGTAATATCATAAACCACGCGGTTAACTCCCTTAACTTCATTGACAATGCGATTAGAAATTGTCTCCAATAAATCATAGGGAACCCGCGACCAATCGGCAGTCATTCCGTCTTCACTGCTGACTAAACGTAGGACAATAGGATAAGCGTAGGTGCGTTGATCTCCCATCACTCCCACACTGCGGACAGGCAATAAAACCGCGAAAGCTTGCCAGAAATCGTGATACATTCCCTGCTTATTAATCTCGTCGCGCACCACCCAATCTGCATCGCGCAAAATATTTAATTTATCTGCGGTGACTTCCCCTAAAATGCGAATCGCTAAACCGGGGCCGGGGAAAGGTTGACGACGAACAATTTCTTCCGGAAGACCGATTGATCGACCTAATTTTCTCACCTCATCCTTAAATAATTTTCGCAGGGGTTCGACTAATTTAAACCGGAGATTTTTCGGCAGTCCACCAACGTTATGATGACTTTTAATTTTAACCGCTACTCTTTCCCCGGTTTTGGGATCCACATTACTATCGGCCGATTCAATCACATCGGGATATAAAGTTCCTTGGGCCAGATAATCAAAGGGTCCCAAACGATTCGATTCTTCTTCAAACACCTGAATAAATTCATGGCCGATACGACGGCGCTTTTCTTCGGGATCGGTGACACCGGCCACTTGCGCTAAAAATCGCTTTCTAGCGTTGACATACTCGACTCCGATATGGAATTGCTCGTTAAATATCTGCATTAATCGTTCTGGTTCACCCTTACGCATGAATCCCTGATCGATAAACATACAGGTTAGTTGATCACCGATCGCTCGATGCAAGAGGAATGCTAAGGTAGAGGAGTCCACACCGCCGGATAAAGCCAATAAAACTCGCTTATCGCCCACTTTTGCCCTAATTTCTCGAATCGATTCCTCGACAAAAGCTTCCGTGGTCCAAGTGGGTTCGCATTTGCAGATATGATAGACGAAATTGCGGATTAAGGCGATTCCTCCCACAGAATGGACAACTTCCGGGTGAAACTGCACTCCAAAGAGTTTTTTCTTGTGATCGGCAATGGCCGCACAATCGGTATTATCGGTATGAGCGAGAATTTCAAAACCCGCGGGCAATTCCACGCAGGAATCCCCGTGACTCATCCAAGCGGTGGAACCGTCCTCGACATTGGTTAATAAATCGGTAGGATCGTTGATAAATAGGGATGCTTTGCCGTATTCGGCCCGTTTTGCCCGTTCTACCCTGCCTCCTAACTGCTGTACCATCAATTGCATCCCGTAGCAAACTCCGAGGATGGGTACACCTAAATTCCAAATTTCGGGATCACAGTGAGGCGCTCCCGGATCATAGACGGAATTGGGTCCGCCCGACAGAATTATTCCTTTCGGGTTGATTTGGGCCAATTGTTCGGCACTGGTACGATAGGAGAGAACTTCCGAGTAAACGTTCGTTTCCCGGATTCTGCGGGCGATTAATTCAGAATACTGGGAGCCAAAGTCAAGAATGATGATTATTTGACGATTAAGGCTATTAGTGAAGGACTCTGAGGGCAAAGTCTCTTGGGGGGTAGGAAGGGGGGTTTGAGTTGTCACTACGATCAAGAAAAGAAACTGGCAGGAAAAGGTTAAAGATTTGTAAACTAAATCGGCTATTGTTCTGAAAATAAGCTACAATAGTATGGCCTTATTAGTTTCATTTTTTAAGACTAAATAGGGCTTGCTGAATAAATGTGAAATGTAGGCAAAGTAAGGGTTTTGGGGCTTTACGAGCGAAACAGGTGCAAGATTTTGAGAGAATCGTCGTTCAAAACCTTGCGTCTTCATCGGCCCGCGTCCTGTAGGGGCGAAGCATTCGGGCAATAACCTATCGGTGAAACCGTAGATTTTCTATCCGAATGCTTCGCCCGTACTTTTTCAGCAAGCCCTAAATATTCCCACGATCATAGCACGGTCACTGGGGAGTGACTGGTAGATTTTGCAAAAATTTAAGGCCATTTTCGCTTTTGCTGATCAAAGAACGAGAGCGATCGAATAAAATACAACCGACCCCAAGATGACCGTTACTGTGGTTATAAACGTATTCTTGGCAACGGCGATCAATAGTATTAGCCATTTCTCCATAGATGCGTTCCACCCAATTATCGCCCGTTTGCCGGTCTAATTGACGCAGATATTCCAGACCGTTTTCGCTGGTGCTACTGTCAAAAATTTGCTGGAGATGGAGGGTAGCTAAACCCATTTTAGCGGCGTAGGCGGTGAGAATTTCCCGACGACCATCGGCGAGATGATGGTGAGTCTGAAAGATTCCCCCGGCAAGTTTAATTAATTTACCGTGATAACCAAACAAAAGAATTTCAGAGATTCCCTGTAATTGGGCCTCTAATAACATCGGCCCGATCCAATTGGCTGTTTTTACCAAAATATCAGGATTAATGCCCATTTGAGGGGCTAAATCTAAGCCATTTTCCCCGATACAAAACACCAAGCGATCGAAACGACGGGATAAATTTTTCAATTGCTCGCGAAAGATTTCTAACTGTCCGGGGGCGCTGAGAGGTTGGGAAATGCCAGTGGTACCCAACAAAGATAATCCCTCTACTACCCCAAAAGCGGCGTTAGAAGTCCTTGTGGCCAGTTTTTTGCCTTCTGGCAGGATAATCGTTACTTTGATGCTTTCTTGGGGCAGTAACAGGGGTCTGAGGTTTTCTTGCAGCAGACGCTGGGCATAACTATAGATAGCTGATTTTCCGCCATTATCAACCTGTAGGCCGATTCCTTCGCCGCCTTGAATCTCTATCTCTTGATTACCCGTTTTTCTTTCTACTAACGCCCATATAGGGGTATTTCTAGTTAAATCTAAATTGTCCCCCGGATCGCTGCGGGTGATGGCTAGGGCAGCATCGGGGTTCAGTCGGGCAACTTGTTCGATGGCAATAGTAACGGCTTCTGGCGGTTCTAAAAGATTAAAAGTAACGGAATTTAGCTCATTTTCGCCGTGGAGATGCTGGAGAGAAGCGATCGCACTGGCACAGGCAAAAACCGGCAAAGTGTAACCCGAACGGGGTGGGGAGATAGACATGAATAGGGACTATAGCCAATCAAATTAGCGTGATCTGATTTTGACTCTCCCCCGCTAACCGCGGAGCGCGGTGTAGCGGGGGATTCTTGGTTCTTAGGCTTTTAACTAGATCGACCTGGTTTAACCGGTCGATCCCCGTCAAATCGCCTCCGCAAGCGTTTTCTAACACGGTCAGTCCGACCGCATTTTTTCCTCGGTTCTCGATTACCTTTGCTGATGCCGTATCTCTTGGTTCGATGTTACCGCAAGAATCACACCGGTGAACTCTTTCCGATAACGACTTTTTACCAGTGAACGCGCCACAATTAGGACACTCCTGTGAAGTTCCGTTTTTATCGACTTTAAGATAATATTTCCCCCGTTTCCAAACAACAAACGGTAGTATCTCATTAATAAAACTACCGATACCCGAATCTAGAGATTGTTTTCTAACGATCCCTCTAGACCAGGAAACGAAGTTAATATCTTCAACGAAAATATTATCAGCAAAATCGCAAAGGTAATGAGCTAACTTAAAATGCCAATCTCTACGAGTATTAGACACTTTTTCATGTAATCTCGCCATCTTCTCCTGAAGTTTTAACCAATTGCTAGAGCCTTTAGTTTTCCGTTTAAAGCGTCTTTGTAGCAATTTAAGCTTACTCTGTACTTTCAACAAAAATCGAGGGGCTTTGATTAAATCTCCTCGTGAAGTAGCAACAAAACTCTCAATCCCCGCGTCGATTCCTAAACAGGTTTTCCCGGCCGTTATATCGGGGACGGATTCTTGGGATTGGAAGGAAACCGAAACGTAAAATCCCGACGCTTTTTGGATAATTCGAGCTTGTTTAGGCTCAAACCCAGACGGGTATTCTCTAGATGGCCTGATTCTAATTTTTCCTAATTGTGGAAAATTCAAACATCCATCCCCTAGAAAGTTTTTTGAGAGCGTGGGGAAAACAAAACTTCGCATCTTTTTTTTGAATCTAGGAAAGCCAAAACTTTTCGACTTCATCTGGTTAAACGCCTTATCTAAAGTTTTTAAGACTTGCTGTAAGACTTGAGCGTTAACCGTCTTTAATATCGGGTAAACTTTTTTAGCTTCCGTTAGATTTTTAGCTTGAACGAAGTAATTTGGATAGGGTTCATCCGCAGGAATTATGTACTCGGAAACTAGCGAACAACGATCCGCAAGACACTTTCGAGAGTTCAACCAATCCTTCCGTTCCGAGAGCGCGTAATTGTAAACGCTTTTGGCAACATCAAGAATGTGGATGATCTCCCGTTCCTGTTGTCTGTTTACCTTTAGTTTGTACTGGTAGGTAAGCGTTATCACTGTCGTTCGTTTCGTGATGTACAATTGAATTGTAACACTTACTGCCTAATATGTCAACTGATTACAATCATGAATTTTGCTCTGTTTATAGACTTACCGCTCAGATCGTATTTGTCATCAAATACCGACCATTGCTATTAACAATGAAATCTTAGCCCGACTTAAAGAAATTTTTGTGTCAACGTCACAAAATGGGAAAGCGTGTTGCTTGATTTCAACGGTGAATCGGATTACGTTCACCGGATTATTGATGACAAACCTGACATCGCTTTATCCAAATTAATCGCTAACCTTAAAACAGTTAGTAGTCGCTTAATTAGAAAGGAATTTCCGGATTTGGCGGCCAAGTATTTCGACAATAAACCTTATTTTTGGACGGGAGCTTATTTCGTGGCTAGTTGTGGAGGTGTTACTGTCGAACAACTAAAAAAATACGTTGAGAACCAAAACTCCCCGAAAGTGGAAACGCTACCGCGTTAGTTTCATTCCGGTGGCGATTCATCTCCCGTTAACTGCGTAGCGGTTTAACGGGAGTCCTCTCGCGACCTTGAGATAGAACTAGGGGGCAACCGCTGCTATTTTTGATCATTCTTGGACATCCTCACCACGCTATCTTTTTAAGGATAGTGGCTGAATGGGTTTGATGCTTGACCCAAAAAATGCCTAATCGCTTAGATATTACCTCCATGTTGTCAACTGATTTTAATTATTTTCATTAGCAATAATTTGCTGAATTTGTTGTTTTAATTTAGGTAAATTATCTTTAATAACTCCCCAAACTTCATCTACATTGATTCCCGTGTAGCTATGGATTAAAATATCTCGAAACCCTGCAATTTTACGCCAAGTAATTTCAGGATATTTTTTTCTAATCTCAGGAGAGAGTTGTTTAACAGCTTCTCCAATGACTTCAAAACAGCGAATCACAGCATCTTGAATTAATAAAGATTGATAGAATCTGTCTTTTCCCTCCTGTGTATAAGATTCGATTCGTTCAATTATATCTAAAATATCACCTAAATAAATTAAGTCATCATTCATAAAGGAATCACCTCTTTCATGATTCTTTCCCGAAAACAATCTCGTAAACTGTTAATAGTAGCCACATCAACCTTACAGCCTAAATAATCTTCTAAGTCTTGAATTAAACCAATTCTATCTAATAAGTTGCGCCCTTGTTCCATTTCTACTAAAAAGTCAATATCACTGTCATTGCTGTCTTCTCCTCTGGCAACTGATCCAAATATGAGAATATTAAATGCTCCATGTTTTCGAGCAATTTTTATAATATTCTCTCGTTTTTCTTGAAGAAGTTGATAGCGTTTCATTTTTATAATTTACCGAATATTTTTTTAAGCAAGATGAGTTTTTTCTACAATAATTATAGCATTTTACCCGTATATAATACCATTTTTCTTTATTCGTGGCAGGTATCTTACCCCCCCTGCCCCCCCGATGTCGGGTAGGGCTGTTTCATTCTCCCATGAGAATATCAAAAGTAAAAGCGATCACTATCAGGTAAAATGAGAAGTGACCGCCAACTTTTTAAATATATGTTGAGCTTAATAGAAAAACTGAAACAAGTCAAGGACTTTCGGA
>NZ_JACJQV010000153.1 GCF_014696875.1 Microcystis wesenbergii FACHB-1317 | reverse complement strand
TCTGTGGCTTTTTTATGATTTCCATTTTTTCTCCCATCTTCTAGACTTTCTAAATTGTTAGGATCGCCGTGAACACACCAAGGGGCGACCGTTTTGAGTGAACAGCCAATAAACTCAGCTATTTCTCGTTGAGTTTTTCCGTCGTTTAGCAAGAGAAACATTAAAATTCTTTCCCTAACCTCTGCTCTTTCTTCTTCTTTAAGAGCTTTTTGTAAGTTTTTCTTTTCTTCTAAGTCTAGGAAATCTTTGGCTGGCATAAGTAGGATTTTTCTCAAGTTACTATTTCTATTTTAGGTGGTTTAAGTGCGTTTTAGCTTATCACAGATTTTGCCATCAATAGTGATAAAATCGACTTATTAACTCAAGGTGGACTTCCCATGAGTGCGCCTAGTAGTTTCAGTCGTGCTGCTAATAGCACTGTCACCACTTTAGACAATTTAATCAATCAGGTATTTACTGATGCCAATGGAGCCACTACAGGTAATCAAGGATTAGGGGTTAATAGTGCCGCCTTAGTGCAAGTAACAACTGGTGCGATCGCTGGAACTTACCTCGTTATTAATGATAGCACGGCTGGCTTCCAATCCAGTAATGATTTATTAGTAAATATCACTGGATTTACTGGTACTTTACCAGCTTTAGGGAACATTCCCGTGAGTAATTTCTTTGTTTAATTAAGTAGGCGTAGGGGGCGTTAGTCGGCTATCAATTCCGTCAAAAAACCAAAATTAACAAGCCGCCGTAACGCACCACCTCTATCATTAAATTGGTGCGTTACGCTATCGCTAACACACCCTACTGGCTGCACAATTGCTTGCTCTACTTGATTTAGGTAATCAGATAAAAGTTTAAGCAGCATGATTTAATATTTGTTCTAATTCTTGACGCAAAGGAAGGTAATGACGATAATCGTTTGCCCATTCTATAAATATTATATCATCTGATAATGTTCCCTGATTGTATTGGTTATAAAAATCTTCGGAATCCATTTTATGTTGATTCTCATAGACGCTAAGTCGCTTGGCAACAGCAATCAAAGCATCTAAAGATGATGTATATTGAATGGTCTGTTTACGCATTTTTCTTTTACTCCAAAATAGGGTTTGCTGAATAAATTTGAAATGTAGGCAAAGTAAAGGTTTTGGGGCTTTACGAGCGAAACAGGTGCAAGATTTTGAGAGAATCGTCGTTCAAAACCTTGCGTCTTCATCGGCCCGCGTCCTGTAGGGGCGAAGCATTCGGACAATAACCTATCGGTGAAAAGGTAGATTTTCTATCCGAATGCTTCGCCCGTACTTATTCAGCAAACCCAAAATAATGATATTTTGATTATAAACGATCGCGCTCAAACAAAAACATAAATCGTAGTGGACTGACACACCTAATTTAGGTGTAGGGTGCGTATTTGCGGCCATCAATTCGGTCAAAAAACCAAAATTAACAAGCCGCCGTAACGCACCACCTCTATCATTAAATTGGTGCGTTATGCTATCGCTAACACACCCTACGATAAGTAGCTGGTTATAATTAAATTAAAAATGGATTTTAGGTTCGATCCCCCCTGCCCCCCTTGATAAGGGGGGTGCCGATCCCCCCTTAGTCCCCCCTTAATCCCCCCTTAATAAGGGGGGCATCTGATAATTTTTAACGCCTACCTACTTATGTAAAAATAAAATTTGCTTTAGATTTGGACTAGACAACCGATGAATCAATCAACTCCCAATACTAATCAATCTATCCCCGTAGAGATAATTGCTTCCCGTAACTTCATTGATTGGTTAGAGTCTCAGCAGATTAGTCTGGCTTTTACTACCTATCAAAGTTCTCGACTGATGTTTTTAGGAGTTAACCCCCACAGGGGGATGTCGGGATTTGAGCGGATATTTGACCGCGCCATGGGTTTATATGCTACCCCAGAAAGGATTTATCTTAGTTCCCGCTATCAAATCTGGCAACTAGATAATGTGTTATCATCCCCACAGCTTTATGATGGTTACGATAAACTTTATATCCCCCGCATTAGTTATACTACTGGGGATTTAGATATTCACGATTTGGCAATAGAAAATCTCTCTGAAAGAATTATATTTATCAGTACGATGTTAAATTGTCTGGCGACAGTCAGCGATCGCCATAGTTGTATTCCCCTATGGAAACCGTCGTTTATTTCCGCTTTAGTCAATGAAGATCGTTGTCATCTCAATGGTTTAGCCTTGGTAGATGGGAAGGCGCGTTATGTTACCGCTTGTAGTCAATCAGATGTGGTGGATGGGTGGAGAGACAGAAGACAAACTGGCGGTTGTGTCATTGATATTCAGTCTAATGAAGTAATTGCTACTGGTTTATCTATGCCTCATTCTCCCCGATTTTATCAGGGTAAGTTATGGTTATTAAATGCGGGTACGGGTTACTTTGGTTATATTGATCAAGACAAAGGCATTTTTGAGCCTGTTACTTTTTGTCCTGGTTTTCTGCGCGGTTTAGCATTTGTCAGAAATTATGCCATTGTTGGATTATCTAAAAATCGTGGGGTAGATAAGACTTTTTCGGGGTTAATCTTAGATGATAATTTAATGGCTAAAGAAGCAGATCCTCGCTGTGGTCTGCTAATTATTGACTTGAAAACAGGTGAAGTTGTTCACTGGATACGCTTAGAAGGTGAAGTGACTGAACTTTATGATATACAAATCTTAGAAGGAGTTAAACGTCCCCAAGCTTTAGGATTCCAAAATGATGACATCAGTAAAATTATTACTCTTGATCCTATTTCTCCTTTAGTTGGGGTAAATATAGCAAATAATCAGCCTGATACTTCGCCAGCAGATACCCTTTATCAGCAAGCATACACCTTGCAAAAACAGCTTAAGCTTGAAGAAGCGATCGCTCTCTATCAACAATTAATTAATCAATATCCCCAATATGCAGCTGCTTGGCATCAGTTGGGGGTGATCATGGATAGTTTAGGACAAATTGATCAAGCTATTTTGGCTTATAAGCAAGCTTTATTGATTAATCCTAATTATGCAGAAAGCCACAATAATTTAGGAATAATAGCAGTTAGCAAGGGAGATTTAGACGAGGCGATTATTTGCTTTAACCAAGCTATTCGTAGCAATCAAAACTATGCTTTTGCTGATAATAATTTAGGTTTAGTCTTACAAATGCAGGATAAGTTAGGGGATGCTGTGGTCAATTTTCAAGAAGCAATCAGGAAAAACCCTAATTATCCAGAAGCACACTTTAATTTAGGAAATGTGTTACAACTACAGGGAAAAATTGAAGAAGCGATCGCTTATTTCCAAACAGCAATTAAGCTTAACCCTAAATACATTAAAGCTTACAATAGTTTAGCTTTAGCGTTAGGAAGACAGGACAAAGTAGAAGCAGCTATGAGCGTATTTAAGCAAGCTTTAGCCATTCAACCTAATTCCCCAGAGGCTTTTGCTTGCTTATTTTCTATGAAGGAAATGACTTGTAATTGGGAGACAAGAGAAGCTGATTTAATCCAACTTTGGCAATTAACCGAAAACCAGTTACAAGAGGGAAAATCTACCGCAGTAACTCCCTTTGATAGCTTATATAAACCTTGGTCTGCTACTCAACAGTTAAAAGTAGCTTCTAACTATGCTCAAGAAATTAAAAGACAATTAGCATTGATTACTAAACCCCTCAACTTTAACCATTCCCGCACCCGATCTGGACGATTAAAAATAGGTTATTTATGCCATGATTTTCGTAATCATCCCACCAGTCATTTGATGCAAAGTGTCTTTGGTTTACATGATCGCAATAACTTTGAAATAATTGCCTATTCCTATGGTCCTGATGATGGTAGTGAGTATCGTCATCGCATTGCTAATGATTGCGATCGCTTTTATGATATTGCTACTTTATCAATTACGGAATCTGCACAACGGATTTTTCATGATGGGGTTCATATTTTAGTTGATTTGATGGGATATATTGATAAGGCACGGACACAAATATTGGCTTTAAAACCTGCACCGATTCAAGTTAATTATTTGGTTTATCCGGGGACAATGGGAGCAGATTTTATCGACTATATTATTGGTGATGCCATAGTTACACCACCAGAATCTGCTGACGATTTTACTGAAAAATTGGTAATTTTACCGGATAGTTATCAGGCTAATGATTATCAACAAATTATATCATCTAAACCTGTTACTCGTTCCCATTATGGTCTTCCTGAATCGGGTTTTGTCTTTTGTTGTTTCAACCATACCTATAAAATTGAGCCGCAAATATTCACTGTATGGATGCAAATTTTGGCCAATGTTCCCGGTAGTGTATTATGGTTATTTTCGAGAGTAGCTGAAGCTGAAGCAAATCTACGTCGGGAAGCAAAAGCGCGAGGAATTGAAGGCGATCGCTTAATTTTTGCCCATCTCGAACCTAAGTCGGAACATTTGGCGCGGCATCAACTAGCTGATTTATTTCTTGATACTTTATACTATAATGCTCATACGACTGGAAGTGATGCTTTATGGGCAGGTTTACCGATTATAACTTGTTTGGGGGAGACTTTTCCTTCCCGTGTTGGTGCTAGTTTACTGACAGCTATTGGCCTACCTGAATTAATTACTAAGAATTTAGAGGAGTATAAAAATTTAGCGATTAATTTAGCAAAATCTCCTGATAAATTGCACGAAATTAAACAGAAACTAGCACAAAATCGTCTTACTTATCCGTTATTTGAGACCCTTCGTTTTACCCGCAATTTAGAAAAAGCTTATCGGACAATGTGGGATATTTATGCTGCGGGAAAATCACCAGAGATGATCAGGATAGCCAATTGATCACTGGAATTATCAGGGTAAACGCATCTTAACAATCCTTGACAAAATGAACTTTATGTGAGTTGCTTACCCAGAGTGCGATTTAGGCATATTCAAGGAGAATTTGCCATCTCAATTGTTAAGCAAAAATCGACCCATTTGGTCGATTTCGTAACTATTCTAATTGACTGGTATCACTTGAAATGCTCACACAGCAAGCGGATCACAAAATTGGCCAATTGTCAATAGCGTTTGATATGCTCTCACCCTGTACTTAAGAACTCTAATCACTCCACGGGTAAGTTAACTATTGCTTATCTAGAAAATAACTGTTATGGAAGTGAACCGATTTTTGTCTGCGATGGTTTATCTCCAGAAACGGAATGGTTAATCGTCGTGGTTTACGACGGCAATAATCACAGCAGCCAAGGGAGAATCTATGATAGTCAGCAGTTAGAAAAAGAACCCCTTTGCTGTCTGCAATTACCCAGTGTTATCCCTCCCATTTTTCATGGTACTTGGCAAGAAAAATCAGAAAAAGTATTGGTGAACAGTTTCTAGTTTTTACCAAAAATATTGGCTGCGTCTTGAGAGGAAATCTTGAAAATTAGGTAACTATAAGCAAGATGATCAATAGGTTGACGACTAGAACGCAGCCAGTAAAAATGGTTAGAATCGGTGGTAATACCGATTAATTGATTAGCTTCTATCACCAGTAAATTAATCGGATTATCGAGAGAAACCTGTGAGGGTGCAACTTTTTGATTATCGATGACTAAATTAAGTTTATTATCTCCGTCATAACGAATAAAGAGAGCGTTGGGATGTTTTTGGAGATAGTCTTGCAGATAGTTTTTATTTTGTCCCCAATCTAAATTAGAATCGACCAGAACTTGATAGCTCATTTTGCGATCAATAACTAATTCGTTAAAATAGGAAATATAATGGGGAAAATAGGAGAGATTGGAAATTAGTAGGTAAAGGGTCAGGACAATAATTAAAATGCGATAGGGTCTTTTATAAGCTGGCCAACCGGTAACAATCCGACTAGCAAAGACAAATAAAAAGGGGAAAATCATTAAAATATATCTAATACCTATTTGAGCAGTGTTAAAACTCATTAAGATGAAATATAATAGACTGGGAATAATCAAAAAAGCTTCATTCTGCCAAAAATTTAACTGTTTTCTCCAGAGAAATAAACTGATAAATCCCAACCAGATAAATATTTGGGTAGCTATCGGTACTTTATAGAGAAAAGTGATCAGAAAATATTGGGGAAATCCCTTAATTTTAAATCCTTGTACTGGATCAACTATAAATCCTAACTGTCCCAAAAGATAGGGCATTCCACTACCAAAACCTGTTTCTTGTTTATACTTACCGAAGTCTAATGCTTGCAAATAAGCAGCGGGAATAGGAATCGACAAAGATTTTAAGACAGGATAGGTTTGCAGTTGCTTAAAACTATGACTGAGAAATTGATAATTCTGCAATTGAGTGCCACTTCTCTCAAAAGAATAACCAATATTTATGATTAATATTGTTGATAAAATCAGAGCTAGTATATAGAAGATACTGCGCTTAATTACCCGTTGAATTACGGGAATATTTTTGGTTTGAATAGATTGAATAATTTCCCGATGGTAAAAACCAAGACCTAAAATTATATAAATGGGAACTAAATAAATGGCTGTTAAGCGGCAAATCTGGGCAATTCCAAAAGTTAATATACTTAAAACCAGATTTTTTCTGCTACCAAATCTTAGGAAAAACCAGAAATAGTAAATGGCAATAAAAATTGAAGCTGCTCCGAATAAATCTTGAGTAATTATCCGTGAATTTCCGATAATATTAGGATCGAGAACATAGAGAATTAAGGCTAAAAATCCTGCTAACACTCCATAGAGTTGTTTTGACCAGATAAAAACATATATGGCTAAAATTACTGAGATAATAATCGTAGCAAACCGTCCAAAAAACTTATTTTCTAAGTTTATATCTTTAGAGATAGGAAAAATATTTTGTATTGTTTGATCAACTAGGGGATGCAGTGCTGAAGCTGGCATAATATTGCGATGGTAAATATCTTCATCGCCCCGTTTCGCTGCCGTACCTCTGAGAATTTCTACTCCACTTTCATAATGATAACCTTCATCATAGTTGAGGGATTCTGGTAGGGGAAAAAATAAACTGGTGACGCATAAAGCCATAAATATCAGCAAGATAATTACTAAATAGAATCGGTGTTTTTTTGAAAAGTTCAATCTTGTTTTCATGGCTTAAATTTCCTTGAAAAAATTACTTAATTTTGTTAATAAATCCAGACCTAAAACTGAATTACCTTGCTCATTTAACAGAGGACTATAACAAGCAATAACTCCCTCGTCTGACAGAATAGATAATAAAGCTCCACTAACTCCCGATTTAGTGGGAAAACCCACCTCAATAGCAAATTTTTCGGAAGCTTCATAGAGTCCACAATTAGTCATAATTTCTAGAATAATTTTGCCAAAAGGAGCAGCTAAAATTAACTTACCTAAATTAGTAAGATCGGCAATTTTTCCAGATAAACAACAGATTCGATTGTAGGTTTCCAGAGCTAAGTAACGATGACTGATATAACCATTTTTTTCTAATTCTAAGCTTAGAGCTTGATTGTGAACATTAGGATAAGAGTGAACAGACTCAAGCACAGAGCGATCAAGAAATAATTGACAATTACCCATTTTATTTAACCATAAAAGCAAATTTTCACAGCGAGATTCTGGCGTTTCCCCTCCTAATAAATCCGCCAAAGCGATCGCACCACTGTTGATCAGAGGATTACGGGGAAAACCGCTATCCTCTTGCAGTTGAGTTAAAGAATTAAAAGGATAACTAGAAGCTTGTTTTCCCACGCGACGAAAAACAGCATCTTCCCCTAAATGGTTTAAAAGATATAATAACAAAAAAGGTTTAATCACACTCATCAAAGGAAAAGTTACAGTTTCATCTCCCCAAGACAAAATCTCCCCCTCAAGACAGTGAATCTGAAGAGCGAAAACCTCGGGATTAACTCGGTTCAAAACCGGTATATAATAGGGAGTCTGACCCTTCCTATCCAATAAATGCACTTCCCCAATCCAAGCTTGTATATCTTCCACCCTTAATCTAGCTAATCGGTTCATTTTTTTAATCCATGTACTCAGTCAAAGAAGCAGAATCTATAATTTTAACTCAAATTCAACCCCAACAGCAAACAGAAAAAGTTTCTCTAGAGGCAGCTTTTGGGCGCATTTTAGCCGAAGATATCAGCAGCGATTTAGACTTTCCCTATTGGGATAATTCCGCAATGGATGGCTATGCTGTCCGTTACGAAGATGTTAAAGACACTAACCCAGAAAATCCCGTTACTCTAAAGATTATCGCCGAAATTCCCGCCGGCAAAGTCCCCGAAAAAATTATTCAACCGGGAGAAACAGCCCGAATATTTACAGGAGCGATGTTACCCGCCGGCAGTGATACGATTATTATGCAGGAAAATACTCAACAAAAAGGGGAGCGGGTGGCGATTCTTATCCCTCCCGAAAAAATAGGTCTTTTCGTGCGTCAACGCGGCACATTCTATCAAGCAGGAAATGCCTTATTAAAAGCCGGTATTGCCCTTAATTCTCCAGAAATAGCAGTTTTAGCCACGGCACAAGCTACCGAATTAACAGTTTTTTCCCGTCCGAAAGTGGCAATTTTCTCCACGGGAGATGAATTAATTAATCCCGATGAAACCCTCCAAAAAGGTCAAATTATTGACTCAAATCGCTACGCTTTAACGGCATTTATCACCAGTTTAGGGGCAATTCCTAGACCTTTAGGTATAATCAAAGATAATCCCGAACTTCTCAGAGAAACTATCAGAAAAGCCATTAATTCTAGTGCTATCGTCCTTTCCACCGGCGGTGTTTCCGTGGGAGATTACGATTATATTGAGGGAATTTTAGAGGAATTAGGGGGAAAAATTCTAATTCGCAGCGTTGCTATTCAACCGGGTAAACCCTTAACCTTTGCTACTTTTCCTAACGGTTGTATTTACTTTGGTATCCCCGGTAATCCCGTCTCTGCTTTAGTTTCCTGTTGGCGCTTCGTACAAATGGCCATTAAAAAATTATCAGGATTGACAGATTATCAGAACAAATTTCTGCGAGTTATCACCCGCGATACTCTCAAATCTAAGGGACAAAGAGAAGTTTATCTCTGGGGAAAAATAGAAATTATCGAGGGAGTCTATCAATTTCAACTCGCTTCTGGACAACACAATTCAGCTAATTTAATTAATTTAGCGGGTACTAATGCTTTGGTCATAATTCCCCAGGGTAAAACTACTATACAAGCAGGAGAAACAGTAGAAGTTATGATAGTTTACTAAAAAAATACCTAACCAAATTTTTGGCTAGGTAGCTGGTTATAATTAAATTGAAGATAGATTTTGGGTGTCGATCTCCCCTTGATAAGTAGGGTTGATTCAAGGTAGGGTTGATTCATGAATCAACCCTACCTTCCCTTGATAAGGGGGGTGTCTGATGGTTTTTAACACCTAACTACTTAGGTATCCATCAATTTACTTTATCGAAAATGTTGCTAGATAATTTAACCAACACCAATTAATGAACCCTGCAATTTAACATCGTCGCTACCATTGTATATATCAGCTAATTGACTAATATTTTCTAACTCAATTGGAGCAGTTCGTTTAATTAAACCAGTTAAAACTTTACCCGGTCCCACTTCGATCGCTTTTTCTACACCCACATCGGGCAATCTTAACATAATTTCTCGCCAGCGAACCGAGCTAGTCATCTGCTGGATCAGATATTTTTTTAATTGTTCCCCGTCCTGGGTAGGATTGCTCGGATCGACATTAGAAATCACGGGAACTTTTGCAGACCGAAAATTAACTAATTCTAAAATCTGCTGAAATTGAATAGCGGCATTTTCCATCAAGGGAGAGTGAAAAGCACCGGATACTTTTAAAGGCATAACTCGCTTAACTTTCACTTGACCTAATACCAAATCCACCGCTTCAGGAGTCCCAGAAATTACCACTTGTTCAGCACTATTATCATTAGCAATAACTACATTTTCCGTCTGATTAACCACTGTCTCTAGACTGGTGCGATCAAATTTCATTAAGGCAGCCATTTTACCACCTTCGGCCGCATCCATCAAACGGGAACGGTTTTGAACTAGATTTAATCCTGTCTCAAAATTAAACACCCTGGCCGCATATAAAGCGGAATATTCACCGAGACTATGACCGGCAACTAGATCAGGAAAATGACCTTTTTCTTGCAACAAATCCGCTAAAATACTCTCCACCACAAATAAACAAGGTTGAGTATAAAGAGTACGAGATAGGGTTTCTTCATCCCCTTGACATTTTTCTAGGACCGACCAACCGAGGATTTTTTCTGCTATTTTTAATCTCTCTTGACCAAGCGCACTTTCCGCTAAATCTCCAATCATTCCTAACGCTTGCGATCCTTGTCCCGGGAATATCCACGCTGTTTTCATAAGTTCTTAAAATAGA
Organism: Microcystis wesenbergii FACHB-1317; assembly: GCF_014696875.1. Classification (GTDB taxonomy): domain Bacteria; phylum Cyanobacteriota; class Cyanobacteriia; order Cyanobacteriales; family Microcystaceae; genus Microcystis; species Microcystis wesenbergii_A. The sequence goes on along the minus strand of NZ_JACJQV010000153.1, from coordinate 14,147 downwards.
TAAATAGATGTGTTTGGGTCAGTTATCAGTTATCAGTTATCAGTTATCAGTTATCAGTTATCAGTTATCAGTTATCAGTTATCAGTTATCAGCTATCAGTTATCAGTTATCAGCTATCAGTTATCAGATGTGAGTTTTTAGTTTACTGTTTACTGTTTACTGTTTACCGTTTACAATTTACAGTTTACTGGTTACTGGTTACAGTTTACTGTTTACTGATCACTGTTTACTGATCACTGATCACTGATCACTGATCACTGAATTAATCTCCCCAACGGAAGATAATCCCACCCCAAGTTAAACCGGCACCAAAGCCAGAAGAAGCAATAATATCACCTTTTTTGACCTTACCACTCCTGACAGCTTCATCGAGGGCTAGAGGAATCGAGGCTGCGGAAGTGTTGCCATACTCGCTGAGATTGCTGATCACTTTTTCCGGAGGCAGTTTCAGGCGATCGCTCACCGCGTCCATAATTCTTTGATTAGCTTGGTGCAGAACTAACCAATCGATGTCACTGGTGGTTAAATTAGCCCGATAGAGAGCTTTTTCGATCACCTCTGGCACTTTCGCCACGGCAAAACGATAGACTTCCCGTCCGTTCATCGTTAGAGGCTTATAGGTCCCTTTTTGAACCCTTACCCCCTGCTTAAGGGGCAATTCTTCCCCCTGATAGGCGAGATTGAGAGAACCATTCTGGCTGCCGTCGCTATGGAGTTCAAAACCGAGAATGTTATCTTTTGTATCATTTGCTTGACAAACCACCGCCCCTGCCCCATCACCAAAGAGGACACAGGTAGCGCGATCATTCCAATCCACCCAACGGGAGAGAACATCGGCCCCGATAACCAAGACATTGCGGTAAGTACCAGTACGGATAAACTGGGTGGCGGTGACTAATCCCACCAGAAAACCCGAACAGGCGGCGGTGAGATCAAAAGCGATCGCCCGATTGGCCCCGATCTGACTTTGAACTTGGGCGGCGCTACCGAACAAATCATCGGGGGTAGAAGTAGCCAAAAGAATCAGATCGATGTCCCTAGGCGACACCTGAGCCATTTCTAGAGCCTTAATCGCCGCTTGGGCTGCTAATTGGCTCAAAGACACCGATCGATCGGCTAAATGGCGTTTACCGATGCCTGTACGACTTTTAATCCATTCATCGGAAGTCTCGACAATTTGGCTGAGTTCTTCATTACTGAGAAATTGCCCTGGTGTGGCCGATCCACAACCAGTAATGACGACCGCTGCCCCGAATCCGTTCAAAATATTCCCCCTTTTCAGTTATCAGTTATCAGTTATCAGTGGGAAGTGGGTCAGTTATCAGTGGGAAGTGGGAAGTGGGAAGAATAAATAAAAATAGTCTCCTGTCTCCTGTCTCCCGACGGCTTCAAGATGGCCGACAGCTTAATCTTCACTGTTCACCGACAACTTTTTTAATTGATGATGGTGGTCATTGTAGGCTTGAATGCGCTCAGAAACGCGATTATCGACGGCATTTTTCGCCTGTCGGATGGCGTTAAAAATCGAAGGCGCTTGGGAACTGCCGTGACTGATCACACAGACCCCATCGACTCCAAATAACAGCGCGCCACCGTGTTCCGCGTGATCCATGCGTTGTTTAATCTGTTTAAGATTGGGTTTAATTAAAGCCGTCCCGACTTTACCCTGTATCCCCCTAGGTAATTCCTCTTTGAGAATTTGTAGGATAATTCCCCCCACCGCTTCGGCAAATTTTAACAGGACATTACCGACAAAACCATCGCAGACGATCACATCGAATTGTCCCGATAGCACATCCCGGCCCTCAGCATTGCCGATAAAGGGAATTTGCTGGTTATTTTCTAATAATTCGTAGGTTTTTAGGGCGAGATCGTTACCTTTGCTGGGTTCTTCACCGATATTGAGCAAACCGACTTTCGGATCTTCAACCCCCATAACGTATTTACTGTAAATTGTTCCCATGAGGGCAAACTGCTCTAAATATTTGGGTTTACAGTCCACATTCGCCCCAACATCGAGGATAATCACCGATTTACCCGCCAACATCGTCGGCAGCACCGCACCGATCGCCGGGCGATCGATTCCTTTTAAACGACCTAAACGCAGTAACGCCGCCGCCATGGCTGCCCCAGAGTGACCGGCGGCCACCACCGCATCGGCGCGATTTTGTTTGACTAAATCCATGGCCACATTAATCGAGGCCGCTGGTTTGCGACGGATAGCGGTGATCGGCTCTTCGTCCATGGCCACCACTTCCTCCGCGTGGACGATCGTGAGATTCTTGGGACGGGGATGATGCTGGAAATAAGCCTCAATCCGTTCAGAATCGCCGACTAATAATACTTCTACATCTAATTCTTCGGAAGCTCGCATCGATCCCGCGATAATCTCGTTGGGAGCGTAGTCACCTCCCATCGCATCTACCGCGATTCTTGCCCGATTTAATGCCGTTTCTGCCATTGAGTCAGTGGGATAGAAATCTTTAATAAGTTGAGCGGCAGCTCTTGACAAAAGCTGGCCGATCGAGGATTAGTGTTTTCTGATCGAGCAATTGTTAAAAATTACCAATCATTTCTATACAATAAGGCATCATTGCGATTAAGGAAAAGATGTTCTCAGTTTTTAATTTGGCAGTTTTCGGCTTTCTCTTCGGTTGGTTGGGGGGGCAATCCCAACCGATCGCCAATATTCCCCTAATTTCTTGGCAAAATCAACCTATTTTCCACCTTCCCACCGCTCCCGATCCCCGGGTGGCGGCGATCGTGGCCGATTATCTGCAAGACTTGACTAAAAAAGGTTTAAACTCTAGTCAACAACGGGTCTTAATTGAGACGGAATGGGCTGATTTAGCCGATCATCAGGGTAATCTGCCCGCTTCGGGGGCTTCTTTAACTAAAATCGCCACTACTCTCGCCGCCGTGGAAACCTGGCCCCTCGATCATCGTTTTGCTACTCGTTTTTACAGCACGGGAGAGGTAAAAAACGGGGTGTTAGAGGGAGATTTAATTATTGAAGGGGAAGGGGATCCGCTTTTTGTCTGGGAAGAAGCGATCGCAGTGGGCAATGGCCTCGATCAATTAGGCATCCGTCAGGTCAAAGGCGATCTGATCGTTACGGGTAAATTCGCCATGAATTTTCAAACCGATCCCCTCAAAGCGGGAGAATCGCTGAAAATTGGGCTTGATCAATCGAAATGGTCAAAAGAAACCCAAAAAGCTTTTCAGAGCCTTCCTAGCGGCACACAAGCCCCACAGGTGAAGATTTTGGGCATGGTTCGAGCCAGTCAAATTCGCCCCGAAAATGCCCGATTATTATTGCGTCATCAGTCCTTAACTTTAACGGAACTGTTGCGTCAGATGAATATTTATAGTAATAACGTCATGTCAGAAATGTTAGCGGAACTGCTCGGTGGCCCGGCGGCAGTGGACGCAATTAATACTAAAATTACTGGGGTAGGAGCGGAGGAAATTCAATTAATTAATGGTTCGGGATTGGGGGTAGAAAATCGCTTGTCTCCCCGGGCAGTTATTGAGATTCTCAAGGCCTTGGATCGCAAGTTAGCCAATCAACCGATCAAAGTCGCTGATTTATTTCCGGTGGGGGGACGCGATACCAAAGGAACTATGCAGTGGCGCGCCATTCCCAAAGGAGTGATGATTAAAACTGGAACTTTAGCCCAAGTTAGCGCCTTAGCTGGAGAAATTCCCACCCAAGAAAGGGGTAAAGTTTGGTTTGTAATTATGAATGCTGGTAGTAGCAATATCGAGGGATTCAGAAATCAGCAGGATCGGGTGTTACAAGCTTTAGATCAACACTGGCAAATTCTCCCGGAAGCGACTCAAGGATCGATTCCTGCAAGGGCCTTTCTAGGTGATCCCAGTCGAATAAGTCAAGGTTTCTAGAATTGATTGGCTAAGAGGTTATGGTGATGAGCGAATCTGATCGAAGGGAGGGCGTACACTATGAGTCCTCACCAATCATACTGGCTGCAATGTAGGGGCGCAAAGCTTGCGCCCAAGCCGAATTTTTAAGGATAAAAACACATTTGCGGTAAACCAAGGGATTCTTCCCAACCCATCATGAGATTGAGACATTGTACCGCTTGTCCCGATTGTCCCTTAACTAAATTATCGATCGCTGACATCACTATCACTCGATCGGTTCTCGGATCCACTTCAATACCGAGATAACATAAATTAGTACCACAGGCCCACTTAGTTTGTGGATAGACTCCCCCGGGTAGGATTTTGACAAAGGGAGAAGTGCGATAAAAAGCATTGTAGATAGTGATTAAATCATCCCGCACCAGATTGGGATCCCGCAATGTTGCATAGACTGTGGACAGGATACCCCGAACCATGGGCATTAAATGGGGAGTAAACTGGACGCGCACCTCATGACCGGCTAAATCACTGCAAATCTGCTCAATTTCGGGAGTATGACGGTGTTTTCCCGCTACATTATAGGCCCCGATCGAACTATCTGCTTCTGCCAATAACATATTAATCTTAGCTTGTCTTCCCCCTCCCGAAGTTCCCGATTTGGCATCGATAATCGTGGTTTCTGGGAGAATTAAACCCTGTTTTAATAGGGGAGAAATCGCCATTAAACTAGCAGTAGGATAACATCCGGGGCAACCGATCAAAGAGGCATTTTTAATCTCTTCCCGATAAAGTTCCGGTAAACCGTACACAGCCGTAGATGCGATCGCTTGATCCTGACGTTCCTTGCCATACCATTTACTATAGGTTTCTAGGCTAGTAAAACGATAATCTGCCGACAGATCCAAAACTTTACACCCTTTAGCGAGCAAAGGAGGGGCTAAATCACAGGCTAAACCATTGGGTAAACCTAAGAAAACCACTTGACAACGGGAGGCAATTATCTCTAAATCGATCGCCTCCACATTAAGATTAATGCTATGACCGAGATGGGGATATAAATCACTGTAGGGTTTTCCGGCGCTACTATCGCCCCCCAGATAGGCTAATTCTACGAAGGGATGTTCTTTGAGCAAACGTACCAACTGTACGCCACCATATCCGGAAGCGCCGACAATACCCACTGAAACCTTCTGTTCTTGCGTCATTTCCCTTATTCCTAAAAATTCTTATCGTTAATATAACGCTTTAGTATGGCTGAATTTTAGCCTAACCAGTGGGATTTAAATCAAAAAACTTCCTTTAAAAACCTAGTATCTCGGCCGGGTTGTCCATAAACCGTCAATTTCTTTTGATCAATAGGCAGTTATCTTAATGATGAGGTACAAGGTTTTCCTTTTATGATGCCAAATTAAGTTAAACTTCATCCTTAGGAGAAAGGCTGTAATTCAATCCCCCATATTTAAAATTTTGAGCGCACTGTGAATTCATAATCTCCTCCCGGTTCTAATTGATAATCGTAGCGTTCTAAAAACCGATTCAAGGGTTCAAAAATCAAAGCCCTACCTAGGGAAGGTTGTACTAATAACTTGCCTTGAAGAAAATGCCACTGAAAACGCCATTGATATTGTTCCGTTCGCACTTCTCCCTCTAATTTCCCCGTTTGCCAAGATTGCTTAATTATCCGCACATAAGCCGTGCTTTCTGGTCGATTGCCGCCACTCACCTGAACCCTACCTATAGATTAAATATCAAACATTAAGATAGCGAATTAATCCTTGTTTGTCATTACTTCAGCCAATTTTCTCGACGCTATTCCGGGGAAGTGACTTCATTAACCTTAGAAACCAAGACATTTAATTGAAAAGGTCGCCCCATTTCCTTAGTAATAAATTCTTCCAACAATTCTACCTGTCTGGGGGTAATACTTTCCGCAGTTCTTACGACTAATCTCACCCGGGGAGGCTGCTTGAGCCAATTAATCGAAGATTCCAATAATTCTGCCCGTTGAAAAGTAATCGTTCGTTGTAATAAAGCTTTTTTGATCAGCCTTTCTAAGCGAGCTTGATTAGCCAGAGTTGCAAAACTTATTCCTAAGGGAATTAGCAAAACCGCTGTCAGGATAGAAGTCAAAATTAGAGCGTTACGCGCCCGATGAAAACTAGAATAACCTGCCAGCAAAAAGACCAACAAACAGGCGAGAGCAATGCCTAATAAATTGGTAATATATAACAGAGTCGCCCCCAAACTTAGGATCCAATTGCCTTGGGATAATCCTAAACCAATCGTGCAAACTGGTGGCATTAAAGCCACGGCAATCGCTGTTCCCGCTAAAGTACCTGAAATTTTCGGTTCTATTTTGGCATAACCACTGATTGCCCCTGCCGTAATTGCCACTCCTAAATCTAAAAGATTCGGTTGAGAACGGGCTTGAATTTCACTACCAAATTCAGAAATTCCGATTAATAATCCTAGCAACCAAGCTATCGCTAAAGCGATAATCGTACCAACTAAAATCGCCAGGGCTGACTTACGAATTAATCGCCAACTACCAATTAAACCACCAAAAGCTAGACTACGAATCGGCAACATCAAAGGGGCAATAATCATCGCCCCAATAATCACGGCTGCACTATTGGCAACTAAGCCAAAGGTAGCGATCGCACAAGAACTAACAATCAAAGCTAGATAGGGAAAATCGAGGGACGCTTCTAACCATAAATCGCGCCACATAGCCCGCGATTGTTGCCAGGTCAAGGGTTTTCTTGAGAACCACGAGTAGGGTTGTTCTTTTCTGGTCATGGGGCTGAGGAAGATAAACTTTTCTTTTACTTATAGCTTTTTTTGTCTAATCAACGTATGTTTGTATCATTTTCTTTAACTAATCTTACCATTTTTTTCTTGGCCTCGATCGATGAAACCTCATGACCAATTTGCTAAAAACTATCTGGAAGAATTATTATCAATCGAATCCGCCCGCGAGGACTTATTTAAGCGTTTTTGTGATCTAACTCCCCAGTAGATGGGAGCAGGGGAGAGAGGAGAAAAAAGCTGACACTGATAACTGATAACTGATAACTGATGACTGACTTCTAACCCAATGTGCGCCAAAGATAAACAAAAATTATCTATTGACTCCAAAAACTTGAAAATATTTAAATTAACATTTCGCAATATTTATAAATTTTTAAGAATTAATTGAGAAAGATTTTTATTTAACAACGATATTGCAATGGTTACAGCGATTTGATAGAATTTCAGAGTGGGTTATTCTGTGCTTTTTTGGACAGCAATGGTTGAAACCTTTGCTACACCTACAGGGTGATCTAATTAAGACGGGTAAATCGGTCAATTTCACCCACAATGATGATCTTTTTTTTGTGTAGTTTTATTGCAAAGAAAAAGTTTTTTTGACAAAAAGCACAAAGTATGCAGTAGTAGTTATGGCAGAGTGGGGGTTGGGGAAGTGGGGGAATTTCAACTAAAACCCTAAAACCCCAACACCCCAAAACCCGATCACCCGACCACCGATCACTGAACTTACCGTTTAGCGGCAACAATGGCAAAAACGGTGGTATGGGGATCATCTTTTAAAGTCACCCCTTCCGGCATTTTTAAATCACCCACGAGCAGGGATTGCCCCACACCGATGCCCGAAACATCAAATTCGATCACTTCCGGGATATTATCAGCAATACAGGAGACATTAACTTCGTTAACGAACTGTTCGATTAAACCGCCCTGTTTGGTTCCGATCGCTTCTCCTATGGCTTTAATGGGAACAACGATATCGAGCTTACCGTGGGCAGACACCGAGAAGAAACTGAGATGATAGAGATTTCTTTTCCAAGCATGAGATTGCACCTCTTGGATCAAAGCTTTTCCCGTCCAGGGCATTTCGGGAACATTCACATCCACCAGGGTATTATTTACCGAAGCCTTTTTCAGTAGGGTTAAGGCCGCTTTTTCTCCCACCACGAGGGAAACCGATTCCGTGCCGTTGTGGCCGTAGAGAACCGCCGGGATCAAACCCTGACGACGTAGGGCCCTGGGGTTAATATTCTCCGGTCTTTTTTGACATTCAACGCTAACTTGCATAGTTGACTAATCCTCTTTAGCAATGATTTAAAATTCGTGATTATCCCAAGGTGAGCCATTTTCGTCCAAAAGAGCGCGTTTTGGTCCGTGAATGGGGTCTTCAACGATAATAGTTTGGTCGCGACTAGCTCCTAGGGAGATAATAGCGATCGGTACTTCCATGATCGCCCCCAGGAATTTTAGATAATCGAGGGCCTGTTTGGGCAGGTCTTCCAGACTGCGACAATCGCTGGTGGGTTGTTGCCACCCCGGCATCGTTCGATAAATAGGTTGACAACGGGCGAATTCCACCGCACTACTGGGTAAATGGCGACAGGTTTTGCCGTCCAATTGGTAGGCGACACAGACTTTGATTTCCTCTAGGGTATCGAGAACATCTAACTTGGTGATCGCTAGACAGTCTAAACCATTGATTCGTACCGCGTAACGACCGATCACCGCATCAAACCAACCGCAGCGACGACGACGGCCGGTGGTAGTCCCGAATTCCGCCCCACGATCGCATAATAACTGCTCGATCTCCCCCTCTAATTCCGTGGGAAATGGACCTTCCCCTACCCTAGTGGTGTAAGCTTTGGCCACACCGATCACTCGATCGATTACCGTTGGACCAATGCCAGAACCGACACAAGCACCCCCGGCGATCGGATTGGAGGAGGTAACGTAGGGATAGGTTCCGTGATCGAGGTCGAGTAGGGTGCCTTGGGCCCCTTCAAAAAGAATATTCTTACGCTTGCGGATTGCTTCGTAGATTTTTAGGGAACTATCGACCACATGGGGACGCAGTTTCTCGGCATATTCTAGATATTCCTCGATCACCGTCTTCGGATCTAAAGGCGGTAAGTTATATAACTTTTCTAAAATGACGTTTTTATAATTGATCGTCCATTCTAGTTTTTGCCGCAGATTCTCGGTATTGATCAAGTCGATGACTCGAATACCGATGCGCTCGGACTTGTCGGCATAGGTGGGGCCGATACCCCTTCCCGTGGTGCCGATTTTATATTTACCCCGTTTTTCCTCGGATGCTTGATCGAGCAGCCGATGATAGGGCATAGTGACATGAGCCGTTTGCGAGATATAGAGATTGTCGGTGGTAACATTGAGGGCGTGTAATTGCGCCATCTCTTTGAGTAACACCGAGGGATCTATGACTGTTCCTGAGCCGATTATACATTCCGTATCCGGGTAGAGAATCCCAGAGGGAATTAGATGGAGTTTGAACGTTTGACCCTCGACGACGACGGTATGACCCGCATTTACGCCACCTTGAGAACGCACCACCACATCCGCCGATCGACTCAGCAGATCCGTGATTTTTCCTTTTCCTTCGTCGCCCCACTGAGCGCCGATTACAATAACGTTAGCCAAGGTATTTTAGTCTAGCTAAAGTTCACACAAACTCCTATTATCCCTCTTGGCGAATACAACTGTCAAGTTATCTCTCTTAGCTAATTGTGGGGAGAAGGCGAGGGGAAAACTCGCCTATTTTCAGGGTTTATTGACCTTCCCGACTGATTTGACGCTCGATAGTTTCGATAGCGGCATTTAATCCCGCTAGACGGGTTTCGAGGTCGTCGCGCATCCATTTGAGGAATGTTAATTTACGCTCTTGACATTCTTGACGGGAAGTGCTGCCACAAGTGTTAAAGAAGAAGGGAAACATAGACTAAGGGGCCTGCTATAACTCTACGTCTCCTATCTTGACGAAAATTTTCAAAAAAGTCTAACCGTTAAGTCGCCATAATAACCACAGACCTAACCCAAAACCGAAAAAGTTAGGCAGCCAGGCAGCTAGGAAGGGGGAGAGGGTGGCGGTTAGTCCCAAGCTGCCCACTAAGAAGTTTAAAAGATAATAGAGGAAAACAATGGCGACACTGAGACCGAAACTGGTTCCCCGACTAATTCTTTGCGGTAGAGAACCCAAGGCACAGCCAATGGTAGCAAAGACGATACAGACAAAGGGAAAGGCGATTTTTTGCTGGATTCGCACTTGAAAAAACCTGACTCTTTTCTCATCGCCACTGAGTTTGAGCAGTTGCACATATTCGATCGCCTGTGGTATGTTCATCTCGTAGGGATCGCGGCTTTGACGAGCAAAATCGAAAGCGGAGCGAGATAAAGCGATTTTTTCGGTTTTAAAGGGGATAACTTGGCTATAGGAGGCGTTAGGGGGGGTTAATTCATAGATAATGCCGTTAAAAAAGTCCCAGACGTTATCGACGGCATTCCAACGGGCAGAATCGGCGATAATAATTTGATTTAATTCTTGTTTTAGCCAACGGATAACGGTGACGGTTTTCATCTTTTCTCCGTCAAACTGTTCGGCATAAAATAAACTTCTTAAATTGCGATTAATCGTACCATTTTCTAGGGTTTTTATTTCATAATCGGGATAATAAAAGTCTTTATTTTTCCAAAAATTTGCTTCTTTATTAATTTTCTGCACTAAAATTTCTGTGGCTCGATAATTAGCATTAGGAACCACATATTCGTTTAATAAAAATGTCACAAATGTAACTATTAAACTCAGGCAAAAAGTGGGTATAAAAAGACGATAAAGAGTGACTCCACAGCTTTGCAGGGCAACGGTTTCGCTATCACTACTTAAACGTCCGTAGGTGATTAAAGTGGCCAGCAAAAGAGAAACTGGCAGAGAATAAGTGACAAATTCTGGCACTTTTAACAGGAGAATTTCTAGGGCCGAGGCAAGGGGTAGATTAGCATCAACTACCTGATTAGCTAAATCGGAAAGATTGCCGATCGCTACTCCCAAAGAGGCAAATAAACCAACACTAAATAAAAATGGTGGTAGTAGTTGGCTGATCAGATAGCGATCAATGAGGGCAATGCCTCCATTTACCCAGTAAGAAATCTTTTTCTTAATCATTGATTTTGGTTAACTCACTCCTCTTTCATCCCATTTCCTAACCCGCAGCCGTCTTGCTTACACCTTCGGTTAGCCTATCATATTTTGTCTTTGACGAAAAACACCGCCGGAAGTTGTATGATTGCGGGGAGAGTGGACAGAAGTAAGGATTTGGGTAAGTGTAGATAATTTTTTTGTTCCTATTCCCCGATCATCCCTAGGTGAATTATGCTGCTAAACTGGCAAACTTTTACTATTCATAAACGAGTACCTTTAACGATTAGTCGCGGCACTACCAGCGAAAATACTAATATCTGGCTGCAAATTAGCGAGGAAAATATCGAAGGGTGGGGAGAGGCATCCCCTTTTGATATTACCAGCGAGGAGAAAAAAACCGATAAAATCCTGCAAGAATTAAACTCGATCGCTCCTATTTTACAATCTTTTCACCCCTGTCAACGCCAAGAAATTGAGAAAATTTTATGGCAAAATCAGATATCTTCGGCTACTCGTGCCGCTATTGACACGGCACTGCACGACTGGTTAGGCAAAAAAGCTAATTTACCTCTCTGGCAAATTTTTGGACTCGATCGCACTTTAATTCCGCCGGTTTCTGTTACTATCGGTTTAAATTCTCCAGAAAATGTGGGGAAGAGGGTGTTAGATTGGCTAGAAATCGGCGATTTTAGCTTATTAAAGGTCAAATTAGGCTCACCAGACGGTATAGAAGCTGATCGAGCTATAATTCTGGCTATTAAAGCAATTGTCCCCCATTTGCCCCTAACTGTCGATGCTAATGGTGGTTGGAGATTTAGCGATGCGGTGAAAATGTGCCAATGGTTAGAGGAAAAAGGCGTTATTTATGTGGAACAACCCCTATCTGCGGGACAAGAACGAGATTTAATTGATTTATACCAAAAATCGCCCCTACCTATCTTCGTCGATGAAAGCTGTTTTTCCAGTCAAGATATCCCGAAACTGGCCGATCGAGTCCACGGCATTAATATTAAACTAATGAAAGCCGGTGGATTAGCCGAAGTGCAGAGAATGATTCATATTGCCCAAGCTTGCCGACTGCAAATTATGTTCGGATGTTACTCTGATAGCAGTTTAGCCAATACTGCCCTAGCACATCTTGGCCCGCTTGTCAACTATCTTGACCTAGATAGTCATTTAAATTTACGCGATGATCCCTTTACGGGTTTAAGCTTGGAAAGGGGACGTTTACAACCAAATAATTTGCCCGGTTTGGGTGTTAGTTTACGGACAGAAGATGACTGATTATTTGACTCCTGACAAGAAAGTAGCGATTCTTCTCCACGAAGGAATTAAAGGAACTCGCGGCAAAACCGGGTTAAGTTATCTGCGTTACGGAAAAGCGCAGGTAGTGGCGATTATTGACGCAGAAAGCGCCGGCAGCGCCTTAAAAGAAGTGGCTGGAATCGATCGCCCCTTGCCGATTGTTGCTAGTGTTAAGGAAGCTCTAACCTATCATCCCGATACCCTGTTAATTGGCATCGCACCCTCAGGAGGAATTTTACCACCCCATTGGCTAGAAGAAATCAAAGAGGGGGTAAAGGCAGGGTTATCCCTCGTTAATGGTCTCCATACACCCCTAAAACCCCTTTTTCCTCAGCTTAAACCGGATCAATGGATTTGGGATATCCGTCTGGAACCCCAAGACTTAAAAATTGGGCAAGCGCGGGCGAAAAATTTAACCTGTCAGCGTATTCTAACGGTAGGGACGGATATGAGTGTGGGCAAAATGTCCACTAGCATCGAATTACACCGAGTTGCCCAAGAAAAAGGGCTAAAATCGCAATTTTTAGCCACTGGACAGGGGGGAATTATGATCGCGGGAAAAGGTGTACCCTTGGATGCGGTGCGCGTCGATTATGCTGCTGGTGCGATCGAGGCTTTGGTGTTAGAATCGGCAGAAAATAACGATATTCTGTTTATTGAGGGTCAAGGTTCTCTTTTACACCCTGGATCCACTGCTACCTTGCCCTTAATGCGTGGCAGTCAACCAACGGGGTTAATTCTCGTCCATCGCGCTGGACAAATTCATATCAAAGATTTACCCGATATTCTCATCCCTCCCCTAACGGAAGTGATTAAACTCTACGAAATGACTGCCAGCGCTGGGGGAAGTTTCGGGGAAGTGAAGGTAAAGGGGATTAGTTTAAATACTTTTCATCTTAGTCCGGAGGCGGCAGTTAAAGCTATAGAAACTGTGCGGGAGGAAACGGGGTTATTTTGTACCGATGTTGTCCGTTTTGGCGGTCAAGGGTTATTATCAGTGATCAGTGATCAGTAATCAGTTATCAGTGATTAATTCAATCATAGTCAATCGTGGTGGGTTACGAGGGATTGTTAGCTTGAACCGACTAGGTAATAGGTGTAGGGGTAATTCATGAATTACCCCTACAATAACGTTTGTCTGGATGTTGTTAAATTTTCTCTTGACAAAGGCGACTTGACAGGATACTATATTCATAATGGAAAATCCGTGCGCCTACAGACCCTATTTTCCAACGGTCTTAACTATGATTGATTTATTCAATCAATCTTCATCTCTAATCCACTCTTAACTAGGTTCCTAGTCATAGTTCATCATTCCATCCACTGTCAATGGTGGTGGTTTACTGGACTAGGTAATAGGTGTAGGGGTAATTCATGAATTACCCCTACAATAACGTTTGTCTGGATGTTGTCAAAATTTCTCTTGACAAAGGCGACTTGACAGGATATTATATTCATAATGGAAAATCCGTGCGCCTACAGACCCTATTTTCCAACGGTCTTAACTATGATTGATTTATTCAATCAATCTTCATCTCTAATCCACTCTTAACTAGGTTCCTAGTCATAGTTCATCCCATAATCGCATCAATCATAGTTTAGACTCTTTACCTAATAAAGCGACGCACTAGCCACCGAGTGAGCATCCATAGCAAATAAAACGGCATCCATAGAATAACTATAGGAGTAACGATAATCCACTGCATCCATAGAATAACTATAGGAGTAACGATAATCCACTGCCACCAAGTTAAAGAAGTAGGTTTTTGCTGTTGTCGCAGCCTTTGTAAATTATTACGACAGGTTTTTGTATTAGGATGATTGTCTCCTAAGAGTTGTTTATACAAATCTAAAGCTTCTAGATAGAGAGGTTCCGCTTCTGTGTACCTGCCTTGGGAATTGTACAAGTATGCTAAATTGTTGAGGGATTGTGCCACATGGGGATGATTGTATCCTAAGAGTCGTTTTGTCAAATCTAATGCTTCTAGAAGGAGAG
>NZ_JACJQV010000152.1 GCF_014696875.1 Microcystis wesenbergii FACHB-1317 | reverse complement strand
ATCCCAGTTCCCCTGATAGGATTTAATCGCTCCCTTAACTCTAGAGCTAAAGTAGAGATAGGGTTTAATTGGAGCCATGTATGGAAGCGATCGAATTTAGGACGGTTATTCATGACGGTCAAGTGAGCGTTCCCCCCCGATATTCTTCTCGATGGGAAGGTAAGATGATACGCGTGATTGTTGTGGATGACTCGGAAATCGTCCCCGAACCGAGCCAGAAAACTGAAAAAACGATGTTCGAGGCGATTTCTTTAAATACACGGGGATTTAGATTCGATCGGGACGAGGCTAATGCCCGGTAAAGTTTTTTTTGATAGTTTAATACTGGCCAGCGCTCTGGAAGCGGGCTGTCAAATTCTCCACAGTGAAGATTTACACGATGGTCAGCGAATCGAGAATCAATTGATGATCATTAATCCCTTTAGTTAAGTAGGTAGGTGTTAAAAGTTGTCAGACACCCCCTTGATAAGTAGGGTTGATTCATGAATCAACCCTACTATGAATCAACCCGACTATGAATCAACCCTACTATGAGTCAACCCCACCTTGATAAGGAGGGCAGGGGGGATCAGTCGGTCAAAATTACCCTTCTAGTTTCCGGCCTTTGCACAATAAACCGACCCCGGCAACGGAGAGTAAACCGAGAACCGTCGCTGGTTCGGGAACCGGGGTCAGGGAATAATTGGCGAGGACGAAGGGTTCAACAGCAGAACTGTAACTACCGTCGGAAGCGAACCCCGTAGCCACGTTCCCGACAAGGTCGGTAGTGGTGAAAAAGCCGAATAGATCATTATCGCAAGCCGTGTTGTCACAAGCGATAAAATAGAGCTAATGCAAATTAGCCGCTATCGGTTGAAGGATTACATCAAAGGACAAAGAGCGATATCGCTTGCCCTATCTACCTTCTAGCTGGCTTGTCCCCCTCCCAGGGATATAGGAGGTTGCTAGACCGCAGGGAGGGGTAGAACTAATAGTTAGGCCTGGCATGGGAAAAACAATTGATCAATTTAGTGAGGGTCTGATGAAATCAAGGAAAAAAGCATTGCTGACAGTTTCAGGGGTTGCAGTTTTACTTATTCTAATGTTTGTAGTGTTTGGCTATAGCCAAACGTGGCGGTTCTGGAATATTCCCGTCATGTCTCCCCCCTTTGCCGATTTACGGGTGATTACTCATGGAGCAGATTCTGTAGCGCAAGGTCTTGATCCGCTTGTTAGCAATCCTGGTGATCCATGGGGAAGACCGCTAAACTATCCGAGAATATGGCAAAGCCTGTATTCATTGGGCGTAAATGATTCACATACGATTGGACTAGGCTTAGGGATCATTCTTTTCTTTTTGACTGGCGTGATCATAATCTTGCCAAATTCCAGCAACATGACAACCTCTCTGGTTATTGGTACCCTTCTATCTCCAGCAGTGCTATTGGGAATTGAGCGCGCCAATGTTGATTTGTTAATTTTCTTTCTTGTTGCATTATCAATTGTCTTGTCTAGGAAATCACTCGTTTTAGCGGACGTAATAGTTGTATTTGCAACCGCTCTAAAGTTGTTTCCCATTTTTGGGCTCTCGTTGTTATTAAAGGGTAGAAAGAAGCAGAGCCTAGTGCACTCTCTTCTGGTACTTGCGATAGTATGTTCCTATTGGTTTTCTAAATGGTCAGAGCTTCGTCTGATTGCCAAGGCAACACCTAGAGCAAATGATCTAAGTTATGGAATGAACGTAGCTTGGATGCGAATAGAAAGCTATAATCAGTCACTCGGGCTTTTGTCGCACTTTATTTGCATTGCATTAGCTTTTACTGGAGTTTGTCTGCTATTTGTGGGATGTACGCGCCCATCTATCTTGAGGACTCCTAATGAGAATAATGGATCAATCAACCTTGACTCTTTCAGGGTGGGGTCTAGCATATACATAGGCACGTTTCTTTTAGGCAATAATTGGGACTACAGACTGGTATTCTTGATTTTTTGCATTCCTCAGTTGGCTTGTTGGCTGACATCATCTAGCAAGGAAATTCAATGGTGTGCAAGGGCAGCACTATGTGCGATGTTTGTTTCCATCTGGTATTTGGTTATCTCGCGAATTTGGGCGATATTAGCTCCAGCGATCCCCCTTTGGATGCCTTTAGCTGGTTTGTATCCATGGTTTCTTGATGAATTCTCCAACTGGCTACTCTTCTGGCTTCTATGTTACCTGTTCTCTATTGTTTTTCCCCAATGGATCAAGGATTTGCTTCTATACCCATTCCGCCCAACAAGGCACTCCACCTGACCGCTATTGCGCTGCGCTCCATAGCGGCAGGTGAGCTTTATCGTTAGGCAGAATCCAAGCCCAAATAAGAATTGCGATCACCATCGCTGTAGAGTGCGTTCCCTAATGTGGCTTCTACTGCCGCACCGATAGTGATTAAACTGTTGACTCATTATGCTTTCTCTAGCTATTGATTACTAGATTGGGGATTGAGGGCGATCTGCCAAGAGAGCGGCGAAGGGATGGGCTTTTCTGGGGTGCGGGGGGCGATCGGAGCGGTAGAATTGACATATACTTTAGACGTTCATAATCTGAGATTTATTAAACTTCTGAAATCGTAGAGTGAGCAAGGAATCCAGTTCTTTTTTATGTTTCATATGGGCATCATTCAGACATTCATAAATAGCTGAAGAAAAGTCAGAAAAGTTTTTATAAAATTTACCATATAAACATTTCTTTTTGACCAATTTACACAGCATTTTAATTAAATTTATATTAGGCGGATAAGGCGGGAAATAGAGTAAATCTATTGACCAAGAAAGAGCCAATTTGTTAACAAAATTACCTTTTTGATAACAAGCATTATCTAATACTAGAGTGATGAAAATAGTTATTACTAAACTAGGTATTTTTTAAGAAGTTCACAGACTTGAGTTGCCGTAATCAAGTGTCATATGTTACCAGAATAACTTCATGAGTTATCCCATTTAATGCTCCTCAAACATTAAAGCGTTTACACCTGGTCGGGGACTTAACGAAAAGTCTCTCAAAACACCAAACAAAAACGAGCTTCTTTCGCCTCATTTAGTCTGGGTTCTAGCTTTTTTTCTTTGTAGTCTTCTTGTTCATCCCGGTCAGCTTTATACCATTTTTCATAAGTAATGACAGAGATGGTTAATCGCCCTAACCCCCCACCCCCCCCAACCCCCCCGACGTCGGGGGGGCAAGGGGGGGTAAGATACCTGCCAAGAATAAAGAAAAATGGTATTAGAAGGAAGAGAACCTACTTTTAAACATTTTATTAGCATGGATTTCAAGAATTTACTCACTTGGGTAGGACTTCGTTTTATTCCTGTCAATTCTTCTCTTCTATATACAGCTTCATTTATTGTGGCTGGTGGATTTTTCTCTAAATATTTTTTGATCCTTTCTCTTCGAGACTCTAATTCACTTTTAGGGCGATATAAGTTGATTTTTTTTATTTTTCTATTCCGCCTTCTTGATCATCTCGAAGATAAGTTAGTAAGGTATTTGGCGAGATTTTTGCTAACTGACAAATTTTTTGGTGCGGTGTCTTTTGACTCTTTAACCAAAGAACTTCCATCTTAAGTTGAACCCAGAAATGGGGATGATGAAATCTTTCCTAATACAGTAAGTTCTTTTATTCTTCTGTGAATTCTCGGTTAATCATGTTTTCAATGAGTGCTTTGCTTCTAATTATAACTCTTAAACTATATTATTGTCTTTGAGTAAAAAATGCCAGTTATAACCGTGCAAAGTATAGTATTCTCCGCCGGGATGATAGAATTGCTTTTCGGAGTCAGGAAATTGTGCAGGATGTGACGATTTTGAATTAAAACCAAAGTTGCGATCGCTAAGAGAAAATAACCAAAACCTTTTTGTAACTGTTTTGCGGACACAAACTGTCCCAGATAGGAACCGATAAGAGTACCGAGGGCAGCCGCAAAAGCAAAGGATAGGGTTAACTGCCAATCGACGCTAATATGACCTAAATAACCCAGTAATCCGGCTACAGAATTGAGGGAAATAATCAGCAGGGAAGTGGCGATCGCTTGAACCATGGGGATTTTACCCAATAATACCAGCGTAGGAACGATAGCGAAGCCTCCCCCAACCCCAACTAATCCCGTCAGGACACCCACAGCGATTCCTTCGCTCATTAACCAGAGCCAGCAATATCGGCAGACTGGTTGCGGGTAGAGGGTGAGATTTTTTTGCCGATCGCGGGCTTTATAATCAGGATTATCTATCTGTGCTGATCTACTAATCATAAAGGCTGCCGCTAGGAGCATTAGTGTTGCAAACAGGAGCATCTGGAAGGTTGCAGTCACGAAGGGTAATGTGGCTAATCTTGCTCCCAAAAAAGCCCCTACCATCGTCGCAGAACCGAAGATAAAAGCGGTTTTTAAGTTAATGTTGCCTTTTTTCCAGTGGGGAATCGTGCCGAGTAAACTGACAATACCGATGACTAGAAGCGTCATAGCGATCGCCGATTTGGTCGGTACTCCCATCACATAGACTAGAATCGGTAATGCTAGTACAGAACCTCCTCCTCCTAACAATCCCAGACTAATCCCCGTACAAACGGCTAATAAATGTCCAATTAACCAAGTCATTTCAGTTATCAGTTATCAGTTATCAGTTATCAGTTATCAGTTTCTGAAGGCAACGGGCCCCAAGTAAAGAATCTGACAATTCTCCTACCTAAAAAGAAGGCTAGAAACTAAGTACATCTTAGGTTTTAGATTCTTCTCTTGTTATCAGTTATCAGCAAATCATATTTCATTATTTACTGGTTACTGATTACTGATGACTGATTACTGCTTACTGATGGGGTTGATTATAGGGAAGTTTAGCCAGAAGCATAGCTAAAGCACAGGTATTACTAATCCCCGCAAAAACTAGACCAGAACCGACAAAACCGCTTAAAATCAGGAACCAAGGCGAGATAAAGGCTCCTAATACTGTTCCGAGGACAACTAGGGAACCAGCAACGATCTGCACCTGACGAAATAGGCTAATTGGGGCATTTTGGTCTTTTTCGGTGGCATAACCCGCACTTTTCCAAGTATTTAAGCCGTTTTTTAGCTGGGCAACTTGGCTAAATCCTGCCGCAATCAGTTTTTGTGCCGCTAAAGTGGATCTGCTGCCGGAATTACAGTAGAGAACTAGGGTTTGATTGGGGTCAAAAGTAATCGAATCAGGGTTAAAACTGGAAAGTGGTATTAATTTCGCTCCTGGAATGCGATCGCTGGCGTACTCCCCCGGTTCTCGCACGTCAATTAAGCAAACTTCTCGGCGCTCAATTAAGTTTTTTAAAGTATGGGCATCAAATTCTCGTAATTTTGCTTGATTTGTGGTATGGGTCATTGTTAATCTCCTGAATGGATATTTAAGTTAAAACAACTCCTAAATTACCGCAGCCTTGGTTAGCGGGAACCGCCTCCATGATCTTTTTGGGATCGGGTAAATTAAGACTGTTCATAAACTCGATAAATTGTCTGCGGTTACGTCCGACAAAACGGGGATTGTATTGTTTTTCTTCGGCAATGGTGGAGACAGTTAAACCGCGATAGTCGTGGCCAGGATAAACTAGGGTGCTATCGGGGAGAGTGAAAAGTTTTTGCGTGACCGAATCAAAGAGAGTACCAGCATCGCCGCTTTGGAAGTCGGTACGACCACAACCTCGGATAAATAGGGCATCTCCTGTCAAAATATGACTGTTATTGACTAAATAGGCTAGATGACTATCGGTGTGGCCGGGAGTAGCGATCGCTTTGATGGTGATATTTCCTAGCAACAATTCCTCTCCATCCGTCAGATGGCGATCGGCACAGGCTACTTGAGCATTTTCGGGAACTATACCCAGACAGCCTGTGATTTGCCTTAATTTTCCAGTTCCTGTGACGTGATCGGCGTGAATATGGGTTTCTAAACAGTATTTTAGCGTTAATCCTAGCTCCCGTAATTGCCGATCATCCCTTTCCACCTGTTCCCGCACTGGATCCACTAATACCGCTTCCTTGCTGACGGGATCGGCAATCAAATAAGTATAAGTGCTGGTTTCGGGATCAAACATCTGACGGAATAGCATGATCTCTGACTCTCTTTATATAACTTGCTAACTATACTACCATATAATTATGAATTTGCAGGAAACCTCTAGCAGGATTAATTTTTGGGCTGTATCTCACTGTCGAGTCAAGAGGCAAAAATACAAATAAAGCGAGAACTGTCGCTCTTGCAGTTCCCGCTTTATTCCTGTTGTATTGTTGGACTGTCTAACGCCCGAATATTGAGTTATATTAGTACAAAGCTTCTTCTTGGTGGGTGACGATCACACAGTCAGAAGTAGGATAGGCAACACAGGTGAGGACATAACCCGCTTCAATTTGATCGTCATCTAAGAAGGATTGATCGGATTGATCAACGCTACCAGACTCGATTTTACCGGCGCAAGCAGAACAAGCACCAGCACGGCAAGAAGAAGGTAGATCTAATCCTTTTTCTTCCGCTACATCGAGAATATATTCATCACTGGGAACATCAATTGTCTGGTCGCCATCGGGTGTTTTCAGGGTGACTTTATAAGTGGTTGTCTCTGTTGTCTTTGCCATAGGTTGTTCCTCTTAATCAATTTAATCAATCTAGTGAAAACGGCAGTCTCAAAATGCCTTCTCTCGCCGTTTAGACTGAACGGGTCGAATCAGCTTCCTTTTTGATACTACGGGAAAATTTACCCGGCTCAACTTACCATTAGTAATGACAGCCTTAAATAAACTTAAAATAATATTTACTTATCTCTTGGGTAAATAACTCCCGACAGTTGCGGATCAATGGTCAAATAATTCCATCAATCTTTAGGTAATATAGCAATTCTTGGAGCTATGAGGTACAATAGAAAGCAAATAGACAAATAATAGAACTTACCAGCTTCCTATGAGACCCTATTCCGTAGATTTTCGCCAAAAAATTATCGATGTCTGGAAGAAAGAAAAAATTTCCATTCGAGG
>NZ_JACJQV010000151.1 GCF_014696875.1 Microcystis wesenbergii FACHB-1317 | reverse complement strand
ATTATGAGATTATCACCTTTATACACTTCCCGTCTTCAGGAAGAACTGGATGCTGGCCGTCAACAGGGTCTTCAACAGGGTCTTCAACAGGGTCTTCAACAGGGTCTTCAACAGGGTCTTCAACAGGGTCTTCAACAGGGTCTTCAACAGGGTCTCCAACAGGGTCTTCAACAGGGTCTTCAACAGGGTCTTCAACAGGGTCTTCAGCAAGGAGAACGTCTGGTGGTAGAAAATTTATTGAAAGCTCGTTTTGGTAATTTAGACCCAGATTTGTCCCTAATCATCGAGCGCATTTTATTATTACCAGTGGAGGAGTTTACCCCTTTAATAATTAATTCATCTCGCACAGAATTAATTGCCCACTTTTCTAATTAAAAGCATAACTCAATCCTTTGATGATACTGGATTTTAAAATTGGCTGATTAACCAGAGCAGGCAATTTTCTGGGCAAATTCGGGGATATTGAGGATCGTTCTGGAACCAGCATCAGCTTTCTTGCTAATTTGTGGCCAATTAGCGGCAATTTAGCTCTGATCACCTGAGAATAGCTTTTCTAAAGCTTCCTTCAAGGTTGGTTCCATGACAATTTTATTTTGATAAGCAACTGTTACTCTAGCGATTGTCGGGACACTATTTTGGTCTGCCACTAGATACAAAGGTTCTACATAAAGTAGCGATTGTTCAATGGGAATAATTAATAGGTGTCCTTGCAAAACTTTAGAACCGTCCCGATTCCAAAGAGAAATCTGTTGAGAAATATCTGGATCTTGGTTAATTAAAGCCTCAATTTGATTCGGTCCGTACACTAACCTTTGTTTAGGAAATTGATAGAGTAATAACTTACCATACTCTCTATCATCTGAACGCGCTGCCAACCAAGCGATTAAATTTTGCCGACTAGAGGGAGTATAGGGATGCAGGAGAATAAATTCTTCTTTGTCGGAATCGGGCAGTTTCATGATTAAATAATAGGGTGATACAGCCTGGGGTTCCGTGCCGTAAATTTCTAGGGGAATTTCCCATTGATCCTCCCGATTATAAAATACTTGCGGATCGGTCATGTGATAGGTTAATAATCTTTCCGCTTGGGTACTAAATAAATCTTCGGGATAACGGATATGACTGCGGAGAGTTTTCGGCATTTCTGCTAAAGATTTAAAGAGATGAGGAAAGATTTTACTCCACGTCTGAATGATTGGATCATTTTCATCGGCAACATAGAAATTCACTGTTCCATGGTAGGCATCCACTACCACTTTCACCGAATTGCGAATATAGTTAAATTTATCTTTACCTGGGTCAGAATAGGGATAGAGATCGCTGATAGTATAAGCATCAATAATCCAATGTAATTTACTACTACTATCGCCCACATCTGCCGCTACTAAATAGGGGTTGCGATCATAACTTAAAAAAGGGGCAATAGTTTGCACACGATTTTGGACATCACGACGCATTAATAGGCGAGTTTCGGGAGTAAAATCTTGGCTAAATAACATTTGCCAATCCCGCAGATAAAGGGCAAATAGCCAACGTCTCCACCCCGTCCCCACTAGGATTCCTCCCTTACCATCGTAGGTATTATAGACATTTCCATCCCCGCTAGGAAAATCCAATTCTTCTACGGTGGTGGGAGTCATCACATAATTATTAGTTAATTCCCCGTAGTAAATGCGGGGTTTACCAATGGGAATACTATAATCAATTAATTCGCTAGAGGTTTGTAGGGCTCCTTCGTCTTTATTTGTGCCGATATCTTTGACAAAATAGTAGGGTAAACCCCCGTCAGCGACTAAATTAACCGGGGAAAGAGTGAACCCATAACCGTGGGTATAAACGAGATGTTTATTCACCCAAGTGTTAGCAGAAGTGGGAACCGCACTATAATCTAATTCTCTAGCGGCAATAATTGTCTGTTGTTTTTCAGATATTTGACGTTCCTCGATTTTTTCAGGCAGTCCTACGCGTACCCGATAGCGATCGATATCAGCATCGGGGAATTTATAATATAAGCGAATTTGCTGTAATTGTCGGTTAGTTTCTAGCAGTGGTTTGGTGTCCCAAAGACGAATATTATCGATAGTTAGATGATTTCTCTCTAAAACTTCGGCATTTAATTCGGCCTGTGGATCGAAAACTTGGGCATCAATTCTATCTAAGGAAAAAGCCGCTCTCGTGGATTGAATACTTCTTTCAATGTAGGGTCTTTCTCTCACTAATTCATTCGGTTGTACGACAGTTCTTTGTAATAGTCCACTGATAATTGTGCCACTTATCCAAACAATTAAATAGAGAAATACAGGAACTAAGTAGGGGAAAAATACCAACTTTTTCTTGGTATTTTTGTATAACTTGCGACGGTCTTTTTTACCAAATAATGCTTTTTCTCCTAACCATATAGAGGTTATTGCTGCAATAACTCCCAGAATAATTTCAATAAATTGACCAACATGAACATCGATATAACCTGCACCATAAACTACTCCTTCTGGAGAATAAAGTAGCAGGTAACGCTGAATAATATGGTGTAATACTAGCAGCCCCATTAACCCACTCCACAGGGCGTATAAATGACGCAGTTGCGGACGGGAAAACCCCGGAAATGTTCCCTGAGAAAGACTATCGGCCGAAAAAAGATAGGTCAAAGTAACAGCAAAAAGAGTATATATTCCCACACCACTGAGCCATAATTCTAGTAACTGCCACAGGGGGAATTGAAAGATATAAAAACCTAAATCATTCCCGTATTGAGGATCGTTAATATTGAAAGGAACACCATAAAAATATTTTAAAAAATTCGCCCACTGCCCAGCAATAATAAAAGATAGCATTATAGTAAATACTATAGATATTATTCGCAAGAAATACTCAGTTTTAATTAATAATCCCAGGACTAAAAGAGCGATAATTATCCCTTGCCAAAGATTACTGGAAATATCGGTTAATACTTGCCTAATCCAAACTATTTCCAGAGGAGAACTTAGGGAAGAACTAAGATTAGGGAGATTAAAATCTGGTGTCCAGAGACTGAGGGCTAGTTTACTGTAATACAATAACATTGACCCGATCCAAGCTCCAATTCCCGTTGCAATAATCAAAAGGCCGAGTAAATTAATACTAGGAGATTGAGGACTAAGAGGATAACTATCTTCCTGGGATTTTTGCCAACGAAAACGCTGGGCTAAACGTAAATTAGTAAAAATAAAAAGTAGAGAAAGAATCGCACTTCCCCAACCTAATCCTAGTTGCCAAGATAATTGTTTCAAGAAAGTGTTTAAATAACCCATCTCGGTAAACCAGAGGCTATTGGCCACCACTAACACCCCCAACTCCCCGATCACAAGGCAGCCGAGAAACAGTAAAATAGGTTTAGCGATCGAGCTTCGGTTAGATCTGATGAGCATGGATAAAGTGATAAAAGAGAGTCTTCTTTCATTCTAGCGATTTTAGTTTCTCCCTGCTGCTTTTTCTTAAGTAGGTGGGTAGAATTAAATATAAGATGAACGTAGGTTGGGTTGAAGCATGAAACCCAACGCCCGCATGGTTTACGCTACTGCTAACCCATCCTACAAATAATTGTGCCTCCCTACTTAATTTAAAGATAAACTTAAGAAACTATAGCTGGGTTAGGGCAATAATTTCGCTTAAAGTCAGCAATTTTCCCTAATTTTAGCTAGGATTAGCAGACTGGAGTATTTCTCGAAAAATCCTGCGTCGATAGGAAGGAGATTCATTACTCATATTCCATAAAGTTTCGTAGAAAAAGAAAGAAACACCAAAATTTTGTTGTCTCGATTTTTCCACTTGTTGAGTAATATTAACCATCGGAATCGGACGACCTTTTAAACCAGATAAAATCCCAATAGCCACGGGGATAGATTCTCTAGCTTGCTGTAATTCTGGTTGGGATAATTCCCAGTCAAAGGCGTTCATATCAGTTCGATACACTTGTATTATTAACTCATCAATCAAGTTTTTTTGCTGCCATTTTTGCCAATCTAAAAGATAGTATTCTAGGGAGAAAGTGTAGGGATTAGGAGATAGGGAAATAATTGCTTTAGGTTGCTGCTTTTTAATCGTCTGGGCTAAACTATTCATATAGTCAGTAATTTTATCGGCCCGCCATTGAATCCATGCTTTATCTTGGTAATCTTGCGGTGGTAATTGTCCAGAATGTTCCCTTTGATAGAGCTTAATCGTGGTTTCATCATAGCCAAAATCGGTGGGATAACCAAAATGATCATCAAACTGAATTCCTTCTATATCGTAGTTAGTAATAATCTCGCTGACTAAATCCGTAATAAAGTTTTGTACTTGCGGATGTAAGGGATTTAACCACACCCGTTGATGCACTTTTCCTTCCCACCAAATCACACTTTTATCCTGTCTTTGGGTTAACCAATCGGGATGTCGTTTGGCTAATTCTGAATCCGCAGGAGCCATAAAACCAAATTCAAACCAGGGAATAATTCTTAATTTTTTCCGATGACCTTGGCTAATTATTTCCTCTAAAAAGTCGCGATTTTTTAAAGATTCATGGGGATCGATCGCTCGTCCCGTAACTTTTTCTGCTACCTTAGAAGGATAGAGTGTATAACCCCAATTCCAGACCGTGGGATAAATAGTATTAAAGTTTAAATCAGCCAACCTATCAAGGGCATCTTTTAGGGTTTCCGGTTTAAATAATACCTCACTATCGATATTAGTTAACCAAACTCCACGAATTTCGGGTTTTTCTTGGGGTTGATTGGTCGATTGTGCCGGATAATTAAAGGTTATCGTCATGATACAAGCAAAGATAATTAAAAATATTACCCAGCTTATTTTTCCGTATCTTTGACTATAAATCACCAAACTATCGGCGAAATTATTAAAGGTTTTACTGATTCTATTCATAATGGGAAGTGGGGAAGTGGGGAAGTGGGGAGGTGGGGAGGTGGGGAGGTGGGGAGACCACTTCGTGCGCGTTGCGGGGGGAGGTGGGGAAATTGAACTACAACCCTAAAACCCCAAAACCCCAACCCCTAAAATCTATCTCCTGCCTGCTGCTGACTGCCTCCTGACTGATAAAATAACTAAATTATCTCTCTAAATTGCGAGGATCTAGGGCATCGCGTAAACCATCACCGAGTAAATTAAAAGCTAAAACGGTGAGAATAATTAACAAAGCAGCTGGCCAAATTAACCAGGGTTGTAGAACAATAATTGAGGCATTGGTAGCCAGAGAAAGCATATTTCCCCAACTAGGATCTGGTTGTTGAATTCCCAAACCAATTAAACTTAAAACCGATTCGGCCACGATAAAACCCGGCACGGCTAACGTAGCAGAAATAATGATATAACTGGCAGTTTGGGGCAGCACATGACGCAGAATAATATAAAGGGGTTTTGCTCCCATAGCTTTAGCGGCCTGAATAAATTCCTGTTCTTTCAGGGATAAAACTTGACCGCGAATTACCCGCGCTAATCCCGACCAACTGATAAAAGAAGTAATCAGGACGATTAATAAAAAGCGTTGGGTGCTGGTTAATCCTGCGGGTAAAACGGCTGCCAGAGCCACGAGTAAATATATGCCGGGGATAGTCATTAAAACTTCCACAAAACGCATTAAAATCGCATCTAACCAACCGCCAAAATAGCCAGAAACGCCACCAACAAATAAACCGATAGGGAAAGAAATTAAAATCCCCACCAAACCGATAAATAAACTAATTCTGCCTCCGAAAATCAAGCGACTAAAACTATCGCGTCCCGATTCGTCAGTTCCCAATATATTGATTCTACCATCGCCGATGACTCCGAACAGATGGAGATCAAAAGGGATACCGGGGAATAAAGTTACTTCCTGCCATTTTGGCGGCAAAGGTAGGCGAATTTGACCGAAATTATAGGTTTCACCCTTAACCAAGAGACGCAGCGGCAAGGGTTTGTTAAAATCTCTCATTAGCTTCCGCTCACCAGTTTCTATATTAATAGCACTTTGAGTGGTGGGATAGACGTGGGGGCCAATCCACTCACCCTTGTTACTTCCCGACTGCGAGTGCCAAAAGATTTGGGTGGGAGGGAGGAGAGACTGACCGGGTTGGGAGGAGTAGGGAGAGTAGGGAGCGACAAAATCCGCCGCCATTACGCTTAAATAGAAGATTAACAGTAAAACTGCTCCCCAACGGGCGAGAGGATTATCTTTGAGTTTGTGCCACCAGTCCATAGGCGATGAGGTCAAGTAGGAGAGTTAATCTTTATTTTGCTAGTTTGATTGCTACAATTTATCATACCAACAAAAAAGCTGTCTAATGTTTATCAATCCCCTTGTTTATGAGAAATATTCTGTCTATCGTCAAGATTTTGAGACAGCGCAACCGTTTAAGCATTTGGTCATCGATAATTTTTTAGTTAGGGAGCAAGCGCAAATTTTACTGGAAAATTTTCCCAGTTTTAATCCGCAAAAAGCCATTAGTGAGTTAGGAAAAGTTGGCGGGAAGGCGGTTAATGAGGATTTAATCGGTTTAGGGGGTGTTTATCAACAGTTTGGCCGCTACATTCAAGCGAAAGAGTTTCTCGAGTTAATTTCCCAATTAACTGGTGTTGATAATTTAATTCCAGACCCTAGTTTTTATGGGGGTGGAACCCACGAAAATTTACAGGGTCAAGAATTAGACCCTCACATTGATTTTAACCTCGATGAGCGTCATTGGTATCATCGCCGCTTGAATTTATTAATCTATTTAAATCCCCAATGGCAAGCAGATTGGGGAGGTAATCTAGAGTTACATTCCAATCCACGTCAACCGGAAGAAAATAAGATTAAATCTTTTGTACCTATCTTTAATCGTTGTCTTATTTTTGAAACCAATGAATATTCATGGCATGGATTTTCTCAGATTAATTTACCAGAAAATAAACGGCATTTATCCCGGAAATCTCTTTCTATCTATCTCTATAGCAAAGAACGTCCTATCGAAGAATTATCCCCATCTCATACAACTTTTTACATCCCGCGCCCGCTGCCAGAAAATATTCAACCCCATCAAGTTTTAAGCTCGGAAGATTACCAACAAATTAAAATTTTATTGAAAAGACGGGATGATTTAATTCGTTTTTATCAAGATAGAGAACTGAAAGAATCTCAGGATTTAGTTAGTTTAAAATCCCATATTAAACGCTATCTATCCCTCCAATATCCTCGCCTATGGAAAATTATTAAAAGTTTACTCCGTTGGCGAAAGTGACCTGAGAAAAAATCCCTACTTTCCCATCAGAGAGAGTAGGGAATAATCAAAAAAACTAACTGGGAACTTAGCCTAATAACTGAGTAGCACGCGCAGTTAAAGCATTGGCAGTTAAGCCATTATAGGCCATAATTTCCCCAGCACTGGCGGTGGTTTCTCCCCGTTTCCAAGCAAAGACATCCCGACGCGCATTACTGCGTAACATAATCGGTTCTAACATGGCACTTGTACCACCGGTTACTCCGATTACAGCATCACCAGCAAAGAGACTATCAAAACCAGCATCATCAAGGAAATTATTATCCGCTTGCGAGCTAGTTTCACTCATCACATCGCTAGGACGGTAGAGACGACGGGGATTAATTACCGAGACGATTTTTACCCCGATTCCCGCTGCTTCCAACTGTTGTGCCGACTCAAAAACGGGTAATAAAGTCATATCACCAATGACGGCAAAAACGACTTTTTTACTGCCTTCCGATTCCTGGAGAATTACGCCGCCTTTTTCCAAAGCTTGACGGGTTTGCTCAAAGGTGATTCGCACTGGTAAAGGCGATTTACTAGCGGTGATTGTAATGCCTTTATTGCTGGTTCCTAACGCCCATTCATAACAGACTTGAATACTGTTAGCATCGCAGGGAAAGAGAGGAAAAATATTGCCATTTCGCATCATAGCGGCGAAATAATTTTCAATCTCTGGGCGTTGGTGTGTCCAACCATTACGCCCTTGCTCCAAGGCTCCGGCGGTGAATAAAGTAATAGTAGAAGGGGTAGGACGACGTAACTCGGCCATCGCTTGGGTGACAGTCTGCCAAATCGGTAAACCATTGATAGCAAAAGACTCGTAGGAACACCATAAAGTCCGCGCTCCCAAGAGAGATAAACCGACGGCTAATCCGGCACAGGCATCCTCGCTTAAAGGCTCATAAACTTGACCTTTCGGACTCTGGAAATAGGTATCATCGCTGGTGGGGTGAATAATCTTTAAACCGACGTTAATATTATTAATTCCCGAAGCGGCATTACCATCAGCATTAGTGACGACAAAATTGGGGTCAGCTTTACCCACAGCTACCACTAATTCCCCCATAGCAGTGGTGGCCACTTTTTTATCGCCACCCACAGTATATTCGGTCATCGGTAAGGTTCCTAAATCCGGCAGCGGGAAGACTTTTTCCGTTACCACTGTTTCCGCTGCTGGACCCCCTCCAGAGCGCTCGAAATTAGTACGAACAATTGCCCAAGCTTCAGGGGGTAAAGCGCGTTCTTGTAAGGCAGTAACGATATAATCTTTTTCTAAAGAATCTCCCGGATAAAGATTATGGGAAGCTGCTCCCCGTTTGTGAACTCCCGCCCCTTTAAGTTGTTTAATAATGATCACCGTTAGTTTACCACCTAGGGCTAATTGGGCGGCTTTATCCGTGGCCATTAACACCGCTTTCATGAACTCCAGACGCTGGTTAAAAGAGAATTTGGTGCTATCTACATATTCCCCATTTTGATTAGCATCATCGAAGTCTTTGGCATTAATGAGAATCACTTCCTCGAAACCATTACCGCGCCAATAGGCTTCCATTTCGGCGTTAGTTTTCAGGGACACCATGCTATGGTGTTCTTGGGAATAGCCATTCCAAACTAAAATCGGCAGAAAATTGGTAATTTCTGGATAAGCAGTGTGAAAATGACCGAAACTACTCATAATATACGGTTCTCCTAAACCACCATCCCCGATAGTCACAGGGAAAAGGGTATTAGGGTGTAATTTGGCCGCCGCCATGGCGAAATGTTGGCCTTGGCCCAAAGGACCAGCCGGCCCGAGCAGTCCGGGGATTTGTCCGGAAAGATGCCCTAAAAGTCCGTGTTTTTCCCGAAAACGTTCTCCCAATTCCCTGACGTTGCTGATGCCCATGGCTTCGAGAGAGCGATCGAGAAAGACGTTACTATAAAAACCGGGGGCATGATGGCCCACTTCGGTGAAAATATTTTTTTGGCCTAACATCATCAAAGAGGCAATTACGTCGGCAGCGCTGGCAAAACCGCCGGGGTGTCCCGATTCTTTGGTAGCGGTGATTTGTAGGGTGAGGTAACGCAAAGCATCGGCGGCTAGGAGGGTTTGATAGATAGCATTCGGGTCATTAGCGGCAATAATAGCGGTTTTTCCCTCAGCGATAGCGGCTTTTCCTGCATATTTATCAAATTCGGGTAAGGAACCCCCAAAATATTTTATTCCTTGACAAAAATCGGGAATTGTGCTAGTAGCTGTCATAAAATTAATATACCCCTTTACATACAGGCAATCGTTAAAACTATCTTACAGTTAGCGGTAACTCTCGTTAGATGCGATATTACACGGGGTTTCCATAGGCGATCGACTATTTGTGCTACACTGATCGCCAATGTTAACGATAAAATTAATCCTATTGATCATGTTAAATAGCAACCAATTACAGGATTTAATCAGTAAATCCCTACGTTATCTATTAATTATCGGCACTATTGCCCCTCTAACTTCCTTAGAAGCTCGCCCAGTCCAAGCTAATCCTCCTAGTAGTGCTGCACCCCCTAAAGAAGCGATTGCTCCTATCCCCGCAGAAAGCAAAGAGTACACCCTAGGAGAAGGGGATAAAGTGCGCGTCACCGTCTACCAAGTGGCGGATTTAAGCGGCGATTTCCTTGTTTTAGCCGATGGAACCCTGACTTTACCTCTGATTGGCAGCGTCAAAGTGGCAGGAATGACCGTCACCGAAGCCGGCCAAACCTTGGCCAAACGTTACACCACCTATCTCAAACGTCCCGTGGTTACTGTTAGCATTCTCACCCCCCGGCCCCTGCAAATCGCCATCGCGGGGGAAGTCAATCGTCCGGGTACTTATACAATTAACCCCGAACAAAGCCAAAAAACGCCCCTATTGACCGAAATAATCCGGCAAGCGGGGGGAGTGACTACGGTGGCCGATATTGGTCAAGTTCAAATCCGACGCAACCTCAAGGGACAAGAACAGCTAATTCAAGCCAATCTCTGGCAATTAATCCAAAAAGGCGATACAACCCAGGATATTAGCCTTAGAGATGGCGATAGCATCGTTATTCCCACTAAAACGACCCTTAGTGTCGGGGAAGTCAATCAATTAGCCGATGCCAATTTTGGACTAGATAGCGATCGAGAAATTAATGTTACTGTGGTGGGAGAAGTTTATCGCCCGGGGTCCCATCGCATTGTCCCCACTGCCAACAATAACAATAATAATGACCAAGATCGCGGCGGCACCAGGAAACCGGCCCGACTAACCCAAGCTATCCAACAAGCGGGAGGCATCAAACCTCTGGCCGATATCCGACAGGTGCAAGTGCTGCGTTATACTCGTGACGGTTCCCAGCAGAAAATCCCGGTAGATCTCTGGAGTTTGCTCGAAAAAGGTGATATGACCGGCGATATCTTTCTTCAAGAAGGGGATACGGTGATTATCCCCACCGCTACCGAAATCTCGGCCAAGGAATCGGAAACCCTGGCATCGGCTAGTTTTGCCCCTAAGACTATTAACGTGAAAGTGGTCGGGGAGGTGAAAAAACCGGGGATAATCGAAGTTCCTCCCAATACCCCTCTCAATCAGGCAATTTTAACCGCAGGAGACTTTGATAAGCGTCGCGCCAATCAGTCCACAGTGGATTTAATTCGTCTCAATCCTAACGGGACTGTCACCAAAACCTCAATTAACATCGATTTTTCCCAGGGTATCAACGAGAAAACTAACCCGATTCTCCGTAATAATGATGTGGTGGTGGTTCATCGTAGCAATCTGGCCTCTGCCACCGACACCCTCGGCACGGTTTTAAGTCCCTTTACTGGTCTGACAGGCCTCTTCAACGGATTCTTAAATCTTTTCCGTTAAAAAAGTTTACTTTAACCCGATGTCATTGGCTAAGTAATGGAGCTAATAATAGATATAGAAACGGCGAAAAGTCGTGAGCGGTCACGGCTTTTCTGCTCGATAGACTCAGGAAAGAAAACTATGATTTTTCTCCTTACTCTAGCCCTAATCTCCCTGTCGATTAGCTACAATGTTCACGGCGAAATAATTAGCCTCAGTACCCGCTTATTGGGTCTTTTTTGTGGCTTATTAAGTTTGTTCTTTACACCCCTACTGGTAAAGGTTTTTATCTTTGTCACTTTAGTCCTCTTTAGCTGAGATTTTAAACCCTAAACTCGACTAAAACCCTAAGCATACTTAACCCATCAAAAAAACTGTTATGCAAAAACGCTATCTCGGTCAGACTAATATAGAAATTACTCCCCTTCTCGTCGGTACTTGGCAAGCAGGAAAAAAGATGTGGGCAGGTATTGAAGATGGGGAAAGTATTAAGGCTATTCGTGCAGCTTTTGAGGCAGGAATTACCACTGTAGATACAGCCGAAATCTACGGGGAAGGTCACTCAGAATCGATTGTCGCTCAAGCTTTGGCCGATGTGCGAGAACGAGTAGTTTATGCCACGAAAGTCTTTGCTAATCACCTCAAATACGAGGAAGTTATCGCAGCTTGCGATCACTCTTTAAAAAACCTCCAAACTGATTATATCGATCTTTATCAAATTCATTGGCCTAGTGGCTCATGGAACACGGAAATAGTGCCTATTTCTGAAACTATGGCCGCTCTTAATTATCTAAAGGCACAGGGAAAAATTTGCGCTATAGGGGTTTCCAATTTCTCCCGCTCTCAACTGGAAGAAGCCAGTCAATACGGCAGAATTGAGAGTATTCAACCTCCCTATTCTCTGTTTTGGCGCTCGGTAGAAAAGGAAATTATGCCCTATTGTATAGAAAATAATATTTCTATTCTGGCCTATTCTCCCCTTGCCCAAGGTTTATTAACAGGAAAATTTAGAAATGGTTATCAGTTGGCAGCGGAGGATCATAGAATTAAAAATAAACTCTTTCATGGCGAAAACTTTCAGAGGGTACAAGCGGCTTTAACTCAATTAGAACCGATTGCTAACCGCTATAATTGTTCCCTAGCTCAATTATCTCTTGCTTGGTTAATCAAGCAACCCCAAACTAATGCAATTGCTGGGGTAAGAAATGCGGATCAAGCAGTTAATAACGCTCAAGCAATGACAATTAATTTAACCCCAGAAGACCTAAAATTAATTGATAATATCGGTAAACAGGTAACTGATTTCTTGGATGATAATCCTGTGCTGTGGGATTTCTAAAAATTATACCTGAATTCTTTTTGTACATATATACTAAAACAAGCTAAAACCTTTATCCATCAATGGATACACCCATTGATTTTTCTGAATGTAACCATGTTGATCGTAATATTTATTAATAGACAAGAATTCTCTCTATTGGCTAAAATGGTAGTCATATATTCTGAAACTGGCTCTCAAAGGGTCAAAACTGTCAAGGACTGAAGGTATTCTCAATTACTTTGAAGTGATTAGAATTCTTCCTCATGCTCATCTGATGGCTATGCTTTATCTTCCTATGGCTACCGTTGCAAAAATCTCTGGAGAGTTGGGTTAATAATATGGTTAAAATTATCAGTCGTCAATTTTTGGGAAGGCAACCCGTTTACGATATTGGTGTGGAAAAAGATCATAATTTTTTGCTAAACCACGGGTTAATTGCCTCCAATTGTTTTAATAAATCTCACTCCACTGCTTACGCTTACGTCACCTATCAAACAGCTTATTTAAAAGCTAATTATCCTGTGGAATATATGACAGCGTTACTAACTGCTAGTAGCGATAATCAGGATAAGGTGGAAAAGTATCGAGAAAACTGTCAGAAAATGAATATCGATGTCGAACCTCCCGACATCAATCGATCGCAAAAACATTTTACCCCGATTGGACGCAAAATTCTCTTTGGTTTGTCCGCAGTTAGAAATCTGGGCGAAAATGCGATCGAGGCTATTTTAAAAGCGCGGGAAGCAGCGGGAGGAAAGTTTATTTCCCTAGGAGATTTTTGTGAGCGTGTTGATTTACGAGTAGTCAACAAAAGAGCTTTAGAAACGCTAATTTATTGTGGTGCTTTTGATAAAATTCAACCTAATCGCCATCAATTAATTGAAGATTTAGAATTAGTAGTTGCTTGGGCGCAAAAACGCACCAAAGAGAAAGAAAGTGGTCAAATGAATATTTTTGATATGCTAGGAGGTAGCGCAGAAAATAAACAAGAGTCCGAGTTTGAACAGTCTCCCAGTGCCACCGCAGTAGCAGATTTTTCCCTACAGGAAAAGTTAAAACTGGAAAAAGAACATTTGGGTTTTTATGTTTCCGAACATCCTTTAAAAGCTTTACAAAGAGCCGCTCAAGTCCTATCTCCTATCAATTTAGCTGACTTAGAAGAACACAAAACCAGAAAAAAAGTCAGTGCCATTGTCCTATTAAATGCTGTTAAGAAAATTATGACAAAAAAAGGGACTCCCATGGCCTTTTTAACCCTAGAAGATGCCTCGGGACAGTCGGAAGCGGTGGTTTTTTCCGATAGCTACGAACGTCTGCAAAAATTATTAGTGGAGGAAGCAACTTTAATGGTGTGGGGAAAAGTTGATCGCCGAGATGAGCGGGTACAATTAATTATCGAAGATGCGGAACCGATCGAAACCGTTAAAATGGTGATGGTTAATTTATCGCTGCAAGATGTCGTCAACCAAAATCGTCAAAATCTTCTTAAAAGTATTCTGCAATCGGGAGACAAACAAAAGGCAAAAGTTCCCGTTATTGCCACCATCGGTGCGGGAACTCAGCGTCAATTTGTGCGTTTAGGACAAAACTATTGGGTAGAGGATGACAATTCGGTGCTAGAGTCTCTGAAAGTTGCGGGTTTTCTGGCTAATTCTGCACCTCTGATTAATCATTAAATGCTAACTGGCAATTACCTAAGAGTCATGGCTGCGCCAATATTGTGGGTGCATCTCAATTTGGTCGAAATATCTAGATGACATTTTGGGCGCAGGCGGTCATTGGTGTCAACTTAAGCAAGAAGCTTAATTATAAAAAGTAGCTGATTATCCAAGAGGAAGGAAGTAAAAAATGGTAAAATAA
Source organism: Microcystis wesenbergii FACHB-1317 (assembly GCF_014696875.1). GTDB lineage: Bacteria > Cyanobacteriota > Cyanobacteriia > Cyanobacteriales > Microcystaceae > Microcystis > Microcystis wesenbergii_A. The sequence continues at coordinate 8,890 of NZ_JACJQV010000151.1, read as the reverse complement.
GGCGGAGAAGTCAGAGGTGAGTCAGTGAAAACGCGCTCTCAGCAAAGACCGAGAAAACAGGGGAATCCAGATTGGCGGCGACCACATCAAGGCCCAAGCCCAGAAATCCCAAAAGTAATAGAAGAACTTAAAAAATACCTAGAGCCAAGATTATTTACGCCGCTAAAATATAGGCAAGGAAATCATGAAAAAATCATGAGAGGTAGATTATTAACCTTACCCGTGATCGTCGCCTTATTGGTAAGCTTAGTCTATCGCCAGATAGCGGGATTAAGTGAAGCAGTAAGAGTCTTAAAAGAAGAAGGATTATTAGGGGTAAAGCCTTTAGAAGTAAGTAAACAAGCTGTCTCCAAACGCTTGATGAACTTACCTGGTGAAATCTGGGCAGTTCTGCTCAAACAGGTGTTAGAGAAAAGTCAGGAAAACCCGCAAAATCTGAAGCTAGAAGTCAGATGGCAAAAAGTTAGACAAAAATTTAGTGCTATCTGGATAGCAGATGGCTCAACCCTAGAGCAGTTAAGGAAGAGACTCAAAATCGCCCCAGAGCAAAAAGTGCAATTGGCCGGTAAGATAATGATGATAGTAGAAGCATTCACCCAACAACCAATAACAGTATGGTATCAAGAAGATGCCAAATATAATGATAAAAAGTGGGCAGAAGAATTATTTAATAAACTCCCTATTTCTGGTTTATTGATAGTAGATTTGGGATTTTTTAGTTTTGTCTGGTTTGACCAATTTACTGAAGAAAAGAAATTTTTCTTGACCAGGATGAGATAGAAGACATCCTCGACAGTGAAAAAGGTTTTGTCTGAGGGTTTGTCCTCTCGAGATGAAATTATTGATTTAGGACAATATCGTTCTAATCCCTGTCATCATCCCGTGCGCTTAGTCTCAGTACTATGGGGAAAAACTTGGTATCGTTATCTGACTAATGTTCTCTCACCTGAGCAGCTTTCTGCTCAAGAAGTGTGTGATTTGTACCGTCGAAGATGGTAGATAGAGTCGGCTTTTCTCTTAACTAAGAGATTGTTAGGATTAGCTTATTTATGGGTGGGACATTGCAAGGGGGGACAAATTCAAATTTTGGCTACTCTCATTTTTTATACGGTTTTAAATCGTTTAGTCTCAGAGGTGGCGATTGCTCTTAATCAGCCAAAAGAAAAAATTTCAGTGGAGATGGTTTTTCGCAGTTTATACTATGTGGCTAAAGCAGTCACTAGAGGGGAAAACCCTGATGTGGTGAGTTATTTAGCCGAGCGAGCTAAACTTTTTGGCTTAGTTAAAGCTGAAAGGAAACGACACGGGGAAAGGGATGCTCTCTCTCAACAAATTTGGGGGGCTATTTCCTTAAGTTGACACCAATGACCGCGTTTGCCCACCAGCAATAATTAGCCCACAGCCAATATTGAATCAATCAAAAAATTAAATTTTGTTCATCAGTAGAACTTATTTCGGGGTTTAGATTTGTTTTGGAAGGTTAACTTTAATGCTAGGAGCAGGCGATTTTGGCTATTTATGATCGCTAAATAGATTGATAATCTAACGGAAAAAGGTCGCCTGTGGGGAAAGTGAGAAAGTCTCGTTACTCTCCAGCGATCACCGAGGGATTATTGTTCATCAAAAAAGCACGGAATCCTACAGCAATCAAGAAACCACTCAAAAGAGTTATTAATGTCCAAATTTGGTGGCTTTGGGTTCCTTCCACCTTGATGAGTCGATTATCCATGCTATCGACTTTCTCTGTTAAAGTTGCTAGTCCTATCTTGACATCGGTGACATCTTTCTGTAAGGTTTCTAGTTTTTTATCGACATTTTTCTGTAAGTTTTCTAGCTTTTGCTCGAAAGCTTTTTCGAGATTATCTAGCTTTTGATCAACATCTTTCTGGAAGGTGTCTAGCTTTCGATCAACACTTTTAATACTATCTTTAATTTCCTTAAGGACAGATTCCAGGGAATAGGTAACGGTTTCTGCTGTCATTGCGGTTAACTCCTATCAGTCGAGAGATAATTTAATTATCGATAAAAATCCTCTTAATTCTCCACTTGATTTTTTTCGGGAAATCTCTCCTCATCTTCCAATTTCTCGCTGATTTCCGGCAGTTTTAGCAATAGTCCTGCGAATAACCAATAGTAAACAGAAACAGGCTCGACGGAGAGAGGATAATAGTAGGGGTTATAGCTAATAAAAAGCAGGAAAATCCATACACAGAGACCCCAATGCTTTAAAGCAGCATTTTTTACCTTTAAATAGGCTTTAAAGGTGAGAATACAGAGAATTGTCACCAGTGCCATAAAAGCGATAAAACCGACGATACCGATTTCGTAGAGGAGTTTAGCGTAGTAGGTTTCAATTAGTCTTATCCCTTCTTCTCCCGCTACATGACGAGCCCCACTGCTGGCTGTGCCCAAACCAAAACCAAAAAGCCGTTTATATCTGAAGATCCACTGCATTTGATTGCTTACAAAGTCAATGGGAGACGAATATAGCCAGCGACCGATAAAATTTAGTCCTCTTTCCTGAATAAAGGGAATTAACGTCACCGCGAGCAGGGAAATCAGTCCCAAGATTCCCAATTTTAATGGTAACTTTCGTTTACTTTTGCTAGTAGCAATAAAAAGAACCAAGTAAAACAAAGGTACTAGCAAAAAAGGTAATCTTTGTCCAGAAACCAGAGTCGCAAGCAAGACTAAAACCATTGCCACCCAACCAGCGACGCGCCATCTTTTTTGCGGATCACTAAAACTGGCCGCGTAACTGATGACGCTACTAGATACTAAAAACCAACCCCATTGCCAAGGATCGGAAAATGTGCCTGGGAGACGAATTAAGCCTCGCTCGGGATTATACAACACTGAACCGCCGACAAAACATTGAGCTTTCAAGGTGGCTTTTTCGGTAATATCCGGATAAAATTGGCTGTCGGATTTCGGGACAAGGACTTCGAGTTGATTGAGGAATTCATTGTCAGGACAGATACCTTGGACGAGTAAGAAGTATTGAATTAGAGCTAAACCGCAACAGACTAAGATAATCACGATTAAAACCCGGTTAACCATCAATAAATCTCGTTTTTGCTCGATTAGATAGTAGCCACAGAGAACTAGGGGAATATAACTTAGGAGGGTTTTAAATCCCACAATTCCCGTGGCAATTTCTTTCTGGGGCAGATTGACAAAAAGAAAAGTTATCAAACTGCTGGCAAGTAAAATCAAAGCTGTGAGGAGAAGAGGCTTGATTTGGGGGCGTAATTGCTTAAAAGTTTTGGTTTTAATTAAAATTGCCGCTAAAGCGGGGAAATAAAAGGCATCCTTGGCGATTTTGTAGAGAAGATGGGATCGATGATAGTAAATTAGGTTGCCCACTACCTGAAAAACTCTCACCACGGCAAAAGCGATGGTGCTACTCAAGGGAAGATAGATGATTAGGGCTAATAATCCCAGACGGGGATGGATGAAAGAGGCGACCATGGCAGGAACTGCCAGAATTCCTAATAAGGCCGCTTTTTCGTCAAATACAACCCCTAAGACTAGACTAATTATTGTAGTGGCGATCACTAATATAATTAGCAACAGGGGATTAATCTCTTTCATACCGTGCGGGTTGAACAGGTTTAGCAGAAAGTGTATCAGATTTTTGCCGAGATTCCCATTCTCAATGGCCGAGGCTGGGAGCTTTTCAGTAATCAGTAAACAGTAATCAGTAAGGTTCTTTTTGTTTGTGTTAGGCAATAGACGGGGTTATAAGAGATGAAACCCTTATAGAGAAAGACATTTGGCGATTTTTGTCAATTGTTTTCCATCTAGAACGAACTAATCAATTAAATCTCTTGCCAGATAAGGATGTAGTCTATTTATGCCACCCGATCGAACTATACCAAGTAACGAAGAACCATCAGGTGAACTGAAAACTCACATCTGATACTGATCAAAGTTTCCCCTTGCTTCTTACCTCTTGCTATACTTATGTAAAATTTTATTTATCTCGATCTTGACTCCGTGGCCGAAAATCTTTCTTTTCAAGACCTTTATCAAGCTGGAATCAGTGCTTTTGAGCGTGGACAATATCGTCTTAGTATCCAGCAATTAAATGCGGCTTTAGCCTTAATTTCCCTAGGCTCCCGAGCAGGGGGTGAGATCCAAATTTGGTTAATTTCTGCCCATCAGGGGTTAGGAGAGGGGGAGAAAGCCAGTGAAATCTGTAGGCAACTGATTACCCATCCTATCTATCAAATTCGCGAACAGGCCAAGCGTCTGCTTTATATTATCGAAGCTCCCCGTCTCAAACGCCCAGATGAGTGGATGACGAAGATTCCCGATTTAGATAAACTTACCGATAGTACAGCGCAATTTAAAAAGGGAACAAATAAACAGAAAAAAGAAGAATCCCCCGCACCCATGCAGTTAGAGCAGCATAAAAATACTGTTTTTAGCGGACTGGCGATCGCTATTGTTCTATTGATGCTCTGGTTTTTTGCTAAAAATAGCTAAATTAGTTGACAATAAACTTCTAATATGCTAATGCAGTTAGCTATGGCTCCTAAATGGGCGATTTCATAACCGTGGGTGTTTTGGGTGGGAAAACCTAAGCAAGCGGCCTTAGCTATATGACCGAATTTCATGGCGATGGAGGCATCGCTACCAAAACCACTAATAATAGCTAATTGCAGGGGTATTCCCGCTTTTTCGGCTGCAATTCGTAATTCTTGATTTAATTGCTCATCATAGATACCGTAACCATCCTGAGACAATAAAACAGGACTGCTGCCATCCTTAATCGGATATTCAGGAGCGAGAGGACAGATTTCTAGGGCAATTAAAGCATCTAAGCGGTTATTTGCCGTGAAAAATAAGGCTCCTAAGGCTCCCACCTCCTCCTTTGCTGAGGCAACCAAATATATATCCACCGCAGGGTTAATTATTCTGGCCGCTAATGCCAAAAGAATCGCCACGGAAGCTTTATTATCGAGGGTATAACTGGCAATGTAGTCTTTTAGTCGAAAGGGTTGTTTTCGGTGTTTTCCCACCACGACTCGACTACCGACGCGCACTCCGCAAGCTTCTAATTCTTCCGGAGTCAATTTCGTCTCTATCCATGCGGATTCCCAGGTGACGGGAGTGTTTTCCTGCTGCACTTTTTGCGGGGATTCATGGGAAATATGACGGGAACCAAAGGAGAGAATCCCCGATCTGGTTTCTTGATCACCGATAATATCCACCACTCCCTCTCCGTAAATCCAAGGAAAAGCTCCCCCGAGTCGGCGAATTTGCAGAGTACCATCGGGATTAATTGCCTTGATCATAGCACCAATTTCGTCTTTATGACCAGTAATAGCAATTTTTTTGGTCGAATCCCGTCCTTTAATCTTTCCGATGACATTTCCCGCTTGATCTTGCCATGTTTCTAATCCTAACTCTTGAAAGCGTTCTAGTAAAAAGCGATCGATTTCCGTTTCCATCCCACTAGGAGAATGATGGAGGACAAGAGTAGCAATAGTGTCAAAGAGGTGATCAAAATTCATATTTGTCTTGATTTGTGGGTCGAAAGAGAATTATTATCGAATCAGGAAATCGATAAGGTTTTAGAGGAACAATATTGGGTACATCTCATATTTTTTGTGATTTTCTCTCACTTAGGGTGAGCAGCAGAGGTTGTTCAAAGAGGGCGAAGGCAATCATTGGTGTCAACTTAAGCAAGAAGCTTAATTATAAAGATTAGCTGATCATCCAAGAGGAAGGAAGTAAAAAATGGTGGCTCTCCTAGACTGGTTATAGGAAATTAGTAGTTTAAATGAGCCTAAACCCTTAAATAGCCTGGAATCCAACAAAGCCAAAAGCTTTTTTGATTAAAATTGCTTTTTTTAATTCTGGTGAGCCTTTTGGCAAGGCTTGCGTGGATTATTTTCTGCTAATATAGCATAACTACTCTAGAAGAGCCAAAATGGTAAAATAAGGCAGAGAAATCAGAGGTGAGTCAGTGAAAACGCGCTCTAAGCAACGACCGAGAACACAGGGGAATCCCGACTTACGCCGTCAATGTCAGTGGCCCGCATTGGAAATTCCTCAAATGGTAGAAGAATTAACCCAATACTTAACCCCCACTTTATTTGCTCCGTTAAAATATCTCCAGGGAGATCATGAAAAATTAATGAGAGATAGGCTTTTAAATCTACCAGTGGTGGTGATTCGGTAGTGGTGATGGCGGCTTAATCCTTTGCTTTGCTGTGCATTGTAGTCATGGATAAAATACCAAAGGGCTCCCCAACGTGATTCTCCATTTTTTTAGAGAAAGATAGACTCTCTCTCACCAACCGAGAAATCCTTTGTCGAAAGGTATTATTTAATCTTTCAAGAGGATTAGTTTGACCAGTTTCTTGACCGACTGGTCGATGACGTTTACTCGGAATTACTGTCTTATAGGACTCCCAAAAATCTGTGTAAGCAACCGCGCATTGCCGGCAAACACCGGGTAAACTGGCCCCAAAGTTTTTTGGCTGATTGACGACTCCTATCTCCTAAATAACAACCAATAATTTCCCTTGTTCTTCTATCAATTAACCGCCAAATATACACCTTTATCGTCTTAGAAAAAACCAAAGACCACCCTTCGGCTTCTCTCAGGCTTCGGCCGTGAGCTTTTGCGTTCGACAAAAGCTCGCGCCGAGGCCCGAACGGGTCAACGTCGAGCGAAGTGTCCTCTGAGCTACGTCGAAGGGTTAACCCTGAGCTACGTCGAAGGGTCGAGACGTTGACATAATTTTGTTACCATGACCAACTTACCCCTGTTACTCTCGCAATTCCTCGTCAGGAAATTCGTTCGAGCAAGAGTTGATCAATTAATTGTTTGGTTTCGTCAGAGACGGTTTTATTAGTGGGATTGCTCACAAACGGTTGACCACATTCTTTACCTTGACGTTTGGGTTTTCCATGATGAATAGAACCATTCTTGATCGTAGGGTGAGAACCACAACGCTTGACAGGGGAATAGAGGTGAACTAGGGGGGTATTTTGTTCGGTGCTAGACTGATATTTGAGTAAGCCAGACAGGAGCCAGAAAAAGATATTTATCAGAAAAGTCATGAGCAAGCTAGATATTCCCGCAATACGCACAAAACCTCTTATCAATTACCATCATAAGCGATCGCAATTCGCCCCGACGTATTTTTCCTGAAACCTCCCAAAACCCGTAGGGGCGCACCGCGGGCATCCAAATCCCCCCAAAACCACCCCAAAAAACCCAAATCCCCAAAACCACCCCCAAAACCCGTAGGGGCGCATCGCAGGCACCCAAATCCCCAAAAATCGCCCCAAATCCCCAAAAAACGGGTGGGACGATAATTGCTGGTGGGATAATTATTGCCGGTGGGACAATTATTGCCGGTGGGCGAACTGCGTTCGCCCCTACAAAATCGCCCCGCCTTTGGGCGCGAAAGAAAGGGAAAGAGAAAAAATAGGGAATGAGGGTAAAAAGGGAAAAAAGGGGAAAAGGGTTATAGAGTCCTCCCAGCACCGCACACCACTCGAAAACCGCAGCTGAAGCTGATGTAGTCGCGGCGGAAGTAGAAGTTGCGGCAAGCGGAACGGCAGAGAAATGGAAAGTAGAACCAAGAACCGCCTCGCAATGGAGAACGATTATCATTACCATTTTCTCTCCAGACACTTCCGTCCGTCGGCGCACCATCATAATTATCGTGCCAGGTATCGGCGCACCACTCCCAGACATTGCCGTGCATATCGTACAGTCCGAAGGCATTGGCAGGGAACTGTCCCACGGGAGTTGTTTCTTTTCGATATTTTCCCTTCGCCTCCCTGGCGTAGGTATTACCACTGGCAATGTAGTTAGCCAATTCCCCGGTAATGGTTTTCCCAAAGTAGAACGGGGTGGTCGTTCTGGCACGACAAGCGTACTCCCATTCCGCCTCACTAGGGAGTCGGTATTCTCTTCCCTTCAACTTCGATAATCTCGCGCAGAACTCGACGGCATCGTACCAGTTGACTTGTTCGACGGGACGGCGATCGCTGTCGGGACGGTCTTTGAAGTGGGCTGGGTTGAGGTCAAGGTCTTTTTCTACTTTTAAATCCGGGCGGGAGGCGATCGCTCTCCACTGGGACTGGGTGATGGGATATTTACCCATGGCAAAGGGGGGGACAGTAACCTCATGTTGAGGGCGTTCATCCTCATAACTATCTTTCTCATTTGTTGACGAACCCATCAGGAAAGTCCCACCGGGGATGGCGACCATCTCTAGAGTGATGCCGTTGCCCAAATCTTGGGTGAAATATGAGGCTTCTGCCTTTTCTCGTTCGACTTCCTGACCTTTGGCATTTACTTTTACCACATCAAATGTCATTGTGTTGATTTCCCCCAAATATTATCTCATTTGCCTTTAACCAAACTTTCTAACTCTACTATCTTTCTCTCGACCTCCGCTATCCCTCTACCAACACGCTCGACCTACTGGTTCGGCGAGGAGAGGAGGGGGAATTCGGACGGCGATTTGTGGTTTGCCCATAACAATTACATTTCTTCTCCCGCCATGCTACTAAACGCATAGCCAAATATTACCCTTCCAGTCATCGAAAATTTTGGGTCTGAAACCCCGTCGTTCTACGACGGCTTTACTGTTAAATATGAGCATCGTTTACGAAATATATGCTAGTGTGAAAGGACATGGAAAAAGCCTATTCGTTTCGATTTTACCCCACACCAACACAAGAGTCGCTATTGCGGCGCACATTGGGCTGTGTAAGATTGGTTTACAATAAGGCACTCCATCTCAGAACACAAGCTTGGTACGAAAAGCAAGAAAGAGTAGGCTACGCTCAAACTTCTTCAATGCTAACCGATTGGAAAAAACAAGAAGAATTAGACTTTCTCAATGAAGTAAGC
>NZ_JACJQV010000150.1 GCF_014696875.1 Microcystis wesenbergii FACHB-1317 | reverse complement strand
TGTAATTCTAACTGAAGTGTATTTAACTCGCCAATCGTCCCAGCTTGCTCAATTTTCTCCTCCCAGTAACGGCTAATAGTTGGGCGAACAATTTTCATAATATCCGCTTCTGAAGTAAAGTGCATCCCGTAAGTATGACGTTCTTCAGCATTAGCTGTCCCCTCAAAAATATTACCAAAAATTGCCGGACGGATCTTACTCCAATCCTGACGCGCCGCCACATCCAGAAACTCTAATTCTTTATTAGTTAATTCAATTGGATAAATTGTGCTAAACAGTCCCCCATTAAAATAATCCACTCCCTGATACTTACCAACGGGGGTAATTCCGGGTTGGTTCATCTGTTGAAATAATCCCCCCAAGACATCATAGGAATTGCCCCCATTTAGACACTCTTGTACACAAGAAATAAATAAATCTCTCGGTAACAATCCTCGATCCTCCGCAAACATTGCCAAGACACACTGTAAAATAAATCGCTGCGCCGTCAATTCATCAAAACCGCTTTTATGACCGCGTTTTTTTAACAGTTGAAACAACTCACCCATCCGTCGCGCCGCCGTTTCTGTAATCTCGACTTGATTATTCTGAAAGATAGGGGTACGATTCCCTGCTTCCATAAAATTGAAGGCACTCACCCGATTTTTCAAGTCGTTGAGATTGACTCGATCTACCGGTTCATCTATTTGAAGATCAAAATCAAAAATCCAGAACTGATCAAAATTACATAATAAGACATAGCGAGGGCGATTAGGAACCAAGCGACTCCAGTATTCAAAAGCTTGGGGATAGTGTTTACTTAAATCTTCTCCTCGCTTTTTCATTTCAATTAAAACACGAGGTTTCCAAACTAAATCAGCAAATCCCGTTTTACCTTTCTTGCTACCTTTAGTAATCGCCTCCTCATAGGTTGCACCTGCTTCTAACGCACCTTTATGACCAAAAGCTCGAAAGAAACGGTCTAGGAAAATCTGAGCTTCTTTCCTTTCTTTGCCAGTAATGTGCTGTTGACAGAAATCAATAAATTCCTGTAAGCTTTCAAGGGTAGTAGTCATCTTTTGCTTCACTCGCTAATAGGAAATGCCCCCGATAATTTTCCAGAAATATAGTCTTTAAAGCCTTGTGGCAAGACTCCTACGAATGATAAGCACTGATTATCACACAAAGTCGAGGAGAGCCGAAAATATGCCTCAGAAAATAGGATTGTGACCTTCAAAAACCTTGCATTATCCTTCTTTTAGTACACAAACTGGTGGGAAAAAGGAGGACAACAAAGCCTGAAACGACCGACGGCCGAAGCCTGACTCCTAACCCCACCAACAGACTTTTTCAGCAAACCCTATTGATTGTGTAAAACCGTGTGGGTAGCAGGAATAGGATAGCCCGCTTCACCGAAGGATTCATAGATAACCTTATTAGTGTCAAAATAGACCTGCCAATAGTTATCGTTACTGCAATAGGGACGCACTGCCAAGAGAAGTCCGGAGGGATTAAATTCTAAAATTTCCACATCGGGGGCGGGATTAGTCAAAACATTGGGGATACGGCTAATTTTAGCCTTTAACAGGGCGATCGCTTCTGGGACATTTACCCCGTGACTTAATTGAGCAGTCAGATCCAGACGACGATAGGGATTAGCGGAAAAATTTTGAATATTCCCAGAAAAAATGCTGTTATTGCCGACTACAGTTCTAATATTGTCAGGAGTGTTGATAGTAGTGGCAAATAAACCCAATTCCTCCACCGTGCCAGTTATACCTGCCGCAGAGACAAAATCGCCCACCTTGAAGGGACGGAACATAACTAAAAAAGCCCCGGCGGCAAAATTGGCCAACAGCCCCCCCCAAGCGGCCCCGATCGCAATACCAGCAGCGGCTAAAAGTGCGGCAAAAGAGGTGGTTTCAACGCCAAAAAAGCCCAAAATCGCCACGATCAGGACAACTTGCAGGGCAATGAGGATGAAAGAAATGATATATCTAACGATGGTAGGATCGACGTTGCCCTTGGCTAAACTGGTTTTGAGCAGATTAATCGCTAGATTAATCAACCATTTACCAATAAACCAGAGTACGATCGCCCCGATTAATTTCGCCCCGAAGCTAATCGCTAAATCCCTGATAAAGTACACTTGATTGCTAACTTGAGCCGGATCCATAGTTATTATCCTCGCAAAGAAATAAAGCTAATTTACACACAGATTATAGGAGTGAGAGCAAAAACCGAGGACCCTCTCAAGAAAAAAAACAGATTTGGTGATGGGGGGATTTTTCTTCAGTGAACAGTGAACAGTGAACAGTGAACAGTGAACTGAAAACTTACATCTGATAACTGATAACTGATTACTGATTACTGATTACTGATTTGACATTTGGGCGGTGATTACGGTGAGATCGATCGCCCTTTCACCCCTTATGATTCTTAGGGGTAAAGATTCACCGATCCCGGTTTTTTCCACCATTTCCTGTAACTCAGTGCCATCGCTAACTGGTTGATTATTAGCTTTAACAATCACATCCCCGCGACGGATGCCGGCTTTTTCGGCGGGGGTATTGGGTAGGACTTTCACCACCAAAATTCCCGACACTTCCGGCACGATCATGGGAGAATTGGGGTTTTGATTATTAGCCTGGGCTAAATCGGGAGTTAGATTAACCATCTGCACACCGATATAGGGATGGGCCACCTTTTGACCTGATTCTAGGGTCGCTTGTAACTGTTTGGCCCGGTCGATGGGAATGGCAAAACCGATGCCCATGGCATCAGCACGAATGGCCGTATTGATGCCGATGACTTCCCCTTGGGCGTTGAGTAACGGACCGCCGGAATTACCCGGGTTAATAGCGGCATCAGTTTGGATAAAATCAATGCGTTTATCGGGAATACCCGCCTTAGCCGCCGAGCGCCCGATCGTGCTAATAATTCCTAAAGTTACCGTATTATCTAGACCGACGGGATTGCCTACTGCGATCGCCCAGTCCCCCACTTGTATGGATGCGGAATTGCCGAGGACGGCTACAGGTAAATTTTCCCCTTGGGAATTAATTTTCACCACGGCTAAATCAGTGATCTCATCAGTACCGCGTACTTCTCCTTTGAAGCTACGACCATCTTTTAAAGTTACCGTTACCTTATCGGCATTATCGACCACATGGGCGTTAGTTAAGATTAAACCACTGCCATCGATAATAAAACCCGATCCCTGGCCCGCCACTCGCTGCTGGGTGGGAACACGAAACTGTTCCCCAAAAAACTCCTGAAAAAAAGGATCATCAAAAAAGGGGCTATTGGGACGAGTAATGATCGCTTCGGTGTCAATTCGCACCACTGCCGCACCCGTGCGGGCCACTGCCTTAGCGACAAAACTTTCCGCCGTCATCTCCGGGGGGATTCTGGCCAGATCGGTGGCAGCAGTGGGCAGATTTTGAGCATTTACCGCCGCTAAACTGCTAAAACCGAGCATAACTCCCAGAAAAGTTGCCAAAGCATGGGTAATAGTTCGCCGTAACCCTGTAGGAAGTTTCATACTTTGATCTCTGAATTCTGATGTTTTAACTGTTTCTGTCCATCGGTTGACAGACCGACTATTAAAAATCTAACAAATCGACCATTCCAATTAAACTAAGACGCATCTTAACCGCCTATCCTTAGATTAGCTAACCCCCCCTTGCCGCCCCTTGCCCCCCGACCCCCCCGATGTCGGGGGGGCAGGGGGGGTGGGGGTTGGGGGGGTAGGGTTGATTCATGAATCAACCCTACCCAACCCTAGGGGTTGGGGGGGCCACACCCTGCCCCCACGAAAAACTTTTTCAGCAGACCCTAACTAATCTCTGATCACTAGGGGCGATTGCAGGGTAATATTTAAATCTCGATCAGGGTTAACAGAGTATAACTGCGCGGAACTACCACCGACAATTCCCGCCGTCGGTAAACCCCATCCTGCAAGGGTTCCCACGGCTGCCCCCGCTAAAACGTCGAGAACTTCGATCTTGCGATCGCCCGTAAGAGCAGCGATCGCTGTGGCTGCCCCCGCACCGGCGACGGTTCCCCCTAAGATATCTTGAGTTTTTGCCCCTTTACGCACGGTTTCAGTGGTAGTAATTAATCGGGAAGTGGCATTGAGGGGAATGGTGCGACTACCCCCATCGAGGCGAATTTCATCGGCAATAAACCGCACACCTCGGCCCGCCGCTTCTAAAGTACCCTTGACTTCACTTCCCGCTGCAATCACCAAACTCCCATTCCGGTTACGAATATCTCTGGCTACGGTTAAAGTCAGAGGAATAACATCACTTTTAGAAACTAAAATTTTATCGGCTTTCTCGTAATTCAAAGGGATAACTGTTCCGGCCAGAATCGAGATTTGTTGAGCGATAAGACGTTGCCGATTAATATTACTTTGAGCGAGGACGGGAAAAGTGCCGGACATGGAACCCATGAGCAGGGTAATCAGTAAAGCTGTGCTGGCTCTGGTAACAGGATTGATAGACATAGCGGTTATCCTCTGAAAAAAACAACAGTGAACTTTCTCTATTTCTAGATTATTTTTTTCTGTCTGTCATGTCAGTCCCCTCCACAGGGAATTTTTTCCCTCTCTATAGGGAAAAAAGTAGAATAGGGGAATTTCCCCATTTTGTCCAGCGACCGCAAAAGAGAGCCGAAAAGCCTAGAATGGTAAAAAACCTCGGATTGCCATCGTCTATGGAACTCGCTGCCGGAAACATCCTTAGTCATCGCTACCAAATTATCCGTCAATTGGGAAAAGGGGGATTCGGACAGACTTTCTTGGCCTGCGATCGCCAGTTACCCAATCAAAATCGTTGTGTGATCAAACAATTTCAACCCCAGTGCCGGAATGCCGAAACTGTAGCCATCGCTAGACGACTGTTTGAAACCGAGGCGAAAATACTGCAAGAATTGGGCATTCATCGCCATATTCCCCGTTTATTTGCTTATTTTGAGGAAAATGGGCAATTTTTCCTCGTGCAAGAATACATTGAGGGGGAAGATTTAGCCACAGAAATTACTGCCGGTGTCTATAGGCAAAATGAAGAGAAAGTGGTGGCTTTATTAACAGAAATTCTCTCAATTCTGGAATTTGTCCATCACAAACAGGTGATCCATCGCGATGTTAATCCCTTTAATCTTATTCGTCGCCGTCAAGATGATCAATTGGTTTTAATTGATTTTGGTGCTGTCAAACAAATTAGCACTCAAGTAGTTAAAGAAGGTAAAACCGTTTCTACAGTCGCTATCGGTACCCCCGGTTATTTCCCCAGTGAACAGGCCCAAGGTTATCCCCGTTTTAGTAGCGATATCTATGCCACTGGTATGATTGGATTACAAGCTTTAACCGGTAAAGCTCCCGAAGATATTCCATTGGATTCTCGCACGGGAGAAATTCTCTGGCAACATTTGGCTATGACTAGCCCCGAGTTTAGTGATGTTATCGATCGCATGATCCGCTATGATTTTCGTCAGCGTTATACCAGTGCCAGTGAAGCATTAATCGCTCTGAGAAAATTAGGTAAAATTCATCATCTCGATCCGAAAAATACCCAGGCGGTGAAATCTCAAAGTCAAGTTGCTCGTCAAGGGAAATCTTGGCTAACAAAAATCTTGTTTGTATCGGGGACAATTGGCTTAATAGCTGGTGCTTATCTGGGTTTTGACTATTGGCAAAATTCTCGTAATTCTCTTAGTTACTATCAACAAGGTCAGACTTTTTATCAACTTAAACGCTATACTGATGCCCTTAATTCCTATGGTCAAGCCTTAAAAATTAATCCCGATTATCTTGAGGCATTGCAAGGAAAAGCCGATGCTTTATTGGCTTTACAAAGATACTCGGAAGCTTTAAATACCTACGAAAAAGCTATTCAAATTAACCCAGATTCCGCTTGGCAAGCTTGGCTCGGTCGCGGAGAAGCTTTAGATAAATTAGATAAAAATCAGGAGGCTTTAGAAAGTTTTGAGCGAGTCCTATCTATTAATGCTGCCGCTAGTCAAGCTTGGCAAGGTAAGGCCGATATTTATCTAGAACTACAACAATATTCCGCCGCCCAAAAAGCTCTTGACAAATTGTTAACTTTTCAACAAAATGATGCCAAAATATGGTATAAAAAAGGCTGGTCATTACAAAATCTTGAGGATTATGAAGGGGCAGTTAAAGCCTACGATCAGGCTCTAGCGATCGAATCGGATAATGCCTTAATTTGGTATCAAAAAGGTAATAGTTTCTATCAATTAAATAAAATTAATGAGGCTTTAGAAAGTTATAGCAAAGCTGGACAATTTAATCCCCAATTTTCCCAAGCTCACTATAGTCAAGGGATTATTCTGCAAAAATTAGGCCGCAAGTCAGAAGCTTTGGAGGCATTTACTCAAGCAACTGAGGCCAATTCTAATTATTATCAAGCTTGGTTAAATCAAGGGGCATTACTTCATCAAATGGAAAGATTTCAAGAAGCGATCGCATCCTACGAAAAAGCGCGCCGCATTTCTTCCCAAAAAGCCGAAGTTTTTATCGGTATCGCTAACGCTTGGTATCGTTTAGGCGACAATTCTCAAGCTATAACTGCCTATCAACAGGCGATTCAAAGACAAAAAGATAACCCCGAAACCTGGAAAAGTTTAGGCAATAGTTGCTTTAAACTCGGTCAATACGAGCGAGCGATTCAAGCTTATCAAGAATCCCTTCGTTATCGTTCCAATGACCGAGAAGTGCAAACACAAAAACAACTGGCAGAAACTCGCTGGCAAGAACTTCAGCAATCTCCCCAAAACCAACCCCCCAAAGTGGATAGTGAGGAACAGGTTCCCTAACTTCCGCTCTTTTTCGGCAGCTTTATCGCTTTTTACCGGTATTTCTCGGCAATAGTTCCCGTCCTTGATAAAACTGTTTTATCAGTTCTCCCAAGCGCCAATAAGCTGCCACCATAATAACAGTTAATGCTGTCAGCACTGTCACGGCAATGAGGGCCGATTGACCGAAAATTAGGGCTAAAAGTGGTAAAGATAGACCAAGAATAATAGCGATCGCTAATGTTAACCCCCGGAGACGATTAATATTTTTTAAAGCCCCTTGACAAACAGCACAATTTTTGGTATGGGAGTGATAGCGTTCGAGGAGAATCTCTTTTGATTGTAGGGGGGGGAAAGGTTGACCGGCAAAAGGATCGGCTTGGTATTGATTAACCCAATTGCGATACTCGAACACGAATAAATCCGCTTTGGTGGGGAGATAACAAGCTTGACTAAAATTCTGACTATCCCCCTGAGCTTGCAGATAACGCTCTTGATAGTAGAGAAAAATCTGATCATCTTCAAGAATAGCATTTTGATTGATGTGGGAATACCAAGTGGGGGTAAGCTTAATGAAGAATTTCGGCAGTTTAGAGTTGAATTTAAAGGGAAAACGAGCAAAGAGACGACATTCTCCCTGACGGATGGGGGTTGCATAGACAGCTGTTAAAGTCCGCCCGAACTTTTCCGAGGTGAGATCGTGGTAAATTAATCCGGGGGCGATAAAATTGCTGTATTGCCGACCTAATTGACCTTTACGCGGTCCTTCGGGCCAAATTCCCTTAAATCCCTGACGATTGGACTCGATAATTTCTAACTCCATAGGAGCGGCATTGGCCCGATTACCGATGGTGAGATGATGGGTATAGGGAACATGACTAGAATCGATAATATTTTCGATTAAAGTGACGGCCGAGTAGGGTAGATCTCGGAAGGTATCCAAACAAATCCAAGCATCAGCATCCTCCTCCATAGGTTCAATAATTGGAATCGCAGTCCGGGGAGCATTTTCGGGATTACCGAAATTTTGGGTTAAAGCCCCGTCCTTTTAGGACGGCTTTTTAAACTATATCTTGTTAACTTAACTTTTATTGTGCTATACTGATTTTGTCTAAGTCCCCCCTGCGTAAAATGTTTGTCTTAGAGTTTAAAGTTAAAGCTAAAACTCAACAGTATCAAGCCATA
>NZ_JACJQV010000015.1 GCF_014696875.1 Microcystis wesenbergii FACHB-1317 | reverse complement strand
ATAACTGATAACTGATAACTGATAACTGATAACTGATAACTGATAACTGATAACTGATAACTGATAACTGATAACTGATAACTGATAACTGATAACTGATAACTGATAACTGAAAAATGCGCTTACCCACCCTCAAATATGAGCGAGGAACCTTAATTCTTCATCCACCACCAAAAGGGAAAAAATGGCTAGATTTTGCCACTTGGGATGATCGTATCGAAAGATTTCGCATTTTGGCCATTCATTATCGTCCTCTCGTGGAAACCCTACAGGAGGAGGGCATTAACTTCCAAGATGAAGCAAAAGCTTTCAACAATTTAGAATTAATTGCCAGTTTTGAACGGGAACCCTACCCCCACCAAACGGAAGCGTTAATCGCTTGGAAAAAATCCCAGAGAAGGGGTGTTATCGTCCTTCCCACCGCTGCCGGCAAAACCTATCTTGCCCAATTAGCTCTACAATCGACTCCCCGCAGTACCTTAATTATCGTGCCGACTATTGATTTAATGCACCAGTGGTATGCCCAGATGTTGGCGGCTTTTCCCGATGCCGAGGTGGGATTATTAGGGGGAGGTTCTAAGGATAATAGTGCTATTTTAATCGCCACCTATCAAAGTGCGGCAATTTATTCAGAAACTCTTGGCAATCGTTACGCTTTTTTGATTTTTGATGAATGTCATCATTTACCATCGGATTTCTTTCGGAAAATAGCGGAAGATTCGATCGCACCCTATCGTTTAGGCTTAACAGCAACACCGGATCGCGGTGATGGTAGTCATCAGGATTTAGATTATCTTATTGGTGCAATTGTTTATCAAAAAAGTCCCCAAGACTTGTCAGGAAAAGCCCTAGCGGATCATGAAATAATTCAAATTAAAGTGAAACTATCTGCCAAAGAACAGGAAAAATATCAAGAAGCAATTAAAATTCGCAATGATTTTTTAAGAAGAAATAATCTCAGTTTGTCCGGTTTAGATGGTTGGCAAAATTTTGTCATGATTAGTGCCAGAAGTAGCGAAGGGCGCCGGGCCATGTTAGCGCACCGGGAGTCGAAGGAAATATCCTCCGGAACCCAGGGAAAATTGCGGGTTTTAGCCGAGTTAATCTGTGAACACCATCCGGAACCAATTTTGATTTTTACCAACGATAATGCCACAGTTTACCGCATTTCCGAGAGCTTTTTAATACCTGCCATAACCCATCAAACTCCCGTGAAAGAACGCCATGAAATCCTGACCCGTTTTCGTCAGGGAGAATACAAAATTCTGGTGACTTCCCATGTTCTTAATGAAGGGGTTGATGTGCCGGAAGCGCGCATCGCGATTATTTTATCGGGAACCGGTTCCACCAGGGAATATATTCAGCGTTTAGGACGGGTTTTAAGAAAAGGCCAACAAGAGGATAAACGGGCGATTTTGTATGAAGTGATAGCCGAAAATACCACGGAGGAAAAAACCTCCCAACGACGACGGGGAGAGCAGAAAAATAAAACTAGCTATAAAACCGGTAATCGACAATTGGAATTATTGCCTTCTCCTCCGAAAAAATCTTTTTCTTTCCCGAAAGCTGCCGAATCTTCTACCCCTTGGGTAAGTTCTCCAGAGTCCGAGGAAGAATAAAAAATTTCTCTGGGGGATTTTCCTCTATAATAAAGGTAAGTAGGTAGGTGTTAAAAGTTGTCAGATCCCCCCCTTATCAAGGGGGGCAGGGGGGATCCCCCCGCCTATCGGCACCCCCCTTATCAAGGTAGGGTCGTTTCATTCTCGCAAATGTCATTCAATCAAATCCTTATCTGGCAAGGTTTTCAGTCAATTTCTCAGAACAAATATCTGAAAAATTTTTAAAATGCCTTGCTTTG